>NZ_JABMCA010000001.1:0-378892 GCF_014706005.1 Actinomadura sp. RB99 | reverse complement strand
CCGGACACCTGGGCGCCGTGCTCGCCGACGCGGGTGTCGAGGCCGCGGGGCAGCGACTCGATCCAGTCGAGGAGGCGGGCGCGGCGCAGGGCGTCGCGGATCTCGGCGTCGGTGGCGGCGGCGGCCGACAGCAGCGCGCGCAGCGCGTCATGCCCGTCGGCGGTGTCGCCCGCGGAGCCGCCCGCGGAGCCGTTCGCGGGGCGCGCCGGAGCCCCGCCGAGCAGCCGCTCGGCGGTGCGCTGATCGAGCCGTCGGGCTCGCTGATGGTCGCTCATCTCACCCCTTCAGCGCCCGTACCGCCGCTTTTGTCACTTCGGGCGGCGGGCAGCGAGCCCGCCTGCGGCGCCGGAACGGTCCCGGAGACCGCGGCGGCGGACCCCGCGAGCCGCTCGGACAGGCGGCGCAGGCCCCGGTGGGCGGCGGTGCGGACCGCGCCCGGCCGCTTCCCGAGCACCTTCCCCGCGGACTTGGCGTCCAGCCCCACCACCACGCGCAGCAGCACCGCCTCGGCCTGGTCGCGCGGCAGCCCGGCGATCAGCCGCAGCGCGTCCTCGGTGGCGATGCCGTCGAGGGCCAGCGCCTCGGTGTCGGCGGGCGCCGCGAGCGTGAGCAGCTCCTCGGCCGGCGCGTCGGCGGCCGGGCGGCGGGACCGGCGGCGCAGGTGGTCCAGCGCGCGGTGCCGGGTGATCGTGGCGGTCCAGCCGCGGAACCCGTCGATGTCGCCGCGGAAGGCGGGCAGGTCGCGGGCGATCTGCAGCCACGCCTCGGACGTCACGTCCTCGGCGTCCGCGCCGACGAGCGCGCCGGCGAAGCGGATCAGCCGGGGCTGGACGTCGCGGTAGAGCACCCGGAAGGACTCCTCGTCCCCTTCCTGGGCCGCGCGAAGAGCGCGGTCGAGGTCGTCCTCGCCGCCCGCACCCTCCTGCCGCGCTCGCGTCACGTGCGTCATTGTGCAGGCAATTCAGGAGTGGTGTGACATGTACGAGGTGCTCGGCGCTGACCGTTCTGAACGGCCGCTCGCCAAAGCGCGCGCGGCGTTCGTCCCCTGATGCGAAGTGATGGACGACATGATCCGTGATTTGCCTGCACACCGGCACGGCCCGGACGAGGAATCCGGCGCCGCGCCGGGCGGCGCCGGATTCCCGGACCATGCCGCGCACCCCTTGCACACCGTGCCCCTGACGCAGGCCGTGTCCACGACGGGCGCCCCACCCCCAGACGGCGTGCGCCCGGGCGGTCCCGGGGCCACCGCGCCGGACGGAGCGCCGGTGTTCGTGGACGCGACCGGGCGGCGGCACCGGCTGGCCCGGCGGATCGGGCTGCTGGCGGGCGCGCTGCTCGTGGTCTTCCTCGGCGCGCTGGGCATCGGGGCGGCGACGGGCGCCGCCGTGCCGGGGACGCCGTGGAACGCGCCGTCCGCGCATCCCGGCGTGGGCGGGCACCAGCCGGCCAGCGCGCGTGCCGGAAAGCAGGGCGTGGTGGCTGAGCCTGGTGGGGCGTCGCCGAGCCGGCGTCCGCGCACCGTCCCGTCGGGGGCGTCGCCCAAGGCGCCCTCCGCGACGTCGAAGCCGGTGACGACGGCCGCGCCGTCCGCGTCGTCCGCGCCCAGCGCCAAGCCCTCGGCCACCACGTCCACGAGCCGGCCGGGCAACTCCCACGCGACCCCGCCCGCGTGGGGGCACACCAAGAAGCCGGCCTGAGCATGCGGCGAGGCGAACCGCGGGGCCACTGGGTCCTGCTGCTCCTCGGTGGCCTGGCGCTGACCGTCCTGCTGCTGCTGGACGGCTACGCGCACGGCGCGGTCGGGGAGGCACCGCGCAAGGACCCCGCACACCCCGTTCCCGCGCCGTCCGCGATCACCTCCGGCGGACCGGTGCTCAACATGGCGGGCGGAACGCCGCACTCGCTGCGGACTCCGGCCAAGACGATCGCGCTGACCTTCGACGACGGCCCTGACCCGACCTGGACGCCGCGGATCCTCGACGTCCTGCGCCGCCACGGCGCGCACGGCACCTTCTTCGCCGTCGGCGCGCACATCGCCGAGAACCCGGGGCTGACGCGCCGCATCCTGCGCGAGGGCAACGAGATCGGCTCGCACACCTACACCCATGTCGACCTCGCCACCGCCCCCGCCTGGCGCGCGCGCCTGGAACTCGACCTCACGCAGCGCGCGCTCGCGGGAGCGGCCGGGGTCCACACGCGGCTAATGCGGATGCCGTACTCCTCCGTCCCGGACGGCCTGACCGCGCCGGAGTGGGGGGCGGCCCGCCGCGCGGGCGCCGACGGCTACGTCGTCGTGCTCACCGACCGCGACACCGAGGACTGGCGGCGGCCCGGCACCGCCGAGATCGTCAAGACCGCGCTCGCGGCCGAGCGGCGCGGCCAGGGCGCCGTCGTCATGCTGCACGACTCGGGCGGCGACCGCGCGCAGACCGTCGCCGCCGTCGAGCAGATCATCGACCGGCTCCAGCCGCAGGGCTACCGCTTCACCACGCTGTCGCAGGCGATGCGGATGCCCGCCGCCGACATCGCCGTCTCGGGCCGGGAGAAGGCGATCGGCTGGACGCTGGTCGCCGCGCAGCGGACCGCGTCCGCGCTCACCGGCTGGCTGGGCGCGCTGTTCGGCGTGGCCGGGGCCCTGTACGTGCTGAGGCTCGTGCTGCTGCTGGTGTTCGCGCACGTGCACGTCCGGCGCGTCCGGCGGCCGTCCCGCCGAGGGGCGTCCCGCCGGGGGCCGCGGGCGGGGCCGGCGCCGCCTGGACCGTACCCGGACATCTCCGTCATCGTGCCCGCCTACAACGAGGAGGCCGGGATCGCGGCGACGGTCCGCTCGCTGCTCGACACCGACTATCCGGGCGCGTTCGAGGTGATCGTGGTGGACGACGGGTCGTCCGACCGCACCGCCGCGATCGTCGAGGGGCTCGCCCTGCCGGGCGTCCGGCTCGTCCGCAAGCCCAACGGCGGCAAGCCCAGCGCCCTGAACGCGGGCGCGGCCGTGGCGCGCGCGGAGATCCTCGTGCTGGTCGACGGCGACACCGTGTTCCAGCGCGACACCCTCCGGCACATCGTCGGGCCGCTCGCCGACCCGCGCGTCGGCGCGGTGAGCGGCAACACCAAGGTCGCCAACCGGGGCGGGCTCCTCGGCCGCTGGCAGCACATCGAGTACGTGATCGGCTTCAACCTCGACCGCCGGATGTTCGACGTGCTGCAGTGCATGCCGACCGTCCCGGGCGCGATCGGCGCGTTCCGCCGCTCGGTGCTGGCGCGCGTCGGCGGCGTCCCCGCCGAGACCCTCGCCGAGGACACCGACCTCACCATGGCGATCTGCCGGTCCGGGTACCGCGTCGTGTACGAGGAGAAGGCGATCGCCTGGACGGAGGCGCCGTCGTCGCTGCGGCAGCTGTGGCGGCAGCGGTACCGCTGGTGCTACGGGACGATGCAGGCGATGTGGAAGCACCGCCGGTCGCTGGTGGAGCGCGGCCCGTCCGGCCGGTTCGGCCGCCGCTGCCTCACCTACCTGGCGGTGTTCCAGGTGCTGCTGCCGCTGTTCGCGCCCGCCGTCGACCTGTTCGCACTGTTCGGGCTGGTCTTCCTGAACCCGGTGGAGCCGATCCTGCTGTGGGCCGGGTTCGTCGCGGCGCAGACGGCCGCGGGCGCGTACGCGCTCTGGCTGGACGGGGAGCGCGTCCGCCCGCTGTGGGCGCTGCCCCTCCAGCAGTTCGTGTACCGGCAGCTCATGTACCTGGTCGTCGTCCAGTCGGTGGTCACGGCGCTGCTGGGGTCCCGGCTCGGCTGGCACACGATCCGCCGCACCGGCACGTTCTCCGACGTCCCTCCGCAGCCCGCGTCCGCCCGCTGACGGAATCCGATCCGGCGGGCGGGAACAATCCCGGGGGCCCCAGGGGTTACACATGACAGCCGGTGTGCCTGGTGTCCCCGGGCCTCACCTATCGCCTTCACGGAATACCGTCCGGCTGGAGCCGTGTTGAGCCTTTCGCCGAGAGGCGACCCGCACACCGGTGCTTGACCAGGGCCCCGCCGGGCCGCAAGACCCGGCGGGGCCTGGTCGTGTCCGGGGGAAGACGCCGGATCCGCCCGCGTCCGGGGGATGCCAGACTGGCCCGCATGAGCCTCGCGGCGCATCTGGAGGAGCTCGGCCGTCCGCTGGTCGAGGAGCAGCTGAAGCACCCGACCGTCGCCGGCATCGCGAACGGCGACCTGGACGAGGCGGTCTTCCGCTCCTGGCTCGAACAGGACTACCTGTTCCTGCACGACTACGTCCGCGTGTTCTCCCGGCTCGCCTGGCAGGCGCCGTCCGCGCACCTCGGCGATCTCGTCGACCTGGCGCACGCGACCTACCACGACGAGCTGGACCTGCACCGGTCGCTGTCCGCGGAGTTCGGCGCCGACCTGGACGGCGCCCGGAAGGGGCCGCCCTGCGCCGCCTACACCGCGTTCCTGCTGGACAGCGCCGCCGCCTACGGCGACGGGCTCGCCGCCCTCTACCCCTGCATGTGGGGCTACTCGACGCTGGGCGCCCGCCTCGCCGAGGACCCGCCGGCGGAGCCGCGCTACCGCCGCTGGGTCGACACCTACTCCGACCCCGGTTTCGCGGAGCTGACCCGCCGCATCGCCCAGATGATCGACGAGTCCGGCGCCGATCCCGCCCGCGCGGAGCGCCTGTTCCTGGAGGGCATGCGCCACGAGCTCGCCTTCTGGGACGTCCCCCGCTAACCCCCTCTAGATCGGTGACCGCCGAGGTTTACCGGGTCCGGGCCGCCGGTCGAGGGCCCTGGGCCGGGCGTGCGGAACTAGGCCGCGCGGAGGGCCTCGGTCGGGGGCAGCCGGGCGGCGCGGGCGGCGGGATAGAGGCCGGCCAGGGCACCGATGAGGACGGCCGCCGCGAGGCCGGCGCCGACCGCGGCCGCCGGTATCTCGGGGTGCCAGTGACGCTGCGCGGCGGTCGCGAACGTGATCAGCGTGCCCAGCAGGACGCCGGCGACGCCGCCCAGCGCCGACAGCAGCAGGGATTCCAGCAGGAACTGGGCCGCGATGTGCGGGCGGGTGGCGCCCAGCGCGCGGCGCAGCCCGATCTCGCCGCGGCGCTCCAGGACGGAGATGACCATGACGTTCGCGATCCCGATCCCGCCGACGAGCAGCGCGACGGCGCCGAGCCCCAGCAGCAGCGCCGTCGTCGAACCGGCGATGAGCAGCCGTGACTCCAGCACG
Source organism: Actinomadura sp. RB99 (assembly GCF_014706005.1). Taxonomy (NCBI): domain Bacteria; kingdom Bacillati; phylum Actinomycetota; class Actinomycetes; order Streptosporangiales; family Thermomonosporaceae; genus Actinomadura; species Actinomadura sp. RB99. The sequence continues at coordinate 373,663 of NZ_JABMCA010000001.1, read as the reverse complement.
TCGGACGGCCGGGTGACGGCCACGGTGTCGGGGGCCTCCGGGTCGACGGCGCGGGCCAGCAGCCCGGAGGTCGCGTCGACCCGGCCGGTGTCCGCCCGCAGATAGAGCCTCGTCGGGTGCCCGGTGTAGCCGAACCCGGCGGCGGCCGCGGTGCCGATCAGCGCCGCCCGGTCGATCTCGGGCGCGAGCTCCAGCGGCTGCAGGATGCCGGCGACGGTGAACCAGCGTCCGCCGAGCCAGACCCGCGTCGCGGTGTCGACCCGGTCGATGCCGAGCCCCTCGGCGGCGTCGTGGCCGAGTACGACCACCGGATAGCGTCCGGTGGCCTCGGTGAGGAACGCGCCCGCGGCCAGGCGGCCGTCCAGGGTGGCGAGCAGGGACGGCTCGGTCGCGCGCACGTCGAGCCCGCCGGTGCGGCCGCCCGGGACGCGGTCGGTGCGGAACACGGCGAGGTCGGGGAGGTCGGCGGTGGCCGTGACCCGGGTGACCCCGTCGGTGCGCGCGACGCTCGCGGTCGCGGTCGGCGGCAGCGGCACCTCGGCGCCGCCGCGGTCGGTGCCGGTCGCCACCGTCAGCAGGTTCGTGCCGAGCCGGTCGACGCGGGCCAGCAGCTGCGACTGGCTGGAGCGGGTGATGCCCAGCACCGCGATGATCGCCGCGATCCCGATCGCGACGCCGAGCGTCGACAGCGCCGTCCGCAGCCGCCTGCTCCGCAGGCCCACGGTGGCCAGGGGCAGCAGGTCGCCCGCCCGCAACCGCGACGCGCTCATGCCCGGCCCCCGGCCGGTTCGTCGGCGGTGATCCGGCCGTCGCGCAGTTCGACGCGGCGGCCGCAGGCGTCCGCGACATGGGCGTCGTGCGTGATGACCAGCAGGGTGACGCCGCCGGCGTTGAGGTCGTGCAGCAGTGCGAGGATCCGGTCGCCGGTGGCCGAGTCCAGGTTGCCGGTCGGCTCGTCGGCCAGCACGAGGGCGGGGCGGCCGACGAGGGCGCGGGCGATCGCGACCCGCTGGCGCTCGCCTCCCGACAGCACGCGGGCCGGATGGCCGGCCCTGCCGGAGAGGCCGACCCGGTCCAGCGCCTCCAGCGCGGCGGCCTTGCGGCGGCGCGGCGGAACGCCCCGGTAGAGCAGTCCGTCCGCGACGTTCGCCACCGCCGTCTGGTGGTCGAGCAGGAAGAACCGCTGGAAGACGACGCCGACCGCGTGCGCGCGCAGCCCCGAGAGCCGCCGGTCCGGCAGCGTCTCGATGCGTTCGCCGCCCAGCGACACCGATCCGCCCGTCGGACGGTCCAGTCCCGCGGCCAGGTTGAGCAGCGTCGTCTTGCCCGACCCGGACGGCCCGACCACCGCGGTCATCTCTCCGGACCGCACGGCCAGGTCCACTCCGCGCAGCGATTCCACCGGCGGCGTCCCGGGATAGGTCTTCACGACCTCGGTGAAGCTCAACACGATGTCGCTCATGAGACGGGCACCTCCACCCGCGTGCCCTCGCCGACGCCGGTCACCTCGACGGTCCCGGTCGTGTCGTCGAACAGCCCGGGTGTGACGGGGACGAGGCGCCGCGCGGCCCCGTCCCGGACGGCCACCTGGTAGCCGCCCCCGGGACGCGCCAGCAGCGCCGTGACGGGAACCGTCAGCACGTCGCGCCGCCGCTCGCTCTCGATCGCGACCTGCACGGGCACCTGGTCGAGGTCGGCGAACACCCGCGGTGGCCTGACCAGCGTGATGGTCACGGTCACCGTGGCGGGCCCCGGGGGCGCGCCCTGCGGCGCCTCGGGCGCCGCGGCGACCTTCCCGAGCGTCCTGACCCGGCCCTGGACGACGCCGTCCGAGCCGACCATCGTGATCTGCACCGGGTCGCCGGCGTGCAGCTGCGCCCGCCGGTCCGCCGTCACCGACACCCGGACGACCTTGACGGTCGACGTGCCGGACAGCATCCGCGTCCCCGGCCCGGCCGACGCCCCGGCGCCGGTGTCCACATGGGAGACGCGGACGGGCCCGCGGAGGAACACGACCTCGCCGAGCGCGAGCTCCCCGGTCCGGGCGGCCGGCGGCAGCCCGCGCGCCTTCTGCCACCGGCGCACGGCCGCCGCCGTCGCGGCCGAGAAGTGCCGGTCGACGGTGCCGGGCGCGTATCCGAGGGCGTCGAGATTGCGTTCGAGCTCCAGCACGTCGGCGCCGGCCGTCATGCCCCAGGTGAAGGGGCGGTAGGCCGGGACGTGTCCGTAGAGCAGGACGGCGTCGGTGCCCGCGACGGCGAACAGCCGTGACCCGCGCCCGATCAACGAGCCGGCCGCGGGCGCGGCCGTCACCACCCCGGGGGCCAGCTGGTTCACGACCGAGACGGTCCCGTCGTAGCCGAGCGTCCCCGACAGCGGCACCCGCGAGACGATGTCGCCGCGCCGCACCGGGACCGCGGTCACCGCCACCGGCGCCTTGCCCGCCCCGCGCGCCGGTTCCCCCCGGCTCGCCGCCCAGATCCCGCCGGACGCGGCGACGACCGCGACCCCGGTCGCCGCGATCACGACGGCCCTCATGAGACGGCGATCCTTCCCGACCAGTACCGCTGGCAGGGCTGTGTGGCCTGGAGGAGGCGCTGCGACTTGCCTTCCGCCTCGATCGCCGTCCCGTGGAGCGGGAAGGACCCGTCGGCCTTGGGGTCGGGCCATTCCGGGATGCCGTGTTCGCGGACGCATTGGGCGAACCGTTTGAGGGCCGGGACGTCCTTCGGTTTGGGCTCCTGCCGGTTGTCCCTCCCGGACCGCTTCTTGGCGGTGGAGTTCATCCGGTCGAGGATCGCCTTGCATTCCGGGACGCTCTCCAGCGCCTGGAAGATCGTCTTCGTCTGGTCGGGCCCGCCGGCCGGGGAGAAGGTGATGTCGTCCCCGGTGGCGTTCACTTTCGGGTCGGGGAAGGTCGGGTAGCCGTGCGCCCGGGCGCACTGCGACATGCTCCTGCCCAGCGCGAGCACCTGCTGCATGTTGCTGGCGCTGGACGAGGGGGACGCGGACGCCGCGCCGTGACCGGAGGCGCACCCTGCCAGGGCCAGCACCGACGCTGCGGCCAGCGCCGCGGGGGCGAGTCTGTTCATGTCCGCCAGGGTGGGCGTCCGCGCCGCCCGTCCGCGTCTGGCGCGAGGCGGACCCCCGCGTACATCTTCCGACAGATCCGCTCGCGACCGCGGCGTCATACCCTTCAGCCATGCGTCCCCGGGCCGGCCCCCTCCTGCTCGACTCCGCGGCGGCGGCCGTCCTCGCCCTGGCGAGCGCGCTGCTCGGCGCCGACCCGGGCCTGCACACCCCGACCCAGGCCAAGATGACGATGGTCTACGGCTCCGAGGCAGGCTGGCGGGTGCACATCGCCTTCTGGTGGCTGGCGGGCGGGCTGCTGGTCGCGGCGCTCCTGGTCCGGCGCCGCCTGCCGGTGGCCGCCGTGGTCCTCGCCGCGGCGGGCGTCGCCTCGCACCTCACCGGCTGGCCCGCCGTGGTGTTCGCCAAACCGTTGAGACCGGGATCGGGGCTCGGCCACGATCTCCCGCTGCTGCCGCTCGACCTGAGCGTCCTGGTCACGGTGTACGGGCTGGCCGGCGCCGCCGCGACCCGCAGGGCGTCGGTGGCGTTACTGATCGCCCTTGAGACGGGACTGGGCCTGCTCGCGCTGGTGGAGCCGCTGGAGGCGATCCGCCTGGGCCGCCTCGGCCCGCGCAAGGGGGACTTCCTTCCCTCCGCGTGGGGCGCGGTGCTCCAGGCCCTGTCGGACGCGGCCGTCCCGGCGCTGCTGCTCGGCATCGCCTGGGCGGCCGGCGACAACGCCCGGACGCGGCGGGCGCACCTGGCCGTCATCGAGGCGCGGGCCGCCGACCTGGAACGCGAGCAGGAGCAGCGCACCGCCCTCGCCGTCGCGACCGAACGCGGGCGGATCACCCGCGAGCTGCACGACGTCGTCGCGCACGGCCTGTCGGTGATGGTCGTCCAGGCGCAGGGGGCGCAGGCGGCGCTGCGCCGCCACCCCGAACGCAGCGAGGCCGCCCTGCACAACGTGATCACGACGGGCCGCGCCTCGCTCGCCGAGATGCGCCGGCTGCTCGGCCTGGTCCGCACGCAGGCCGAACTGGCCCCGCAGCCGAGCCTCGCCGCGCTGCCCGAGCTGATCGACCGGGTCCGCGCCAGCGGGCGGCCGGTCGCGTTCGAGATCACGGGCGAGCCGGCGACGCTGCCGGCGGGCATCGAGCTGTCGGCGTACCGGATCGTCCAGGAGGCGCTGACCAACACGCTCAAGCACGCCGACCCGGGCTGCTCGTGCAGCGTCGGCCTCGACTTCACCGGCGGCGAACTCACCATCCGGGTGCACGACACCGGCGGCACGGGGCGGCCACCGGTGTTCGGCAACGGCCTGCGCGGCATCGCCGAACGGGTCACCGCCCTCGGCGGCACCGTCCACGCCGGGCCGGCCGACCGGGGCGGCTTCGAGGTCACCACGGTCCTGCCGCTGGCGGCCCCGGCATGATCCGGGTGGTGATCGCCGACGACCAGTCCCTGGTCCGCACCGGCTTCCGCATGATCCTGGACGAGACCGGCGACATCGGCGTGGTGGGCGAGGCCGCCGACGGGCTGGAGGTCCTCGCCACCGCCGCCGCGACGTCCCCGCACGTGATCCTGATGGACGTGCGGATGCCCGGCATCGACGGCATCGAGGCGACCCGGCGGCTGCGCGGGCGCGCCGCGCCGGACGGCCCGCCGCACGTGATCATCCTGACCACCTTCGACCTGGACGAGTACGTCTACGCCGGACTGCGCGCGGGCGCCGCCGGGTTCCTCCTCAAGGACACCCTCGCCGCCGACCTCGTCACGGCGGTCCGCACGGTCGCGTCCGGCCAGAACGTCGCCGCCCCGACCGTCACCCGCCGGCTGATCCGCCATTTCGTCGACACCGCCCCGCGCGCGGCGCACGCCCCTGGCCTGGCGATGCTGACCCCGCGCGAGGGCGAGGTCCTCGTCCTCATCGCCCGGGGGATGTCCAACGCCGAGATCGCCGAGGCCCTCCTCATCACCGAGGGCACCACGAAGACCCATGTCAGCCGGATCCTCACCAAGCTCGGCCTGCGCGACCGCATCCACGCCGTCATCTACGCCCACCAGAACGGCGTCGTCTAGCGCGCCGGCTGCGGGAGGACCACGTGCGGATCGTCGAACTCGCCGACGGCCGTGACCTGCGACTCCGGGCGTCCGGCCGCTTGCTGCGACAGAAACGCTGTTCTGGAATTCCCGTGGATCTCCATGCTCCATCCGCCCGGGGGCGTGAGCGGGAAGGGGCCGCCTAGCCGGACCGAACGACGACGGGGACCGGGCCGTCGGCGATGCGTGTGGAGAGCATGACCAGCCGGCAACTGGTGCGGCGGGCCCGGCTCATCGAGGCCGTGACCGAGATCGTGCAGGAGGTCGGCCCGCAGAACCTGCAGATGCGCGAGGTCGCGGAACGGTCGGGCGTCGGCACCGCCTACCGTTACTTCCGCTCCCGCGAGCATCTGATGGCCGCCGCTCTCGCCGAGTGGCAGGAGGAGCTGACCCGCCGGGTCCTCGGACGCAGCCACGCCGCCGACGAGGACCCCTCCAGCATGGCGATCGACTACTACCGGCGCGCGCTGCGGGTCTTCTACCGCAGCCCGCGGACGGCCGAGACGATGATCCAGATGATCGCCTCCACCGATCCCGACGTGATCGGGGTGCTCGACCAGATGGGCTCCGCGAGCAGCGCGGTCCTGGAGCGGCTGCTGGCCGCCGTGGCCCCCGAGCAGGCGCCCTACGTGCAGATCACGCTCGACTCGGTCCTGACGACGTGCGTGACCGACCTGGTCACGGGCCGGGCCGGCCTGGAGGAGGCCACCCGGCGCATGGAGGGCGTCACCCGGCTCGTCATGGAGAAGGCCGAGGCGGCCGGCTGACCGCGGTCAGCGCGGCAGCCCGAGGATGCGCCCGGAGATCACGTTGAGCCGGATCTCCACGGTCCCGCCGCCGAGGAGCAGGCCGGGCAGGCCCAGCTCGTCCCGCACCAGGCCGCCGGGACCGTTGCCCAGCGTCCCCTCCGGCCCGAGCAGGCCGAGTGCGGCGGTGGTCCGCTCCCGGTCGGCCAGCGCGCCGCCGCCCTTGATGACGCTGGCGCCCACACCCGGTTCCAGGCCCGACATCCAGCGCAGCGTCTCGCGGAGGCCGAGCGCCCCGAGCGCGAAGCGGTCGGCGGCGGCGCGGCCGAGCGCCTGGAGCGCGGCGTCGTCCGCGGATCCCCTGCGACCGTGCGGGTTTCACATGAAACAGCGAGCGCGCGGCCCCCGGCGGGGGACCGCGCGCTCATCGGCGGTGTCAGTGGGCCGCCCGGACCTCCCGGCGGGCCGGGACGGCGGCCGCCGGGGACGCCGCCGGGTCGCCGTTCAGCGCCTTGAACCGGCGGAGCCGCAGGCTGTTGCTCACCACGAAGACCGAGGAGAACGCCATCGCGCCGCCCGCGATCATCGGGTTGAGCAGCCCGGTCGCCGCCAGCGGCAGCGCCGCCACGTTGTAGGCGAACGCCCAGAACAGGTTGCCCTTGATCGTGCGGAGCGTGCGCCGGGACAGCCGGATCGCGTCCGCCGCGGCCCGCAGGTCGCCGCGGACCAGGGTGAGGTCGGACGCCTCGATCGCCACGTCCGTGCCGGTGCCCATCGCCAGGCCGAGGTCGGCCTGGGCGAGCGCGGCGGCGTCGTTGACGCCGTCGCCGACCATCGCGACCGTCCGCCCCTCGCCCTGCAGGCGCTTGACGACGTCGACCTTGTCCTGCGGCAGGACCTCGGCGATGACCTCCTCGATCCCGACCGCGTCGGCCACCGTGCGGGCGACGGTCTCGCTGTCGCCGGTGAGCAGGACGGGCCGCAGCCCGAGCGCCCGCAGCTGCGCGATCGCCTCCGCCGAGGTCGGCTTGACCTGGTCCGCGACGGTGATCACCGCGCGTGCCTCGCCGTCCCAGCCGACCGCGACGGCGGTCCGGCCGAGGGCCTGCGCCTCCGCCATGGCCCGCTCCAGGGCGGCGGTCAGGTGCTGCGACCACTCGGCGAGCAGTTGCGGCCGGCCGACAAGGACCCCGTGCCCGTCGACGACCCCCTGCACGCCCAGGCCCTCGACGTTGGCGAAGTCCTCGACCGTTCCCAGCGTTCCCACGCGCTCCGTCGCGCCCTTGGCGATGGCCTGCGCGATCGGGTGCTCGGACGCGTTCTCCAGCGCCCCCGCCAGCCGCAGCACCTCCGCCTCGTCCGCGCCGCCGGCGGTGTGGACGTCCACCAGCGCCATCCGGCCGGTGGTGACGGTGCCGGTCTTGTCCAGCACGACCGTGTCGATCCGGCGGGTCGACTCCAGCACCTCCGGGCCCTTGATCAGGATGCCGAGCTGCGCGCCGCGCCCCGTCCCGACCATGAGGGCGGTCGGGGTGGCCAGGCCGAGCGCGCACGGGCAGGCGATGATCAGCACCGCGACCGCCGCGGTGAACGCCCCGGCGAGGCCGGAGCCGGTGCCGATCCAGAAGCCCAGCGTCGCGACGGCCAGAGCGATCACCACCGGGACGAAGATCCCGGAGATCCGGTCGGCGAGCCGCTGCACCTGCGCCTTGCCGGTCTGCGCGTCCTCCACCAGCCGCGCCATCTGCGCGAGCTGGGTGTCGGCGCCGACCCGCGTCGCGCGGACCAGCAGCCGCCCGCCCGCGTTCACCGTCGCGCCGACCACCGCGTCGCCCGGCGCGACCTCCACCGGGACGGACTCGCCGGTCAGCAGCGACGCGTCCACCGCCGACGACCCCTCGGTCACCACGCCGTCCGTCGCGATCTTCTCGCCGGGACGGACCACGAACACGTCGTCCACCGCGAGCCGCTCGACCGGGATGCGCTCCTCGCGTCCGTCGCGGACGACCGAGACCTCCTTGGCGCCGAGCTCCAGCAGCGCCTTGAGGGCGGCGCCCGCGCGGCGCTTGGAGCGCGCCTCGAAGTAGCGGCCCGCGAGGATGAACGCGATGACGCCGGACGCGGCCTCCAGGTAGATGTTCATCGACCCGTCCGAGCGGGTCATGGAGAACTCGAACCCGTGCTTGAGGCCGGTCTCGCCCGCGGTGCCGAAGAACAGCGCCCACAGCGACCAGCCGAACGCGGCGAGGGTGCCGACCGACACCAGCGTGTCCATCGTCGCGGCGCCGTGCCGCAGGTTCGTCCACGCGGCCTTGTGGAACGGCCACCCCGCGTAGACGACGACCGGCGACGCCAGCGTCAGCGACAGCCACTGCCAGTTGTCGAACTGCAGCGCCGGGACCATCGCCATCGCGATCACCGGGACCGCGAGCACGACCGACATGATCAGCCGCTGCCGCAGCGTGGTGAGCCCGTCGTCGGGCTCGTCCTGCTCGCCCCGCGCGTCCTCGCCCTTGGGCGGGGCCGGCAGCTCGGCGGTGTAGCCCGCCGCCTCGACGGTGGCGACCAGGTCCTCCGGGGACACCCCGGCGGGGTACTCGACCCGGGCCTTCTCGGTGGCGTAGTTGACCGTGGCGGTGACGCCCTCGAGCTTGTTCAGCTTGCGTTCGATGCGGTTGGCGCACGACGCGCACGTCATCCCGCCGATCGCCAGCTCGATCCGCCCGGATTCCGCTTCTGGCACGGCGCCGGTGGTCATCGCTCCTCCTTCGCTTCGACCGTACGGGATGTCAGTGGGTGTGCTCGCCGTGGCCCTCGCCCTGCGGCTCGCCCTGCTGGACGGGCGCGGGCGACGGCCCCGCCGTCGCGGTGAACTCCGCCGTGCGGACCTTGCCGCCGTGCTGGAAGTCCAGGTAGAGCCGGTACGTGCCCGCGCTGGGCGCCTCGGCGTAGAAGGTGATGTCGGGTCCCGGCTTCGTCTTGCCGTCGCCCGGCTCGCCGTCCGGGTGGACGTGCAGGTAGGCGAGGTCGCCCTGGCGCAGCGCGACCAGGTGCCCGTACGCCTCCAGGTACGGCTCCAGGTCCGTGACCGGCTTGCCGTCCTTGCTCACCGACAGCGTCAGCTTGCTCGACCTGCCCGGGGCCAGCGCGCCGGCGAGCCGCACCTCGTAGCCGTCCACCTTCGCGACCTGCTCGGGCCCCGGCAGCGGGACGGGCTGGAAGTCGCCCGCGGCGGCGACGTCGACGCCCAGCGTCAGCGCCTCCTCGGCGCCCTCCGGCTGGACGTCGGTGAAGAACCGGTACGCGCCGGCCTTGGGCAGGACGACCGCGACCTCCCACACGCCGCCGCCGACCTCGGTCGGGTGCAGGTGCTGGAAGCCGGACAGGTCGCGGCGCGCGATGATCAGGTGCAGCCGCTTGCCGTGCAGCGGCGTGAACCTGGTCACGGGCCGGCCGTCCGGGCCGTCGATGGTGAACCGGAAGTCGGTCCGCACGCCCGGCCGCACGTCGGTCGTCCGCGGGTGCAGGGTGTAGCCGCCCTGGCTGACCTGTAGCCCGCCGGGGACGGCCGCGGCCGCCGCCGTCCCGCCGTGGGACCCGTGCGAGCCGTGCCCGCCGTGCCCGCCCTCGTCGGCCTTGCCGACCGGGCCGGCCGCGGTGCCGATCGCGGCGGCCCCGCCGAAGACGACGGCCAGCGCCGCCACGTAGGCGCCCAGCTTGGTCGCGGTGTTCATCGTCCTTCACTCCACTCGTCTCGGCCCTGGTGCGCAGGGCGGCAGGCGTCAGGCCTGCAGGGCGTATCCCGCCTCCTCGACGGCGCTCTTGATCAGGGCGTCGTCGACGGGGGCCTCGCTGGTGACGGTCACCTGGCCGGTCTTGAGGTCGACGTCGACGGCGGTGACGCCGGCGACCTGCTCGACCTCCTCGGTCACGGAGGCGACGCAGTGGCCGCAGGTCATCCCGGTGACGGTGTAGGTGGCGGTGCTCATCTCTCGTCCTCCCTCATCGTGTACCCCCTGGGGGTATCTCGGTGGCCTCATGGTGCCACAACGCCGATGCCCCGCACAACCCGTACCCCCTAGGGGTTATTTCGAGATCCGGGTCACAGCGCGCCGCGCGGAGTTATCCACACCCTGTCCCGGGGGCCTCGCGGGGCGGGGCGCGGCGATTTGTCGATATTCGTCGAGGTATTCACCGCGGATCGCCCCGCCGGCGCGCCGAATCACGCGCCATGCACAAGGTTTTCCACAACCTTCCCCAGCCCTGTGGGCAACTCCGCCGCGTCGCCGGGCGCGGGGCGCCGCTCCCGTCGATGGTCTCGCGTTCCGCGCCCCCGGAGGGCCCGCTTGCGCAGGTCCGCCGCACGGCTGCCGGAGCGTTTACCTTGGAGGGGTCACGATCGGCGAGTGGAGGTCCGATGCCCGAGTTGCCCGAGGTGGAGGCGCTGGCGGCGTTCCTGCGGGAGCGCGTCGTCGGCCATGCCGTCGCGCGCGTCGACGTCCTCGCGATCTCCGCGCTGAAGACCTATGACCCGCCGGTCACCGCGCTGGGCGGGCTGACCGTCACCGGCGCCGCCCGGCACGGCAAGTTCCTCGACCTGGACGTCGACGGCATCCACCTGGTGATCCACCTGGCCCGCGCCGGCTGGCTGCGGTGGCGCGACGAGGTGCCGACGAGACCCGCCCGTCCCGGCGGGAAGAACCCGCTCGCGCTCCGCGTCCACCTCGACGACGGCTCCGGCTTCGACCTCACCGAGGCCGGGACGAAGAAGGGCCTCGCGGTCTACGTCGTCCGCGACCCCGCCGACGTGCCCGGCGTGGCGGGCCTCGGCCCCGACCCGCTGGACGAGTCGTTCACCGCCGGCCGGCTGCGCGAGATCGTCGCGGGCAAGCGCACGCAGATCAAGGGGCTGCTCCGCGACCAGAGCGTCATCGCCGGCATCGGCAACGCCTACTCCGACGAGGTGCTGCACGTGGCGAAGATGTCCCCGTTCAAGATCGCCGCGACGCTCACCGACGACGACATCGCGGTCCTGCACGAGGCGATCGTGACGACCCTCCGCGACGCGGTGGAGCGCTCGCGCGGCCTCGAAGCGCAGGACCTCAAGGGCGAGAAGAAGACCGGCCTGCGCGTGCACGGCCGCAAGGGCGAGAAATGCCCGGTGTGCGGCGACACGATCCGCGAGGTGTCGTTCGCCGACTCGGCCCTCCAGTACTGCCCCACCTGCCAGACCGGCGGCAAGCCCCTGGCCGACCGCCGCCTCTCCCGCCTCCTCAAGTAGCCCGCGGCGGGCGGGGCGGCCGGTCTTGGACTCGGCCGACCTCGGAAGCTCGGAAACCCGGCCGGCTTCGGGGGCTCAGCGGACCTTGGGGACGGGGCCGAAGACGGGGGCGATCTCGCTCCAGCGGTGCAGCTGGCAGCCGTCGTTGCGCTTGAAGGTCGTGTCGACGGGCTTGCCCCGCCAGGTGCCCTTCACCGTGGCGACCTCCGGGCCGCCGTAGATGTCGGTGCACATCCGGTCCTTGGGGACGGGCGCGAACGGGTCCTTGACCTTGGTGAGGGCGGCGCAGGCGTCGGCGGCCTTCGGGTGGTCGCCGCCGGCCGGGTCGCAGGTCAGCCTGTAGGTCGTGGCGGGAGCCTGGGCCGACGCCTTGACCTGGATGGTGAGGCTGTCGGCCGAGGGGCCCGAGGGCCGTACCGTGGTGGTGCCCGAGGGCCGCTCGGCGGGAAGGGTCTTGACGTGTTCGTCGCCGCAGGCGGCCAGTGAGAAGATCATGGCGAGCCCGGACGAGGCGAGGATGAGCGTCCGATACCGCATGCGTGATTCGACGCGGGGGGGCTTCGCGCGGTTCCATGGGGGTGTGATGATTTTCGGGGACGAGGTTCCGGCGGTGGTCGCCGCCGACGTTCCGCAGGGCGGTTACCTGCTCGACGTGCGCGAACAGAGCGAGTGGGACGCGGGGCACGCGCCCGACGCCGTCCACATTCCGATGGGGCAGCTGGGCGACCGGGCCGGGGAGATCCCGCGGGACCGCGAGATCTTCGTGATCTGCCGGTCGGGGGCGCGGTCGGCGCAGGTGACGGTGGCGCTGAACCAGGCGGGCTGGCTGGCGAAGAACGTGGACGGCGGGATGAAGGGCTGGGCCGAGGCGGGCCGCCCGATGGAGAACGGCGGGGACGGCGAGCCCTACGTGGCCTGACCGCCCTCCGGGAAATACGCCCCCTTTGTAGGGGTTGCGGGCGGTTGTACGATCGGTGCCGACCGATAACCGCGGGAGCTCGGGCCATGAGCCGGGCTGAGAGGGCGGCCTTCCTGGCGTCGCCGACCGCATGAACCTGTCCGGGTAATGCCGGCGTAGGGAGCGTGTCCCGTGACGTCCGACGTCGAGAAGACCCTCGCGCACGAGAGCCCGCGCAACGAGGTCCCGTACACCCTCGACGAGCCCGCCCCGAAGGTGCTCGGCTTCTGGGACCAGAGCGCGTTCTGGGCGAACCTCGGGGTCAGCCTGCTGGCCTTCTCCGGCGCCTACACCGTCCTCGCGCCCGATGCCGCCGGGACGCCGACGCTGGCGATCGCGGCGGGCATCGTCGCGATGATCGTCGGCACCGTGCTGGGCGGGCTGATGCTCGGCCTGGCCGCCGCGCCGGGCGCGCGGACGGGCCAGCCGGCGATGGTGCTGCTGCGCGGCCTGTTCGGCGCGCGGCTGTCGTACGTGCCGACGGTGCTGAACATCGCGCAGCTGATCGGCTGGGGCACGTTCGAGCTGATCGTGATCGCGGACGCGGCGCGCGAGCTGTGGGACGGGGTGCCCCGCTGGGGGTACGTCGTCGCGGCCGGGGTGCTCACGACCGTGCTGACGATCTGGCCGCTCGGGTCGGTGCGGCTGCTGCGCCGGTACGTGACGGTCGCGGTGATCGTCGCGCTCGCCTACTTCTACGTGCAGCTCGTCCGGCAGCCGCTGCCGGACCTGAACCACGGGTCGTGGCACGGGTTCTGGATCGGCGCGGACGCGGCGCTGGCGGTGTCGATCTCGTGGGTGCCGGTCGCCGCCGACTACACCCGGCACGCGAAGAGCGCGCGCGGGGCGTTCGGCGCGGCGTCGGTCGGGTACTCGGTCACGCAGATCGTCGCGTACGTGCTGGGGCTGCTGGCCCTGGCGCTCGTGGGCGGCGACACGGGCAAGGTGTTCGACCCGTTCCTGCACGTCGCGCTGGGCGCGGTGTTCTTCGCGGTGTTCGTGCTCCGGGAGGCCGACCAGTCGTTCGCGAACGTGTACTCCACCGCCGTGTCGATCCAGAACCTGGTGCCGCGCGCCGACCGCCGCGTCCTGTCGGTCGCGCTCGGCGCGGGGATCACCGTGCTGGCGCTGGTGCTGGACATCAACGACTACGCGGGCTTCCTGTCGCTGATCGGGTCGGTGTTCGTGCCGATGCTGGGCGTGCTCGCGGCGGACTTCTTCCTGGGCCGGGGCCGCGCCGGCGGCTGGGACGCGAGCCGCGCCGCGCCGTCCCGGTGGAGCATGATCGCGGCCTGGGTGGTCGGCATCGTCGCCTACCAGCTGATCAACTCCGGGACGATCGGCTGGTGGACGGACCTGTGGCAGCACGTGCGGGACGCGCTGCACTTCACCCCGCAGAGCTGGATGAGCGCGTCGCTGCTCTCCTTCCTCGTCGCGGCCGCCGCGACGCTCCTGATCGGCCGGACGGGCGCCGCCCGCCGGCCCGGTATTACCCGGCGGTAGGGTTGCCGGAGCCGCGCGCCGACGGATGCGCCGCGCCCCGCCGGAAAGGCACGACGGAGATGGCCGATCCCGAGGTCCCCGGGCCCCTGAAGTGGCGTTCCTCCCTTCGCGGGGGTCGCCTGGTGGGAACTTTTCGGCGCCGGTTGCCCGGCGCCGCACCGGGCTCCGGTGGCACGATGACAGGCGTGCAGCACGTCCACGACCCGATCGCGCGCGCCGTCATCGAGAGCGCCGCCGACGCGATCGTGGCCGTCGACCAGAAGCACCGCGTCACCGTGTGGAACCCGGCCGCCGAGCGGATGTTCGGCTGGAGCGCCGAGGAGATGGTCGGGCGCGTCCCGCCGATCGTCCCGGACGAGCTGAAGGCCGAGCACAACGCCGTCCAGGAGCGGCTGCTCACCCGGCGCGCCGGCGAGGGCGAGTCCGAGAAGGAGGGCGGGCAGATCTCGATCGCGACCCGCCGGTTCCACCGGGACGGCCGGCTGATCGACGTGCGGATCGACACGAGCCTGCTGAAGGACCCGGCCGGCACCCCGCTCGGCTGGGTCGGGGTGTACCACCCGGCGGAGGACGACGAGATCGTCCAGCACCACATGACGGAGCGGGCCCGGCTCGTCCGGCGGCTGAACGACATCGTCGCCGACCTGAACGCCGAACTGGACCTCGCCGTCGTGCTCGACCGGATCACGACCGCGCTGATCGAGCTGACCGGCGCGGACGCGGGCGGGTTCGTCCGGATCGAGGGGCAGCGGCTGCGGCTGGTCAGCACGTCGGGCCTGCCCGAGCACCTGCGCGGGACGACCGCCGAGCTGCGCCCGAGCCTGGTCGGGGAGCTGCTGCGGTCCGGCAAGACGGTCAAGCTCGCGACCGGCGAGCAGCGGCTCGGCGACCTGGTCTGGTCCGAGCTGCCCGGCCTGCACACCGTCGCGCTCGGCCTGTCCTACCTGCAGAACCGCCCGTACGGGGCGCTGTACGCGCTGTTCTCCGGACGCAAGATCGGGCACACCGAGCTGGAGCTGCTGGAGCTGCTCGCCGGGCACGCCGGCGTGGCGGTCGGCAACGCCGTCGCGTACGCGGAGGTCGTCCGGCAGCGGGCGCACGAGCGCGCGGTGATCGACTCCAGCGCGGACGGCATCGCGGTGCTCGACCACGACCTCGTCGTCCGGCAGTGGAACCCGGCCGCGCACGCCCTCACCGGGGTCCCGCCGGAGGACGCGATCGGCCGGCCGCTGCCGTTCGACATGCCCGCGCTCGGCGAGATGCTGACGTTCCCGCTGGAGTCGGGCGTCTGGCTGAACGTGCTGGCCGCGGAGATCGAGGAGACCGGCGAGCTGGTCGTCGACTTCCGCGACGTGACGGAGGCCAAGGCCCTGGAGGAGGCGAAGGACCTGTTCCTCGCCACCACCAGCCACGAGCTGCGCACCCCGATCACGGTCGTGCAGGGGTTCGCGTCGACGCTGGTCAACCGGTGGGACGAGCTGACCGACGCCGACCGCCGCGCCGCCGTCGCGACGATCGCCGAGCGCGCCCAGTCGCTCGGCCGGCTGGTGGAGCACCTGCTGCTCGGCTCCCGCGCGGGCGCCGACGAGCTGGCCGTGACGGTCGAGCCGTTCGACCTGACCCGGGTCCTGGAGGGCGTCGTCGCGGGGTTCCGGTCGCTGTCGCCGCTGCACCGGGTGGAGCTGGAGATCGAGCCGGGCCTGCCGCGCTGCCGGGGCGACGCGATGGCGACCGACATCGTGCTCGGGCAGCTGCTGGAGAACGCGTTCAAGTACAGCCCGGACGGCGGGACGGTCCGGGTCCGCGCGAAGGCTAGCCCGGCGGGGATCGCGGTGGCGGTCGAGGACGAGGGGATCGGCATCCGGCCGGGCGACCACGAGCGGATCTTCGAGCGGTTCGTGCAGGGCGAGGCGGGGGACCGGCGCCGGTTCGGCGGCATCGGCCTCGGGCTCTACATCGTGAAGCGGCTGACCGAGGCGCAGGGCGGGACGATCTCGGCGCACCCCGGCACGGGCGACAAGCCGGGCACCTGCATGCGGCTGGTCCTGCCGGCCGAATGACCGCCCGGTCGGTCACTTACCGTGAGGACAGCGCTCCGGCTGCGGCCGGGTGAGTCCGATGTGGCCCGCGGTTTGAGCGATCTTGGCCGGTGGCAGTGTTGCCCCGTGCGGGAAAGTACGGTGGCCACCGGGTGTGACGGACGAAACGCGCGCGCGAGGAGTAACCCGTCCTCCGGCTGGATAGATCCATGGATGGTCGCCGTAGGTGACGGGATCGCCGTCCCGCACCGGGCTCCGACGCCGCGTACGGGGGTGATCACCGTGACCGAACGGCCGGTGACTCGTTGTGCAGGTGGCAAACTGAATCGCTCAGGTTTCCGGCCCAGGCCATCAGGGCATTTCGGTCGTACCGGAAGAGCGGCGACGGGACTGGTCCGAGACAGCGGAACCACGGGGAGGTGAGGGCGTCGAGCGTCGTACTGCTGCCACACGCGCCGTCCAGCGTCGCGGTCGCCCGCAAGCGCCTCAGCTCCGAGCTGGCCGCCTCGGGGGTCTACGAGTCGGTCGTCGACGATGCCAGCGTCATCGTCAGCGAGCTGATCAGCAACGCCCTGCGGCACGCCAGGCCGCTGCCCTCCGGGCAGGTCCGGGTCTGCTGGCTGTGCCGGGGCGACGTCCTGGAACTGGAGGTCAGCGACGGGGGCGCGATGACCGAGCCGCGCCGCGGCCCGGGCACGCTGTCCTCGCTCGGCGGCCGCGGGCTCGGCATCGTCGAGGCCCTGTCGGAGGGCTGGGGCGTCCGGCACGAGGACGGCGCCACCACCGTGTGGGCCGTGCTGCGCACGCCGCGCTCGAACGGCGGTGAGGACGCGGTCTCGCCCGCGCACTCCGACACCGTCGTGCCCGACCTCGCCGACTTTCCGGACCTCATGGACGAACCAGACGAAGGCTTCTACAACGGAACGAGGAATGAGGTGGCCCCAAGTAGGGCATACCCCGCCTAGAAGGACCACTGCCGCACCTTGTATGGTCCTCAACAAGCTCGGGCGCTGTCGTGCCCCCGTCGACACCGCCCGAGCGTCCAACGTGGGAAAGGCCCCGGCATCGCCGGGGCCTTTCGTCGTCCGGAGGAGCCCCCCGTCACGGGGGCTCCGTCGTCAGGGGGCGTCGCGGAGGATCGGGCAGGACATGCAGCGCGGGCCGCCCCGCCCGGTGCCGAGCTCGCTGCCGCTGATCCGGATGACCTCGATCCCCGACGCCTCCAGCTGCGCGTTCGTCTCGATGTTGCGTTCGTACGCCACGCACAGCCGGGGCGCGACCGCGAGCGTGTTGTTCCCGTCGTCCCACTGCTCCCGCTCGGCGGTCACCGGGTCCAGACCGGTGTCGATCACCTTCAGCCGGTCCAGGCCCATCGCGTCCGCCGCCGCCTCCAGGAACGGGCGCGGCTCCGCCACCCGCAGGTCGCCGTCGTCCAGCGTCACCGTGTACGCGGTCAGCGAGTGCGCGACCGGCGGGTACATGACCACGGTGTCGACGTCGACCATGGTGCACACCGTGTCCAGGTGCATGGTCGCCCGCTCCTGCGCGATCGGCACCGCCAGCACCGTGTGCGCCAGCCCCGCCCCGATCACCTGCCGGGCCAGCCGCTCCACGCCCGCCGGGGTCGTCCGCTCGCCCGTCCCGACCGCGATCACCCCCGGGCACAGCAGCAGGACGTCGCCGCCCTCCAGATGCTCCAGCGCCGGCGAGTACACCGGCTCCACCCCGTCGAACCGCGGGTGGTGCGCGTAGATCAGCCCGGTGAGCTGCGCCTCCCGGCGCCGCGCCTCCATCGCCAGGCTCGTCACCGCCACCCGGTCGCCGATCCACGCGCTGTTGTCGCGGGTGAACAGCAGGCCGGGCAGCGGGTCCACGATGAAGTCGAGCCGGTCCATCAGCCGGTACACCAGGCCGTGCCCGGACTTCAGCTCCTCGTGCGCCAGCCCCGCGACCAGCGTCTGCGACAGGTCCTCCGGGTCGAGGTCGCGCAGGTACCCCTCCACGACGCGGCGCAGCTGGTCGCCGAGCCGCAGGTCGACGATCGCGTCCGCGATCGCCTGCTCCCGCGCCGCCTCGTACTCCAGCGCGTCCTGCAGCAGCTCGGTGACGTACAGCACCTCGACGCCGCGCTCCCGCAGCGCCTCCGCGAACGCGTCGTGCTCCTCCTGCGCGCGGCTCGCCCACGGGATCGCGTCGAACAGCAGCTTGTCGCTGTTGCGCGGCGTCAGCCGCTTCAGCTCCGCGCCCGGACGGTGCAGCAGGACCGTCCGCAGCCGCCCGACCTCGCTGGTCACCCGGTGCTCGTGCACGTCCGGTGCCGTCGTCCCCGTTGTCTGCGTCACACCAGAAGTCTAAGTCGGCCCGTTCCGCCGGAGCCTCCGGCCCGTTCCTGTGCCACGATCCGAGGGTGATCCGGGGGCTTTCACTGCATTTGACCGCCGCGACGCTGCTGCGGGTGTCCGCCGAGGGCGTCGCGACCGCGCTCGTCCTGACCGTCCAGGCCCGGACGGGGCACGCCGCCACCGCCGGCTACCTGCAGACCGCGATGACGCTGCCGTACGTCGTCAGCGGGCCGGTGATCGGGAACGCGCTGGACCGGATGGCGCGCCCGCGCCGCGCCGTCGTCCCGCTGGCCCTCGCCTACGTCGCCGCGACCGGTCTGCTGCTGGCGATGGCGGGCGGCTCGCCGCTGGTCGCCGCGCTGTGCGTCGCGGCCGTGATCGGCTGCGCCGAGCCGATCGTCGTGGCGCTGACCAGCCTGCTGCCGCGGTTCGTGCCGGCCGACCGGCTGTCGCGCGCGTACGGGCTGGAGGCGTCGAGCTACAACGTCGCCGCGATCGTCGGCCCCGGTCTCGCGGCGGGCGTCGCCTCGTTCGCGGGCGGCCGGTACGCGGGGGCGGGCATCGTGGCGAGCGCCGTCCTCGGGCTCTGCGTCCTCCCCCTGCTGCCCTTCGCCGGACCGGCCCCCGCGTCCGCCGAGCCCGGCAGTCCCGCCGAGCCCGGCGGTCCTGCGGAGCCGAGCGGTCCCGCGGAGCCCGGAAGGCCCGCCGAGGCGGGACGGGTCGCGGAAGTAGGCAAGGGCGCGGTCGCCGAGCGGGACATCGGCGAGGTCGCCGAGGACGCCCGGTCCGGCCTCGCCGACGTGCTCGTGGGCGGGCTGTTCGTGCTGGTCCGGGGCCGGGTGCTGCGCGCGCTGACCGTCGCGACGACGCTCGCGTGGCTCGGGTTCGGCGGCGTCGCGGTGACGGCGGTGCTGCTCGCCGGGCACATCGGCGCCGCGCCCAGCGCGGGCGGGCGGCTGCTGGTGGCGATGGCCGTCGGGTCGCTGCTCGGCTCGCTGGCGTCGAGCCGCTGGCTGACGCCCCGGCACGCCGAGCCGGTCCTGGTCGGCGGGCTCGTCGCGTTCGGCGCCGCGCTGGCGGCGCTCGCGGTCGTCCCGTCGGTGCCGTGGGCGATGGCCGCGTTCTGCGCGGCGGGGCTCGCCGAGGGGCCGGTGTTCGCCGCGACGCTGATGCTCCGCCAGCGCGAGTCGCCGCCGGACCGGCTCGGCCAGGTCAACACCACCGGCGGCAGCCTGAAGATCGGCGCGTCCGCGCTCGGCGCGGCGCTCACCGCCGCGTGCGCGGACGCGGTCGGCCCGGTCGGGCTGGTGCTGGCGATCGCGTCGCTCCAGTTCGCCGGCGCGCTGTCCGGCTGGATCCTGCTGCGACCGCGCCGACCTCGCTCTATTCCTTGACGGTTATATTCCAGGTGAGGCATATTGAACGACATGGCAACCGCGGTCTGGCATGCGCTCGCCGACCCCGGCCGGCGTGCCATCCTCGACCGGCTGCTGCAGGGGCCGCGCCCGGTCGGCGACCTGGCCCGCGCCTGCGGCCTGAGCCAGCCCGGCACGTCCAAGCACCTGCGCGTGCTGCGCGAGGCTGGGCTGGTGGATGTCGAGCGGGACGCGCAGCGCCGGCTGTACGCGATCCGGCCCGCCCCGATGGCGGAGCTGGACGCCTGGCTGGCGCCCTACCGGCGGTTGTGGAACGCGAGCCTGGACGCGCTGGGCGACCGGCTGGACGCGCCGGACGACCCGCCCGGCGCCCCGGGCGATCCGTCCGGCGACCGGCCCGGCACCGGCGCCACCGAGAGAGGCGAACCATGATCATCACGAATCCCGGCGGCTACCTCGAGATCGGCGGCCGCCCGGCCGTCCGCTTCGAGCGGATCTACGACCACCCGGTGGAGCGGGTCTGGCGCATGGTCGCCGACCCCGCCGAGCTGGCGCACTGGTTCCCGGCCCCGAAGATCACCATCGATCCGGTCCCGGGCGGCGCGATCACCTTCTCCGGCGACCCGAACATGCCGGAGGCGACGTCGAGCGGCCGGATCATCGACTTCGACCCGCCGCGCCGGCTCGCGTTCAGCTGGGGCGGCGACGAGCTGCATTTCGACCTCGAACCGCTCGACGGCGGCCGGACCCGGTTCGTCCTCACCAACATCCTCGAAGCCCGCGACACGGCGGCGCGCAACGCGGCCGGCTGGGACGTGTGCCTGGCCGCGCTCGACGCCCTCGCCGAGGACCGCGCCGCCGAGCAGCCCGCCTGGCAGCCGAAGTACGACGCGTACGTGGCGGCGGGCCTGCCGTCCGGCGCCCCGATCCCCGGCCAGGGCTGAACCCGGGGCCGGGGACCGGGGCGCGAAGGGCGGCGGCTAGGGCTCCCGGACGGTCCGGTAGGTGAGCAGGGGCATCCCGTCGCCGACCATGCGGGTGCCCACCAGCCGCATCGGCTTCTTGCCGCTCGTGCCGCCGAAGAGCCGCTCGCCGGCCCCGAGCACGAACGGGAAGACCAGCAGCCTCAGCTCGTCGGCGAGGTCGTGCTCGATCAGCGCGTGCACGAGCCGGCTACTGGCGTAGACGACGATGTCCCCGTCCACCTTCTGCTTCAGCGTCGAGATCTCGTGGACGGGGTCGCCGCCGAGGACGGTGGTGTTCTCCCAGCCGAGGTCCTCCAGGGTCGAGGACACGACGTGCTTGGGCAGGCTCCGCAGCCGGTCCGCCCACGCGCCGCCCCGTGTCGGCCAGCCGCGCGCGATGAAGTACTCGTAGCTGCGCCGGCCCATGAGCAGGGCCTCGGCGCCCATCGCCTCCGCGGCCTCGGTCTCGGCCCACGCGGCGCGGTCCTCGTCCCGCATCCAGTCGAACCAGCCGCCGAACCTGGTGCCGTCCGCGCCGTCGTCCGCGATCTGGATGACCCCGTCGAGCGAGACGTTCTCGCTGATGACGATCCTTCCCATGGTGCTTCTCCCATCCGGTGTCGTTGCCGTCACCGATGCAGATGCCGCGTGTCGCGGAAAGGGGGCGGCCGCGGGCCGCCCCTTTCGGGCCCCGGCCGGCGTCCGTACAGGATGGAAGGCGAACGGCCGCGGACGAGGGGTGGCGAGGACCGATGGGAGCCGACCTGATGACAAGGGCGCGGGCCGGGGACGGCGAGGCGTTCCGCGCGCTGACCGAGCCGCACCGCCGGGAGCTGCAGGTGCACTGCTACCGGATGCTCGGCTCGTTCCAGGACGCGGAGGACGCCCTCCAGGACACGCTGCTGGACGCCTGGCGGGGCCTCGGCGGGTTCGACGGCCGCTCCTCCATCCGCACCTGGCTCTACCGGATCGCCACGAACCGGTGCCTCAGCACGCTGCGCTCGGCGGCGCGGCGCCCGGCCAAGGCGTGGGACATCCCCGGCGTCGAGCCGCCCGAACCGACCCGGCTCGGCGAGGTCGTGTGGCTGGAGCCGTTCCCCGACGCCCTCCTCGAAGGCGCGCCGCCGGTGCCGCTCGGTCCCGAGGCGCGCTACGAGCGGACCGAGTCGGTCTCGCTGGCGTTCGTGACCGCGCTCCAGGCGCTGCCGCCGCGCCAGATCGCCGTCCTCATCCTCCGCGACGTGCTCGGATTCCACGCGGACGAGGTCGCCGGGATGCTGGACACGACCGTCGACTCGGTGAAGAGCGCCTTGAAGCGGGCGCGTACCGGCCTGCGGCGGCGGCAGGCGGCGCAGGCCGGCGCGGAACCGCCGCCCGCCGCCGGGTCGCCCGCCGAGAACGCCGTCGTGGCGGGCTTCGTCCGCGCCTGGGAGGCCGCCGACGTCGACGCGCTGGTGGCGCTGCTGACCGACGACGCCTTCGTGTCCATGCCGCCGCTGCCCTTCGAGTACGAGGGGCGGGGCGTCGTGGCGGGCTTCTGCGCCGGCCTGTTCGGCGCGGGCCGGCGGTTCGACCTCGTGCCGACGCGCGCCAACGGCCAGCCGGCGTTCGGGAGCTACCTGCGCGCCCCCACCGGCGTCGGCCACGGGACCGGCCTGTACGTCCTCACCCTCGCGGGCGGCCGGATCAGCGCCATGACCCGCTTCGAGAACAGCGTGCTCCCGTCGTTCGGCCTGCCGCGCTCCCTTCCGAGCCGCTAGCCGCACCGCGCCCGGCGATCACCGCGCCCGGCGATCACCGGGCGGGCGGCCACCGGAGCGGGCGGTCATCGAGGCGGGTGGTCGCCGGGACCGGGGGGGTCACCGGGGCGGGCGCAGGCCGGCGATCAGCAGGCCGACGAGGCGGCGCGCGTCGTAGCGGTCGTCGCTCTCGGCGCCGATGCAGAGGTTGCCGATGCCCCGCATGAGCTCGTACGCGCCGATGCCGGACCGGATCTCGCCGGCGTCGGCCGCGGCGTCGAGCAGCCGTGCGCACACGGGGACGAGGCGTTCGAGGAAGTAGGCGTGCAGCGTCTCGAACCCGGCGGTGTCGGACCGCAGGACGGCCGCGAGCCCGTGCTTGGTGACCAGGAAGTCCACGAACAGGTCGATCCATCGCCCCAGCGCCGCGTACGGCGTCGGACTCTCCTCCAGCAGGGCGGGTCCGGCCTCGGCGCAGGACTCGACCTGGTGCCGGTAGACGGCCACGATGAGGTCCGCCCGCGTCGGGAAGTGGCGGTAGATCGTGGCCGTCCCGACGCCCGCCTTCGCCGCGATGTCGCGCACGGGCGCCTCCACGCCCGACGTCACGAAGATCTCGGCGGCCGCGTCGAGCAGGGCCTCCTCGTTGCGCCGGGCGTCCGCCCGCCTGGGCCGGGCCGCGCGCTGGCCGTCCTTCACCATGCCTCCGACGGGTGGGTTGCTAAACGGGACATCGTTCCGTATCGTCTAAATGGGACATCGTCCCGCTTAACCATGATGCCAGAGCGCGAGCCGGGCCACCAATTCCCCCTGCGCCGCGCTTCCCCTGCGCCGCCGGCCCTCCTCGATCTCCCTAACGAAAGCCGTGCCATGTCGAACGCTCCAACCATGACCACCACCGCGAGGCCCGTGGTGCTGCCCGCCCCGGACCGCGGCGAGGACCTCCAGGTCAGCGTGTCCGCGCCCGCGACCGGCGGTGCCCTGCCCGTCATCGTCTTCTCGCACGGTTTCGGCTGGTCGATGGACGGCTACGCGCCGCTCGCCGACCACTGGGCCGCGCACGGCTTCGCGGTCGTCCGGCCCACCCACCTCGACTCCAGGCGGCTCGGCCTCCCGGCCGACGACCCCCGCACGCCGCGGATCTGGCGCCTGCGCGTCGACGACCTGAAGCGCGTGATCGACGGGCTCGACGCCCTGGAGGCCGCCGTTCCCGGCCTCGCCGGACGGCTCGACCGCGACCGCATCGCGGTGGCCGGGCACTCCTGGGGAGCGCAGACGGCCAGCATGCTGCTGGGCGCGCGTGTCCTGGACTCCGGCGGCGTCCCCGGTGAGGACCTGTCCGACCCCCGCGTGAAGGCGGGCGTGCTGCTCGCCCTGACCGGCCGGGGCGGAACGGACCTGTCGGCGTTCGCCGCCGAGCACTTCCCCTTCATGAACCCGTCGTTCGACGGCATGACCGCGCCCGCGCTCATCGTCGCGGGCGACCACGACCGGTCGCCCCTGACCACCCGGGGGCCGGACTGGTTCACCGACCCCTACGTCCTCAGCCCGAAGGACAAGACCCTGCTCACGCTGTTCGGAGCGGAGCACTCGCTCGGCGGGGTCGCGGGATACGAGGTCGCGGAGACGACGGACGAGAACCCCGAACGCGTCGCCCTCGTCCAGCGGCTCACCACCGCCTACCTGCGCGGCGTCCTCCACCCGGACGGCACCGCCTGGCAGGAGGCGCGCTCCGCGCTGGAGAACGACCCCCGCCCGCTCGGACGCCTCGAAAGCAAGTAGGCGAATCCCGTCCATCGAAAGGAGCCACGGCCCATGCCGCGATCACCCGGTTTCGGGATCATGACCGCGCCGATGCAGGTCGGCTACGACGACATCCTGCGGGTCTGGCGCGAGGCCGACGCGATCCCCGAGATCGGCCACGCCTGGCTGTTCGACCACCTCATGCCGATCGGCGGCGACCCGGACGGCCCGGCCTTCGAGGGCTGGACGCTGCTGTCCGCGCTCGCGGCGCGGACCCGGCGGCTGCGCCTCGGCCTGCTGGTGACCAGCAACCGGTTCCGCCCGCCCGCGATGCTCGCCAAGATCGCCACCACCGTCGACATCGTCTCCGGCGGGCGGCTCGACTTCGGCATCGGTGCGGGCTCGCGCCCCGGCCACCCGCTCGCCCGCCGGGAGTACGAGGCGCACGGCCTGCCCTTCCACGGCTTCGAGCACTCCGTGGAGAGCCTCGCCGAGGCGTGCACGATCATCCGGCGGCTGTGGACGGAGCCTGAGCCGTTCGACTTCGCCGGCGCCCACCATCGGCTGACCGGCGCGTTCGGCAACCCCAAGCCCGTGCAGCGCCCGCACCCGCCGATCCTCATCGGCGGCCGCTCGTCCGCGACGCTGCGTGTGGTCGCCGAACACGCCGACCTGTGGAACATCCCCGGCGGGGACATCGCGGACGTCACCGCCCGCAGCGCGCTGCTCGACCGCTACTGCGCCGATATCGGCCGCGACCCCGCCTCGATCACCCGCTCCATCCACCTGCCCGTCTCCTACGACGAGCCCGGCGCCGCCAGGGCCGCGATCGGTGAGGCGCTCGACGCCGGTTTCCGGCATTTCGTCCTCTCTCTGCCCGCGCCCTACCCGGACGGCGCCGCGCGGTGGCTCGCCGACGAAGTGATCAAGCCGTCCGGCTGACCGGACCTCACCGGGCGGCCTCCGCGGGCCGGGCGGCGAGCAGGCCGTGGCGGTGCCCCCAGGCGGTGACCGCGGCGGCGATGGTGTCCGGGCGGTCCTCGGCGGCGTGGTGGCCGGACGCGCCGCCGTGCTCGATCTCCAGGTTCGCGATGTGCTCCGCGCACCACGCGGCGATCTCCGGGGTGATCGCCAGGGTGGGCGAACCGTCGAAGGTGATCAGCAGCTTGGGGACGTCGCGGCTGGCGGCCAGCCACGCGTCGTACCGCTCGACCCGCGCGTGCACGTCGGCGGGCTCGCCGTCGATCGGCAGCGAGCGCGCCCACTGCAGGATCGGGCGGCGGCTCTCCGGCGTCGGGTAGGGCTCCAGGTACGGGCGGAGCTCCTCCTCGCCCAGCGGGGTGAGGACGCCGCCGGTGAACGCCGTCTCCACGAAGAAGTTCGTCCCGAGGACCAGCTTCTCGCCCTCGGGGCCGCGGATCATCTCGGCGCGGGCGCGCGGCGCGTCGCCCAGCTCGTCCCAGGACACGGGCTTGACGATCGTCTCGAAGAACGCGACGCCGCGCGCCCGCCCCGGGTGGCGGGCCGCCCAGTCGAAGGCCAGCGAGCCGCCCCAGTCGTGGCCGACCAGCACGACGTCCTCCAGGCCCAGCGCGTCGAACCAGGCGTCCAGGTAGCGGGCGTGGTCGTCGAAGCGGTAGGGGACGTCCGGCTTGCCCGAGCGGCCCATGCCGATGAGGTCGGGGGCGAGCAGCCGCCCGGCTCCGCCCATCGCGGGCAGCACCCGCCGCCACAGGCGCGACGAGCCGGGGTTCCCGTGCAGGAAGACGACGGGCGCGCCGTCCCCGGTCTCCTCGTAGTACATCGTCGAGTCGAGCACGTCGATCATCGGCATGGAAGCCTCCCGTTTCATTGGTGGCGCCAACGTTGGCGTCACCAATGAAGTTACATTGTTGGTCGAACCAACGCAACGCCTCCCCGCGAAAAATCGATCGACTTCTTCCGGAGCGCTTCGTAGTGTGCGGAGCATGTTCTTCGCAGCCGGCACCCGGACGCTCGCAGGCGACTGCCTGCTGAGCGCGGTGCCGGCTGCCTTCCTCGTGGCAGCGGCAGCGGCGATCGCCGACGACGGCGTCCGACGCTGACCCCTCTCCGTCCCGCCTCCGGAGAACCAGCGGAGGGGGGTTGGCCAAGCGAACGCTGCGCGCCCGCAGGGGCGCGCGCGGGTTCTCACGTTCGGATCATCGTGAGGACGAAGAGAACATGGCGAAGAAGCTGTACGAGCGGGACAAGCCGCACCTGAACATCGGCACGATGGGCCACGTCGACCACGGCAAGACGACGCTCACCGCGGCGATCACGAAGGTGCTGGCCGAGCGCGGGCTGGCGTCCGCCGTGCCGTTCGAGGGCATCGACCGCGCCCCCGAGGAGCGCGACCGCGGCATCACCATCAACGTCGCCCACGTCCAGTACTCCACCGCGACCCGGCACTACGCCCACGTCGACATGCCCGGTCACGCCGACTACGTGAAGAACATGATCACCGGTGCGGCGCAGGTGGACGGGGCGGTGCTGGTCGTCTCGGCGCAGGACGGCGCGATGCCGCAGACGCGCGAGCACATCGTGCTGGCGCGCCAGGTCGGCGTGCGGCACATCGTCGTCGCGCTCAACAAGGCCGACATGGTCGAGGACACCGAGCTGCTCGACCTCGTCGAGCTGGAGGTGCGCGAGCTGCTCACCGAGTACGGGTTCCCCGGCGAGGAGGTGCCCGTGGTCCGGGTGTCCGGGCTGAAGGCGCTGGAGGGCGACCCGTACTGGACGGCCCGGATCGGCGACCTGCTCGACGCGATCGACGCGTACGTGCCGGTGCCGGACCGGGTGCTCGACAGGCCGTTCCTCATGCCGGTGGAGAGCGTGCTCACCATCACCGGGCGCGGCACCGTCGTGACCGGCGTGGTGGCGCAGGGCTCGGTCCGGGTCGGGAACGCGGTGGAGGTCGTCGGGCTCGGCGCGTCGTTCGGCTCGGTCGCGACGGGGCTGGAGACGTTCGGCCAGTCGATGGACCACGCCGAGGCGGGCGACAACACCGCGATGCTGCTCCGCGGCGTGCGGCGCGACCAGGTGCGGCGCGGCCAGGTGGTCGCGGCGCCGGGCGCGATCCGGCCGCACACCCGGTTCCGCGCGCGGGTCCGGGTGCTGACGGCGGCGGAGGGCGGCCGGAGCAGGCCGTTCTTCCACGGGTACCGGCCGCAGTTCCATTTCCGGACGACGGACGTGGTCGGCGGCGTGGACCTCGGCGGTGAGGGCGGCATGGCGATGCCGGGCGACTCCGTCGAGATGGCCGTCGAGCTCGGCCGGCCCGTCGCGATGAGCGAGGGGCTCGGGTTCGCGATCCGGGAGGGCGGCCGGACGGTCGGCGCCGGAACGGTGGTCGAGCTGCTCGGCTAGGGCGGCGGAGGAGGGGTCCGGCGGGCCGGTGACGGCCCGCCGGACCCCGTCTATTTATCGACTTATCGTTCTTTGTCGCGTTCGGAGTTCGGGGCGGTCCGAAAAGGGGCGCCGCATGCATGACCGGACGGTCGCGAATCGCTGGCGGACAAGATCGCGATGTGGTGGGATCTCTCCCAACATCCCCGCTGATTTCCCCCCTCATGGAGAACGTGTGCGAGCCCCCCGCGCTCTGATTCCCCTGCTCTCGGTCTGCGGAGCCGCCGCCGTCGTCACGGCCGCGGGCGTCGGCGCCGACATCGACGGACTCCCGGGCGGCGGCCCGGCGCATGCCGACGGCGCCGTCCGCAAACCGCCGCCCAAAGCGGCGATCACGGCGGTGGACTGGAACGTCTGCGGTGCCCCGGAGGCCGGCTGCCCGCTCGGCGCCCGGCCCGCCGAGCTCGCGAAGCGCGTCGCCGCGCAGCTGCACGTCACCGAGGTCGGCGGGCGGAAGGTCCACGCGAACGCCGCGTTCCTCCAGGAGATCTGCTCGGGGCAGGTGCAGGCGCTGAAGAAGGCGTCCTGGTTCGCCTCGTGGAGCTGGCAGTTCGCCGCGTACCCGGACGGGCCGTCCTGCGTGGGCGGCCAAGGGAAGCTCGGGATCGCGCTCGGCGCGCGCGTGGCGGTCAGCGGAGTCCAGCAGACGCGGCTGCCGTCGCCGTCCGGCCGTCCGCGCATCGCCCTGTGCGGTGAGGCCGGGGCGTGGCGGACGCGCCTGTGCGTCACCCAGTTCAGCTCGCCCGCCGAGGACCCGCAGGGCGAGTGGCGCCGCAAGCAGGGGCGCGCCTTCGCCTCGCTCGCGGGGACCGGCACCCGCGTCGTCGCGGGCGGCGACCTCGCCGAACCGCCCGAAAACGCGGCGCTCGACCCGCTGTACCGCGCCTACGCCGAGTGCGACCAGTCGGGGACGTCCCGCACCGGCGCGAAGACCCTGCAGAACTGGCAGGGCACGGCCGTGGAGAAGGACGACTACCTGTTCATGACCAGGTCGGCCACCGTGTCGTGCACGGTGCCGGCCGGCGCCGACAAGTCGTCCGACCACCGTCCCGTCTCGGCGATGATCCGCTTCCGCTGACCCCGCCGCACCGACCCCGCCGCTAGTCCCGCTCGTCCGGCGGCCACGCCGGGCCCCGGTCCGTGAGACGGCTCAGCAGGAACCACGGAACGATCAGCGCGACCACGACCTGCGGCAGGCGCAGGATCGGGTCCAGCGGCACGGCGAGGACCGCCATGCTGCTCGCGAGGCCGACGAGGAGCAGGAGAAGCCCCGTGAGCCGGTCGGACGTCCCGCCGCGCGACCTGCGCGCGGGCCAGACGGCCAGCACGGCGGCGAGCAGGCCGATCGCGACCGCGGACTGGACGGCGGGGCTGATCGACAGGAACTGGAACAGCGCGACGGCCACCGCGGTGGTGCTCATCGCGTAGCGGAACGCCCTCCGCGGTGAGGCCGGCCACCTGGGGGAACGCGGCGGAGGCGGCGGCGGTGAGGGGGCGGAGTCCGGGCCCGGCGGCTCCGGCGGCGAAGGCGGGAACGGGAACGGCCCGTGCCCGGGCGGCGGCCGATCGGGCGGGAAGGCGGCGCCGCCTCTCGGGAACGGCCTCCCGCCCCCGGCGGGAGGCACCTCCGGCAGCGGGCCGCCCGGATCGTCCGGCCATTCCGGAGGGGCGGCACGCCGCTCGCCGCCCTTGCGGAGCTGGAGCACCCCCAGAACGATCGTCGTCCCGAGGGAGGCGATCGAGATGCCGTTGGCGTACCAGTCCGTCACACAGCCAGTCTCGCGGCGGCGGAACCGATTGTCACCGTGTTGACACGGTCCGTGATTGTCGGGAGTAAAGTCGGATCCTGCTGCCGCGATCCCGTCCGCGCTTGGAGAGCGCTAATGGACGCCCCGGTCGCGGCCCTGCCAGTAGGGGGCACGGAGCTCCCGCTTGAGGATCTTGCCGGTGGGGTTGCGCGGGATCTCGTCGCGGCGCTCCACCGACGTCGGGCACTTGAAGTGCGCGAGGCGCTCGCGGCAGTAGTCGATGATCTGCTGCTCGGGGACGTCCTCGGAGAGCACCACCAGGGCCTTCGGCGTCTCGCCCCACCGCTCGTCGGGCACGCCGACGACCGCGCAGTCGGTGACGGCGGGATGCCCCATCAGGACGTTCTCGACCTCGGCGGGGTAGATGTTCTCGCCCCCGGAGATGATCATGTCCTTGACCCGGTCGTGGATGTAGAGGTAGCCGTCCTCGTCGAGGTAGCCCGCGTCGCCCGTGCGGAACCAGTTGTCGGCCGACAGCGCCGACGCCGTCGCCTCCGCCATCCCCCAGTAGCCCTTCATGTTCTGCGCGGTCCGGCAGACGATCTCGCCGACCTGCCCGGTCGGCACGTCCTCGCCCGTCGCCGGATCGACGATGCGCAGCTCGCAGCCCGCGTTCGGCAGCCCGGCGCTGCGCAGCCGGTGCGCGTTCGGGCCGTCCGGGTCGTGGTCCTCCGCGGGCAGCATCGTGATCGCGCCGGTGACCTCCGTCAGCCCGTACACCTGCATGAAGTCGGTGCCGGGCAGCATCCGCATCGCGCCCCGCAGCACGTCCTCGCTGATCGGCGACGCCCCGTACAGCATCAGCTCGAGGCTCGACAGGTCGCACGCCGTCACCTCGGGGATCAGCGGCATGAACTGCAGCAGCACCGGGACCAGGAAGATGTGCGTGACGCGGTTCCGCTCGATCGCCCGCGCGATCTCCGTCGGATCCGGCTCCCGGCTGATCACGCCGGTGATGCCGTTGTAGACGACCGAGATCGTCAGCACGTTGCCGGCCACGTGGTACATCGGCATCGCGACCATCAGGACGGTCGCGTCGTCGACGTCCCAGGCGTCGTTGGTGACCTCGAGCGCGGCGAGGAAGTTGTCGTGGGTGAGCATCACGCCCTTGGGCAGGCCCGTGGTGCCCGACGAGTAGAGCTGCACGAAGACGTCCGACGTCGCGCCCTCGTAGGCGGGCGGGTCGGCGTCGGCGGCGTCCATCCAGGCGGCGTAGTCGAGGTGGGCGTGCCCTTCGCCGCCGATGACGACGGTGTGGGTGGTGTGCTCCAGCTTCCCGGCGATCGCGTCCAGCACCGGAAGGAACTCGGGCCCGACGATGAAGACCTTCGCCTGCGCGTTGTTGACGATGTAGGCGACCTCGTCGGCGGCGAGCCGGTAGTTCACGGGCACCTGGACGGCGCCGATCCGCGCCGCGCCGAACAGCTGCTCGACGTATTCGAGCGAGTTCTTGTCGAGGATCGCGACGCGGTCACCATGCGCGACGCCGGCGGCGGCGAGGGCGGCGGCGGCCCGGTCGGCGCGCCGGTCGAACTCGCGGTAGGTGAGGCTCGTCTCGCCCGCGATGTAGGCGACGCGGTCCGGCTGCGCGAGCGCCCGTTCGCGCAGCATCTCCGTCAGACCCGGCACGGTAGGTCCCTTTCGCCGATGACCGCCTGGTTGTCCCGGCATCATGCGGTCATCGGCGAAGCCCCGCAAGGGGGGAAGCGCTACCTGCTTCGGGCCATCTTGGACACGAGGGTCACCGCGAGGACGACGATGACCGCGACGAACCCGATGAAGAAGAAGAACTTCAGCATCGAGATGATCGCGCCGATCACCGTCATCAGCAGCCAGATCGCGAGGACCACGCCGACAATGGTCAGGATTGTCTTACCCATGCCCCTCACCGTATGCGGTCATGGCGGGCAGGGCATCACCCTCCGGTACGAAGCCGCCCCCGCTACCTCTGGACGTTCGGCGGAGGCCGACCCTGAGAGCCGGCCAGGGACCACCCGGGGTCATCTCGGGGGCGGCGGCTGGTCGGCGGGCGGCGGCGCGTCGAGCGGCCGCCCTGACGGCGGCGGAGGCTGGCTGCCGGGTGCGGGCGCGCCACCGGGCGGGGGCGCGAAGGACGGCTGCCCGGCGGGCGCGCCGTACGGCCGGCCGGGAGGCGCCGTCGGAGGCTGTCCGGGGTAGGCCATGGGCGGCTGCCCCGGCTGCCCCGGCTGCCCCGGCTGCCCTGGCATGGGCTGGCCCGGTTGCGGCTGGCCGAAGCCGACCGCCGGCTGCGGTCCCGTCCACGCGGGCGGACGCTGCCCGCCCGGCCCGAAGCCGCCGCTCGCCCCGACCCGCAGCGCGGCGATCCCGCCCGCGATGACCACGGCCAGCAGCTCGTACGCGAGGTACTTGTTGAAGTGCGGCTTCATGATCGCGCTCACCATGCCGTCCGGCATGCGCTCCAGCCCGATCATCAGGGCCAGCGTGGCGCCGATGCGCTTGCCGACCTCGAACGCCACGAACGCGGAGACCGCCGCGAGGATCGGCGGGAGGGGGCCGCGCGGCCGGCACAGCAGCAGCCCGAGCGCGGTGACGAGCCCGCAGAGCGCGCAGTTGACCAGGTAGAACCCCGTCGAGGCGCGGAAGCTCAGCATCTCCGGGGACGGGTAGGAGGC
Organism: Actinomadura sp. RB99; assembly: GCF_014706005.1. Lineage (NCBI taxonomy): Bacteria > Bacillati > Actinomycetota > Actinomycetes > Streptosporangiales > Thermomonosporaceae > Actinomadura > Actinomadura sp. RB99. Next base: position 341,908 of record NZ_JABMCA010000001.1, on the reverse strand, counting down.
GAACGCGGCCAGCAGGGTGACGAGCCCGGTGGCGACGGCACCGCCCACCAGGACCATGGCGATCGCGCCGCCCGTGGACGTCGCGGGACGAGACTGGGACATTCGCCCATTAAAGCGGTCATCGTTCGCAGCCGCAGGCGAAGCCTTACGGAGTGGTGACAGTTGGAGTGGACCCGGCGCGAGTGCCCGTAACGTGAACGGATGATGCCGCCGAAAGACCACGCCGGCCGCGTGCTGGTGGTCGACGACGATCCGACCGTCGCCGATGTCGTCGCCCGCTACCTGGCCCGCGACGGCCACGACGTGGAGTGCGTCGCGGACGGCCCCACCGCGCTGCGCCGCGCCCGCGAGAAGGCGCCGGACCTGGTCGTCCTGGACCTGATGCTGCCCGGGATGGACGGCCTGGAGGTGTGCCGGCGGCTGCGCGAGACCTCCGCGGTCCCGATCGTCATGCTGACCGCGCTCGGCGCGGAGACCGACCGGCTCGTGGGCCTGGAGACGGGCGCGGACGACTACGTGACCAAGCCGTTCAGCCCGCGCGAGCTGGCATTGCGCGTGCGGTCGGTGCTGCGGCGCGCGCGCGGCGCGCTCGTCCCGACCGTCCCCGCGGGCCCGCTGCGCGACGGCGAGCTGGTCGTCGACGTCGGCGCGCACGAGGCGGGGCTGCGCGGCGCGCCGCTCGCGCTGACGTCCCGCGAGTTCGACCTGCTGGCGTTCCTGATGCGCCACCCGCGCCGCGCGTTCACCCGCGACGAGCTGCTGGAACGCGTGTGGGACTGGTCGTTCGGGGACTCCTCGACGGTGACCGTGCACGTCCGGCGGCTGCGCGAGAAGATCGAGGACGACCCGACGGCGCCGCGCCGGATCGTCACCGTCTGGGGCGTCGGCTACCGGTACGAGCCCGCAGAGGCCGGAGCCGAGCCCAGGGCCGAGGCCGGAACCGGGGCCGAGGCCGGAGAGGCGGGCCGGTGATCCCGTTCCCGGACCTGCTCCTGGTCGTCTTCTCCGCGGCCCTCGCCGCGCTGGTGATCACGGCGGTCGCGCTCGGCCTGCTGCGCCTGCTGCGCGCCCGGTCGGTGGCGATCCAGCTGGCCGTCGTCGCCGCGGCGACCGTGCTGGCGACCGTCTCCGGCATCCTGGTGATCTCCGTCCTGATGCTGATCAACGACCATGACCGGTCGGTCGTGCTGACGGTCGTCGTGTCGGCCGGGCTGGTCGCGACGGTGGTGTCCGTGCTGCTCGGGCGGCGGCTCGTGGCCGCGAACCGGGTGCTGGTCGAGGCCGTCCGCGCGGACCGGTTCCGGAGGCCCGCCGGCCCGCTGCCCGCCGAGCTGGCGGAGCTGTCGCGGGAGCTGGAGGCCGCCTACGACCGGCTCGCCGCGGCGCACGAGCGGGAGCAGGCGCTGGAGGCGAGCCGCCGCGAGCTGGTCGCGTGGGTCAGCCACGACCTGCGCACCCCGCTCGCCGGGCTGCGCGCGATGGCGGAGGCGCTGGAGGACGGCGTCGTCGCCGACGGCGGCACCGTCCGCCGCTACCACGGCCGCATCCGGGTGGAGGTCGAGCGGCTCGCCGAGATGGTGGACGACCTGTTCGAGCTGTCGCGGATCCACGCGGGCGCGCTGCGGCTGTCGCGGGAGCGCGTCGGCCTCGCCGACCTGGTCGCCGAGGCGGTCGCGGGCGCGGAGGCGCTCGCCCGGGCCAAGGGCGTGCGGATCAGCGGGGACGTCCGCGCGGGGCTGCCCGTCCACGTGGACGCGGGCGAGCTGGGGCGGGCGCTGCGGAACCTGGTGGTGAACGCGATCCGGCACACCCCGAGCGACGGCGCCGTCGAGATCACCGGGGAGGTGCTCGGCGGCGAGGCCCGCGTGACCGTCGCGGACGCCTGCGGCGGCATCCCGGAGGCCGACCTGCCGCGCGTGTTCGACGTGGCGTTCCGCGGCGAGACGGCCCGCACGCCGGGCGGCGGCGCCGGGCTCGGCCTCGCCATCGCGCGCGGCATCGTCGAGGCCCACGCGGGCGAGATCGGCGTCGCGAACGCCGGTGCCGGCTGCCGCTTCGAGGTCCGCCTCCCCCTCCCCACCTGATCTCCCATCGCTGTTGAGCTGCGGCCTGTCGCCGTCATGAGCGCGTCATGACGGCGACACGCCGCAGCTCAACGGTCAAGGGAGTCGTCGATCGCGCGGAAGGTGGGGCAGGGCCAGCGCCACATGCAGGCGCGGCAGCGGCGGATGGGGCTGTCGGGGTCGCTGGTGATGCCGCCGGCCTCCTGCGGCCGGTGCAGGTCGAGGATCCGCGTGCCCAGCTCGGCGAGCGCGATCACCTCTTCGCGGGCGCCGGTGAGGAACGCGAGGTCCTCGCGGGTCAGCCGGGTCTTGACCGGGACGAAGCCGTCCCGGTTCACCAGCCGGGACAGGTACTGCGTGGACGTGCGCCACGAGGTGGACTTCGCGGAGCGCGCGCGGATCGCGTCCAGGCGCTCGCGCAGCCGCGCGTGCCTCGGGTCGGTCGTTCGGTCGGCCTTCACGTGCCGCGCACCCCCCAATGCCGCTGTTGCACGGGGCCAGCCTTCCCTACTCGGGACGTCCGCGAAGGGGGAACGGGGAGTTCCCCTGGGACCGCGCCGGGACGGCTCAGGGGCCGCTCGCGAACCGGTGACGGGCCCCGTCCGAGCCCGAAATCACGACATCACGGTGCGTAGTACTCAAAGCGTACGGGGTGGACGGGACGGCGCCGCGCCAGGGACACGCCCGCGCCACACGCGACTTGGCGAACTGTCTGGCTCATGGAGCGGAGTCGAGATAGTGTGCCGGACGTGGAGCTAAATGTCTCGACCGCGTCTCAGGGAGGTCACGCCGTCGTCACAGCGACCGGCGAGCTGGACCTGTACACCGCGCCCAGGCTGCAGGCGGCCCTCGCGGGGCTGCTGCGCGGCGATGTCGACCGGATCGTGGTCGACCTGGCCGGCGTCGAGTTCTGCGACTCGACCGGCATGAACGTGCTGCTCTCGGCCATGAAGCGGATCAAGGAGCAGGGCGGCTCGCTGGAGCTCGCCGCGCCGCGCCCGGCCGTGAAGCGGATCCTGCAGGTCACCGGGCTCGACACCGTGTTCACCGTGACCGACGACGCGGCGCCCGCCCTGGACTGATCGGCCGCCGGTCGTCCCGCCGTCGCCGGTTGTTCACGGCGCCATGCCCGCACGCCGACTACGATCGCGGATATGCAGGAGGCGGATACGCAGGGTGTAGCGGTGATCATCCCGGCCAAGGACGAGGCCGACCGCATCGCGGCCACCGTCAAGGCCGCGCAGGAGCTGCCCGGGGCCGACCTGATCGTGGTCGTCGACGACGGTTCGTCCGACCGAACCGGGCCGGTGGCCGCGCAGGCGGGGGCCCGGGTCGTGCGGCACGCCCGCAACCGGGGCAAGGGCGCCGCGATGGAGACCGGCGCGGAGGCCGTCCGGCTCCTCGACGACGGCCGTGACCAGCCCCGCCACCTGCTGTTCCTGGACGCCGACCTGGCCGAGACGGCCGCCGAGGCGGCACCGCTCGTCGCGCCGGTGCTGGCCGGCGAGGCCGACATGACGATCGCCGCGTTCTCCTCGACGGTGAAGCTCGGCGGGCACGGGTTCGTCGTCCGGCTGTCCCGCGAGGGCATCCGCCGCGCCACCGGCTGGGAGGCGACGCAGCCGCTGAACGGCCAGCGCTGCCTGACCCGCGCCGCGTTCGACGCCGCGCTGCCGCTCGCCGCCGGGTTCGGCGTGGAGACCGGCCTCACCATCGACCTGCTGCGCAAGGGCTTCCGGGTGGCGGAGGTGGAGGTGCCGCTGGCGCACCGCGCGACCGGCACCGACTGGCGCGCGCAGCTGCACCGCGGCCGGCAGTTCCGCGACGTGGCCAGGGCGCTGGCCGTGCGGGAGCCCGTCGTGGCCGGACGGCTCGCCCGCCTGCGCGGCCACCGCACGTGACCAGCCCCGGTCCCGCGCGGCCGGGGACCGCCGGGCTGTGGGCCATCGGGGCCTCCCTCTCCTGCTTCCTCGCCACCGCGCTGCTCGGGCCGTCCGCCTTCCAGCCCGCGATGGACGCGCGGTTCGGGGAGCCGCCGTACTCGCTGGACGTGCACCCGTCGCCGTACCTGGTGCTGGGGCTCGTCGTGGCGGGGGTCGCGGCCGGGACGGCGGGCCTCGCGCTGTGCTTCACCGCCGTCCGGCGCGGCTGGCGCGTCCGGGCGTTCCCGCTGGTCGCGGCGGGGCTGCTGGCGGCGGTCGCGTTCATGTTCATGCCGCCGGTCGGGTCGACCGACCATCTGAACTACGCGTCGTACGGGCGGATGGCGGCGACCGGGCACGACCCGTACGAGACCCGCGCGGTGGACCTGCCGAAGGACCCGGTGGCCGGGGCGCCCGAGGAGTGGCGGTCGACGCCGTCGGTGTACGGGCCGATCGCGACGGGGGAGCAGGCGGTCGCGTCGTGGATCGGCGGCGGCTCGGTGCGGCTGACGGTGTTCGTGCTGTCGGTGTTCAACGTCCTGGCGTTCGCGGTGACCGCGCTGATCCTCTACCGGACGTCCCGCGACGAGGACCGGCGGCTGCGGACCGCGCTGCTGTGGACGTGCAACCCGCTCCTGCTGTTCCACCTGATCTCCGGCGCGCACAACGACGTCCTGGCGATCGCGCCGATGGTGGCGGCGCTGACGGTGTTCGACACGTACGCGACCGGCGGACGGTGGCGGATGTGGGGGCGCGCGCTGGCGGCCGGGGTCCTCACGGGCGTCGGCGGGGCGATCAAGATGCCCGCGGCGCTCGCGGGCGGCGGCCCGGCGTGGGCGCTGGTGCGCGAGGGCTGGAAGGGCCGCCGGTGGCGGGCCCTCGGCGGGCTCGCCGCGCTGGCCGGCGGCGCCGCCGCGACGGCCGCGACCGCGTACGCGCTGGCCGGCCCGCACGCCCTCGACCAGGTACGGGAGGCGAGCAACATGGTGTCGTTCGCCACCCCCTGGCACCTGCTCGACCGGATGCTGGGCCGCGGCTCGCAGCGCGACGTGATCAAGACCGGCTCGCTGCTGCTCGGGATCGTCCTGTTCCTGCTGCTGGCGCGCGGCCTGCCGAAGGACGACCCGCTGGCGGAGCATCCGGGGCAGGTCGCCAACCGGCGGATGGCCACGGCGTTCGTCATGGCGTGGCTGCTGGCCGCGCCCTACGTGCTCCCCTGGTACGACGGGTTCGGCTGGGCGCTGCTGGCGCTGCTGCCCCTGTCGCGCATCGACTGGATCCTGCTGGCCCACACCGCCGCGCTCAGCCTCGCCTACCTTCCCGCGCGCGCGCCGCAGCGCATCGGGATGCCGCACGATCTGTCGTGGCTGTTCACCGTCGTCAGGCCGACGGTGATTCCGTGGACGCTGCTCGCGGTTCTTGCGGCCTTGGCTGTTCAGTGCCTGCGTCCAGGTCGATCTCCAGCGAGCGCACCCCGGCCGCCAGCATCAGCGGGGTCGCCAGGCTGAACGCCACCGACAGGATCACCACGCCCGAGTCGTTCACCAGCGTCCCGATGATGCCGACGGCGAGCGCGCAGATCAGCGCCGGACGCATCGTGAGGGTGTGCTGGTAGGCGCGGTGCAGCAGGGACACCGCCCGCCACCGCGTCGGCCGCGCCAGCACGAAGAGCAGGAACACCAGCGCGGCGGCCAGCGCCAGCGTGAACGGCCAGTACCCGAGGCTGTTCAGCATCGCGTCGAACTTGCGGGTGACGACGTCCCAGGCGTTGCCGTCCATCAGGTCGCGCCAGAACCGGCCCATGTGGGTCGGGTTGGCGCTCCGCGAGTTCCACCAGGAGATCGCCAGCACCAGCGCGATCCCGGCCACGCAGAACGCGCCGAGCTTCACCGGCGACACCCGCTTGCCGGTGATCATCATCCCGAGCATCGCGAACGCCGGGGTGATCGCGATGACGCCGCCGAAGTCGCTGCCCCAGGCCGGCAGGCCGTCGACCGCGACGGTGAGCAGCCCGACCGCCGCGACGATCCCCACCGAGACGGCCTTCGCGCGGCGGGTCGCCCCGGCCGGACCGCCCGGATCCGGTTCGGCGCGGTGGCGGCGCAGCGGGAACTCGCACACCCACGCGGCCGTCAGGATCGCGGCCACCGCGAACAGCGAGAACGCCTGGTTCCCGAACCCGTAGAACCGCCCGGCGACCAGCGCCGTGTACCCCATCAGCGTGTTGAGCTGGAGCGACGAGCCGGTCATCACGTCCAGCGCGAGCACCACCGCGGTGACCGCGGTGATCACCAGTCCGGGCAGGAACGTCGACCGGCGCCACGGGCCGGCCAGCGCGACGCCCGTCAGCAGCCCCGCGAAGCCGAGCACCGTGCAGATCAGCACCGGCGTCGGGTGCGCGGCCTGCCACCACGGCATCAGCCCGGCCAGGAACGACGCGCCGGGCGCCGCTCCGCCGAGCAGCGCGATCACCCGCGTGCCGCCGAGGATCCGGGCCCGCGAGCGCGGGTCGTTGCCGAGCCGCCGCAGCGCCAGCGCCGCGATCCCGTAGAGGACGAGCTGCGTCGCGAACAGCACCCAGTAGAAGTTGGTCTGGACGGCGCGGATGGCCTGCGCGGCGACGTCCTCGTCCTCCAGGTCCTCGACGCGCGTCGCCGTGGAGTCGCCGGAGTGCTGGGACCGCCACGCGGACCCGACGGCCTGCTGCGGCTCCTTGAGCCCGAGCTGCTGGAGCACCGTGGACGTCAGGTCGGTGAGCGTGACCAGGCCGTCCTGCCGGGTCGCGCTGGAGGTGAGGAGGCCGGGCCCGTAGCCGCCGCCCTTGGCCACGGCGACCCGCAGGTGCGGGTTGACGCCGGTGTCGGACAGGCCCGCCACCAGGATCGTCGTCCCCGCCGGGACCTGGCTCACCACCTGCGCGACGCGCCGGTCGGCGGCGGACGCGGCGGCGGCGCGCTTCCGGTCGGGCACGGGGACCTGGTCGCCGTGCGGGTCGACGCCCGCGTTGAGGTAGGCGCGGAACACCTCGTCCACGTCGACGGCGGCGAGCGGGCAGCGCGCCCAGTCGGCGGAGGTCGCCTTGTCGGTGGACGGGACGTAGCGGTCGACGCGGCCGCCGCCGTCGCCCGCGGCGAACACCGCGCCGGGGCCGACGGCGAGGGTGCAGCCGCCCGCCGCGTGGACGGCGTCGCCGAGCAGGCCGATCTGCGCGTGGTAGCCGGTGCCCGCGTTGTCGCTCTTGATCGCCGGCCAGCCGGGCGCGACCGCGCCGCCGGCGGGCGGCGTGCCTGCGGGGGACGGCTGTCCCGGCAGGATCGGGTTCGGGGGGAGCGCGCAGTCGCCGTGCGCGAGCCGGGACCGCTGGCCCGCCGACAGCGTCAGCCAGCCGTCGGTGGGGCAGGTGCTGGTCCGCGTCGTGCGGACGCTGAGCCCGCCCGCCGAGCCGTCGCGGGTCAGGCCCCACAGCGCCGGGGTCGTCTCCGCGGTGACGTCGCTCCACATCAGGCCCGGAATCCCGATGATCACGACGCGTCCGCTGATCGCGGCGGCCCGCGCGGCGGAGGCGGGGGCGGGGGCCGAGGCGGAGACGGAGGCGGAGGCGGCGGCCGGCGCCGTCGCGGCGCTCGCCGCCGACGGGGCGAGCACGGCGGTCAAGAGGGCCACGGCGGCGACGAGAATCCCGATGTTCGCCCCCCGCTGCGTCATGGCGCTCAGGTTACAAGAGCTTCACCATGGCGCGCCGGGCCTCCGCGCAGGGCAGGAGCGCTCCGGGACGCCGCGCGCGGCGCGCTTCCCGGGTGCATATCCTTCGGGCTGGGCCACCGATCGGGCCCCGGCCCGGTGGGCCCGATTACGCCAGGATGTGGGGATGCGAGCAGTCAGCGGGACGCGCGAGGCGACCGCCGGGCCCGGACGCGCGCGGGCCCGGCGGTCGCCGCTGGACGCGCTGATCGCGCTGGCCGGCGTCGCCGTCGTGGTGGCCGCCGTCACACCGATCGTCTCCGAGTGGCTCTACAACCAGCCCGACCAGCGGCTCGTCGACCTGGAGGTCTACCGCGAGGGCGGGCTGGCGGTGCTGCGCGGCGCGGCGCTGTACGACTTCCTGACCCAGCCGCCGCAGCTGCTGCCGTTCACCTACCCGCCGTTCGCGGCGCTCCTCGCCGTCCCGTTCACGCTGCTGTCGTGGCGGGCCGCGCAGTGGGCGTGGACGCTGCTGATCTACGCCGCGCTGGCGGTGGCCGTCTGGTACGCGTTCCGCGACCTGATCCGCCGCACCGGGCGGTGGGCGCCGCTGACCATGGGGGTGCTGGTCGCCGGGGCGGCCTGGCTCGACCCGGTCCGCGACCAGATCCGGTTCGGCCAGGTCGGGGTGTTCCTGCTGGCGATGTGCCTGGCCGACTGCTGCACCCGCTCGCCGCGCTGGCCGCGCGGGCTGCTGGTCGGGCTGGCGCTGGCGATCAAGCTGGTGCCGGGCGTCTTCCTGCTCTACTTCCTGATCACCGGGCGCCGGGACGCGTTCGTGAACGCGCTGGCCACCGCGGTGGTGGCGACGCTCGGCGGGTTCGCGGTGCTGCCGCACGCCTCGGCCGCCTACTGGTTCGGCGCGCTGCTGCAGGGCGGCGACCGCACCGGCGCCGTCGACGGGACGACCAACCAGGCGATCAACGGGATCGTCGCGCGGGTCCTCGACCAGGGCCCGGCCCGGACGGCGGTGTGGCTCGTCCTCGCGCTGGCCATGGCGTACGCGGGCTTCAAGCTGGCGCGCCGGGCGACGTACGCGGCGGACGCCCTGGTCGGCGGCCGGCCGGTCGTCACCGGGCCGGCCGGGACCGACCACTTCGCCGCCGCCGACCCGGCGTCCGGTCCGGGCGCGTACGGCCTGCTGCTCGCCGGGGTCGCGATCACGGGGCTGCTGTCCGTGCTTCTGTCCCCCGTCGGGTGGATTCACCACCTTGTGTGGATCATCCCGGTCATCGGGGCTCTGGTGGGCGACGGGCGAGACACGCGAAGATGTCTGTTCGGCCTGGCGTTCTGGATCTTCTTTCTGTTCCCGCTGCCGTGGTGGGGGTCGCACCTGTCCACCACCGGACACCCTCCGATCGCCCGTTTCTGGGGCAGTCTGGAGCGTGATTCGTTCGGCCTCGCGGCGATCGTCGCCATCCTCCTGCTGGGAAACTGGCTCACGAACCGCGTCACCCGGCGGGCGAGTCGCGAAGATCCTTCGCAACGGCAGGTCGAGGTGGGTACGCTCGCCACGTGATGCTTGTCGCGGTGGCCGTCGCCGGCCTGGTCGCCGGTGTGGCCGGGCTCTCCATCGCGGTGGTGGCCCACAATCGGGTGAACCAGGTCGTCGAAGAGTGCGGGGAAATGCTGAGGCGCCAACTCCAGGTGGCCTCCGGCGAGGTGGACGAACGCGCGCTGCGCGACCTCGCCATCGTGCATTACGACGCGCTCAAGGAGATGTCGGGGCACCGGTCCTTCTCGCTCGCCGTGCTCAACGCCGTCGGGGACGGCGTCGTGCTCAGCTCGATCAACGGGCGCACCGAGACCAGGACCTACGCCAAGGCCGTCCAGGGAGGGCATCCGGTCGAGATGCTCTCCCCCGAGGAGAACCAGGTGCTGCGCGCCGCCCGCCTGGGCAAGGGGCCCATCGTGTCGATGGACGACCCGCTGCCCGACTTCGGCGACCGCGCCTCCACCGCCCGCGCCTGACCGGGCCGCCACCGCCCGCACCTCTACCGCCCGCGCCCTGACCGGCTGCGGGACCCGCTCCCGCGCCCTCTTGGCGCGCGAGCCCGCTCCCGGGCCGGTCCGGCGGCGCGGCACCGCCCGTGCCCGCCGCCCCGGCCGGGACTTTACGCGGCGGCAAGTACACTCGTCTCTCTCGGCACCGCAGAAGCAGGTGCCCCGCAGAACCGCGCCCTCGGGGGATCTTCGTGACCGCAGAAACCAGGCCCGAACGCTATGCCTACCTGGGTCCGCGGGGCACGTTCACCGAGGCCGCGCTCATGTCCCTGCCGGGCGCGGCCACCGCCGAGCAGCTCCCGCTCGCCACCGTCCCCGCCGTCCTGGACGCGCTGCGCCGCGGCGAGGCCGACTCCGCCGTGGTCGCGCTGGAGAACTCCGTCGAGGGCTCCGTCCCCACCACGCTGGACGAGCTGGCCACCGGAGAGCCCCTCCAGATCGTCGCCGAGGTCCACCTGCCGGTCTCGTTCGCGCTGCTGGTGCGGCCCGGCACCGCGCTCGCCGACATCAAGACCGTCGCGTCGCACCCGATCGCGCAGCCGCAGTGCCGCCGCTGGCTCGCCGAGAACGTCCCGGACGCCGAGTGGCGCGCCGCCACGTCCAACGCCGAGGCCGCCCAGCACGTCGCCGACGGCCACTACGACGCCGCGCTCGCCGGCTCGTTCGCCGCCGCCCGCTACGGCCTCGCCGTCCTCGCCGAGGACATCCACGACGTCGCCGACGCCGTCACCCGGTTCGTCCAGCTGCGCCGCCCCTGCGCGCCGCCGGCCGCCACCGGCATGGACCGCACCAGCGTCGTCGCGTTCATCGGCGAGGACCACCCGGGCGCGCTGCTGGAGATCCTCACCGAGTTCTCCGTGCGCGGCATCAACCTGTCGCTGATCCAGTCCCGCCCGACCGGCGCCGGCCTCGGCTCGTACCTCTTCTGGATGGACCTCGAAGGCCACGTGGACGACGCCCGCGTCGGCGAGGCGCTGATGGGCCTGCGCCGCATCTGCGCGGACGTCCGCTTCGTCGGATCCTACCCGCGCGCCGACCAGGTCCGTCCGGAGATCCGCCGGGGCACGCACGACGACGACTTCACCGAGGCCGCCGCCTGGCTCAGTACCATCCGCACCGGCCGCGCCTGACCCGACCGTCGCCTTTCTGGAAAGTCCGTAATTCCCCTATCGGGAAAGCCGTTCAATTCACCTGATCTCTGGTCCATTTCACTGACCAGCCGATATGTCATCGTCCTTTCCTTAATGCCGTTTTGACTGCTAGGGTCGTCGCCCGTTGATCTTGTTTCCGGGGGCACGGGGACGGCATGGACGAGCAGATCAGCCGCGCACGACGACGACTCGACGAGCTGCGCACGGCTCCGGCCGCGCCACAGGAGCCCGGCGCGCCGGCCACGGAACCGGCGACCGCGGTCTCCGAGGACGAGCGCATCCGCGTCACCGCCGCGGGCCGCCGCCTGACCGCCGTCGACCTCGACCCCCGGCTGCTGCGGCTCGACGCCGACGACCTCGCCGCGGACCTCACCACCGTGATCAACGCGGCCCTCGACCGGGCGCGTCCCGCCCCGCCCGCCGCGCAGGACGTCCCGCCGGTCGACCTGAACGCGATCCGCGCCGGGCTCGACGCCGTCCTCACCCAGGGCCAGGACGGCATGCGCCGGATGACCAGCGCGATCGGCGACGCCGTCGCCCAGGTCAACGAGCGCGCCGTGATGCGCGGCGGCTTCGAACCGCCCGACTTCGACGGCCTGTTCGCCCGGACCCGCGCCGCCCTGGACGCCGCCGGCACCACCGGCGGGGCGGCCGAGGGCGAAGCCTGGGCGGTGGACGACCGGCTCTACGCGAAGGCGTCGTCCGCCGGCCGCGTCGTCCGGCTGGTCTGGGAGCACGGGCTGAGCGCCGCCGACATCGCCGACGGCGCCCGCGCCGCGGTCAACGACGCCCTCGCCCGCGCCGAGACCGAAGCGCGCCGGTCCGCCGCCCCGTCCGCCGAGTTCACCGAGAACGTCCGCGCCGCCCAGGACGCCGGAGTCCGGGAGCTCGCCCGGTACGTCACGTCCCTGCAGTCCCTGATGAGCGACATCCAGCCCAGGTAACGGGAGGCCGCATGGCTCCGGAACTGAAGGTCGACCACGAGCAGATGCTGAAGAGCGGCCGCGACATCGGCGGCGCGGCCAACGGCCTCCGCTCCCACTGGCAGCAATTCCAGGGCGAACTGTCCTCCTATGGGGAGCCCTGGGGAAGCGACGACATCGGCTCGATCATCGGCGGCTGCTACCAGGCGGTCCTGGAGGTCTTCCAGGACTGCCTGGACGACAACATCGAGGGCGTCGCGGAGCACGGCGAGGGCGTGCAGGCGATGGCCGCCGGCTACCGCGAGTCCGAGGACGCCTCCGCCATCGAGGTCAACCGCGTCAACGACTTCCTCTGATGGGCCTGCAACTCCCCGGCGAGCTGCGCTCGCTGCTGTCGATGCTGGGCTACTCCTGGCCCGAGGCGGACGAGACCAAGCTCATGGAGATGGGCGGTGCCTGGCTGCGCTTCGCCGGCACCCTCGGCGGCCCCGTCGCCGACGCCCACGGCCACGCCCAGCAGGTCTGGACGACCCACGAGGCCGACGGCGTCCAGGCGTTCAAGGACTCCTGGACGCAGGCCGACGCCCCGCACGCCAACCTCGAGGACGCCCGCACCGCCGCCCAGATCATCGGCGCGGGCCTGATGGTCTGCGGCGGCATCGTCCTCGGCCTGAAGATCAACACGATCGTCCAGCTCGCCCTGCTGGCCGCCGAGATCGCCCAGGCCATCGCCACCGCCCCCGAGACCTTCGGCGCCTCCCTCACCGAGATCCCTGTCTTCAAGGAGATCACCGGCGCCCTCATCGACCAGCTCATCAACCTCGCCATAGACGCGATCCTCAATGGGTGACCCGTACTCCGGCCGCGGGACCCCGGCGCGCGCGGCCACCGCGCGATCCGCGGCCGGCCTCATGTTGGCCGTCCTCTTCCTGGCGCTGCACCTCCTCCTCAAGTCCGGCGAGGGCAAGGCCGCCTCTGGGATCTTCGAGGCCGCGATGCGATGGATGCGCAAGGCCATCAAGAACCACGGGGGGCGGCACCACGTCTTCAAGGGCGAGATCCGGAAGACGAAGAACGGGCTGACGCCCACCGGGTACCACCACCGGTTCATGGGCCGCGACGACCTCGACCGGCGCGTCACCGTGCTGGACCGCGACCCCCACACGGGCGTCTATCGTGGTGACGTCCAGATGAAGGGCCCCAACGGGCAGTGGATGACCAAGCCGCACGGGAGCACGTTCTTCCCCGACAACTGGTCCCCGCAGCGGGTGAACTCGGCCATCGAGAAGGCGTTCGCGAGCAAGACGGTGAGCTCCGACGGGAAGCGATGGTCGGGGACCGTGGACGGCATCGTCATCCAGGGGTCGTTCAAACGGAACGGCATGAAGAACGCCTGGGACTCGGCTTGGCCGGTCATGCCCTACAGCTAAGGCGACTCAACCGATGATCTCTTTCGTCAACAGCGTGCACAACACCCCGGACTACAGTTTCACCGACGAGTCCGAGACCGCGCTCGGCGCGTTCCTGGTCGGGGACGTCCAGACCGCCGGCGACTGGCTGCTCGACATGCTGGCCAGGGTCGACGACGTGCGGGCCGGCCGCAGCCGCGAGGAGGACTGGTCGGGCAACTCGTGGGCCGCGCAGGTCAGGCCGGACGGCCTGCACCTCTTCGACATCATGTCCGACGACTGGGAAGGCCACTACGCGGCGGCCGACGCGATCGAAGTGATGCTGCGGTACTGGGCGTTCCTCGCCGACCATTCGAGCAGCGGCTGGAAGCAGCGCGAACTCACCAAATGGGAGGAGAGGCACGCCCGTCCCCACCCCCTCCGCTCCGCCCTCTGACCGCCCGGCCCAGGGTCAGCGGGTCATGGAGGTCTCGCGTTCCACGTGGGACAGCTTCTCGGGGTTGCGCACGTGGTAGAGGCCGGCGACGCGGCCGTTCTCCACCTGTACCGCCACCACGCCGTCGATCTCCCCGTCGACCCGGACGAGCAGCCCGGGGGCGCCGTTGAGCTCGGCTGGTTCGAGCACCCTTTCCGCGTCGCGCCTCCACCAGCCGGCGGCCAGCAGGCGGGCGACGTCGCCGACCCCCACGATGGGCCGGAGGAGGGCGTGCTTGACGCCGCCGCCGTCGTTCAGGGCGACGACGTCCGGCGCGAGGATGTCGAGCAGGCTCTGGAGCTCGCCGGTCTCGACGGCCCGCTGGAACGCCTGAAGGGCGGCTCGCGTCTCGGCCGGGGTGGCGGTGCCACGGGGTCGGCGCGCGGCGACGTGCGACCGCGCCCGGTAGGCGAGCTGGCGGACCGCGGCCGGGCTCTTGCCGACGGCTTCGGCGATCTCGTCGTAGTCCAGATCGAAGACCTCGCGCAGCACGAACACGGCCCGTTCGGTCGGCTGGAGCGTCTCCAGCACCAGCAGCATCGCCATGGAGACGCTGTCGGCGAGTTCGGCGTCCTCGGCGACGTCCGGCGCGGTCAGCAGCGGCTCGGGCAGCCAAGGCCCGACGTAGGACTCCTTGCGCCGCCTGAGCGCGCGCAGCCGGTCCAGGGCCTGGCGGGTGACGATCCGCACCAGGTAGGCACGCTCCTCCCGCACGGTGGCCCGATCGACGCCCACCCAGCGCAGCCAGGTCTCCTGCAGGACGTCCTCGGCGTCGGTCGCTGAACCGAGCATCTCGTAGGCGACCGTGAACAGCAGGCTGCGGTGTGCGACGAACGCCTCGGTGGCGGACTCCATCGGGTCGGCGTCGGCGAGCGGCTCGGCGGTGTCCACAGTGCGTTCGCTCATGCCCGGCTCCTGCCCGTCGGTTCCCAGTCCTGCTCCATGCACTAGACGACGGTCAGCGCCGTCGCGTAACACGCCCTTGGCGATGACCTAGGTCACATGACCGGTGCTGTTACGGGGGCCGGGGGGCCGTCGTCTCGTGTTCGTCAGGACGCCGCGCCTGACGGGCTCGCGGCGCCCCTTCCAGGAAAGGCAGCAACCATGAGCAGCAGCAAGTTCGCCGTGGCAGGAGCGACCGGACGACTGGGACGCCACGTCGTCGACGTCCTCACCGAACGGGGTCACCAGGTCGTGCCGATGGCACGGGCCACCGGTGTGGACGTCATCACCGGCGAGGGCCTGGCCGAGGCGCTCGCCGGGACCGACGCCATCATCGACGTCGCGTCGTGGCACGCCTCCGAGGAGGAGGCGGCGACCGAGTTCTTCCGGACGTCGGCGCGCAACCTGCACGAGGCCGGCCAGGCGGCAGGGGTCACGCACATCACCGTGGCGTCCATCATCGGCATCGACAAGACCACCGCGGGCTTCGGCGCCGCCAAGAAGGTGCACGAGGAGCTGCACCTGTCCGGGCTCCTCCCCGCCCGCATCCTGCGTGCCGCGCAGTTCCACGAGTTCGTCGGACAGCTCATGGACTGGCAGCAAGGCGACGTCGCCTACATCCCGAACTGGCCCAGCCGGCTCGTCGCGGCCCGCACCGTGGCCGAGGCGCTGGTCGACCTGGCCACCGACCCCGATGGGCCCGCTCCCGGAACGCCGATCCCCGAGATCGCCGGGCCCCGCGAGGAGATCGTCTCCGAGGCGGCCGCACTCCTCGGCGCCCGCCGGGGCGTGAAGGTCGTCGGCGTCGCCGATCCCGGCCTGCCCGACGCCGAGTACGCCGCCGCCGGCGGCCTGCTGCCGGGCCCGCACGCCCGGCTCGCCGGCCCCACCTTCGAGGAGTGGCTCGAAGCCCGGTCCCGACCCGGCACGCCTCCGGCCGGGCTGCGGATTCGTGACCGGTCGGCGGCGGAAAGTTCGGATACCGAAATGTGATCATCGGGCTTTCCGGACGCGCCAACCGGTTGTGGATCTTGGGCGTCTCCTGATCGTTTCCTGAACGTCAGCGGAGAGGCCCTTCCTTGCGCCGTACGCCGTCCTTCCTGGCCGCCACCGCCCTCGCGGCGTCGGCGCTCCTCGTCCCGGCCGCCGCCCGCGCGGACGCCATCGGAGTGAAGGTGACCACAGGCTTCGACGTCCTGGATCCGGCCCGCGTGGCCACCTTCGAGGTCGCCGCGACCTCGGCGACCGGAGTCACCGGTGTCCGCGCGAACGTGCACTACTGGTCCCCCGGCGCGGAACCGTACGCCGCGCTCGAGTTCACGCGGGCCGAGGGGACGGACAACGCCGGCGTCTGGCGGGCCGAACTGCGGCCCGACGTCCAGAGCCGTCCGGGCCCCAATTACGTCGAGGTGCTCGTCACCACGGCGGACGGAGCCACGGTCAGGAAGATGACCTCGTTCGACGACTGCTACCGGACGACCATCGACGACTTCACGAGCTCGCCCGCCGTCATCGACATCGATCACTCGGATGTGGCGCTGAGCGGCCGGGTCATGGTCCAGAAGAGCCGCGACACCGCGCCGGAGCCGGTTGCGGGCGTCCGGGTCGTCGGGCCGGCGACGAACCCGGAGGCGACGACGGACCAGGACGGCCGGTACGTCCAGCGGTTCACCGGCACGCCCCGGCCGGGGAGCTACGTCCAGCGGCAGGGACGGTTGTGCGCCGTGAGCGCATCCGCGAACCCGACGGTGAACCTGCAGGCCATGGAGATCACCGCGCAGGTGACGCCGTCCGCGCCGATGACCGCCCAGGGGGACGTGGTGGTGAAGGGAAAGGTCGTGCGGCACGGAGCCGCCGGCACGGTCCCCGTCGCCGGTGTCCCGGTGTGGGTGGAGGTGCCGAGCGACCTGCTGTACTTCGACCCGCCCGGTGCCGTGTCGACCGGGCCGGACGGGACGTTCCAGATCACCTTCAAAGCGGGATGGACCGTCGGGAAGTCCGGCAAGCTCACGGTGCGCGCCTCCGACCGCAGCGGCTTCCTCACCGAGGGCAAGGCGGAGCTGGGTCCGTTCACCATCGGCGACGCCACGCGGATCACGGACTTCACCGCGGGGCGGCATCCGCTGCCTTACGGCGACCCGATCGAGGCGTCCGGACGGCTGACGCTGCTCCCGAACTCCAACGGGATCACGAACCTGCCGGTGGATCTCGAGTTCTCCCGGGACGGCAAGAAGTGGAGCCTGTTCCAGCGAGAACTGCAGTACCCGGGGACCTTCTTCTTCTCGCCGAACAAGCTTCCGAAGGAGGACGGATACTGGCGGGCCAGGTACGCGGGCAGCACGCTCGTCGGCCCGGCCGTCAGCGACGCCGTCTACGTCGACATCAAGTACCGGACGCAGATCTACAACTTCAACGCCTCCCCTGAGCCGGTGAAGAAGGGCAAGACCATCACGGTGAAGGGCCTGCTGTACCGCTTCATGGACAAGGCGGGTCCCGGTCCGAACGCCCCGGTGTCGATCTACTTCAAGCCGTCGGGCTCGACGAAGTGGTCTCAGGTGGCGGTCGTGAAGACGGCGTCCAACGGCTGGTTCAGCAAGAACTTCAAGGCGTCCAAGGACGGCACGTGGATGGCCTCCTACAACGGCAGCGCGAACTACATCGCCTCCAACAAGCCCAGCGACTACGTGGACGTCCGATGAGCCGCCGCGGAAAGGCCGCCAAGGCGTGTCTGGCGGCCGCCGCCCTGACGGCGGCGGGTGTCGTCGCTCCGGCGGCCGCCCACGCGGAGATCCATGACGCCCAGCTGACGTCGGCCTTCGACCGGCTGTCGCACGACCGGGTGGCGACCTTCACGCTCAAGGCGAAGTCGTCGGACGGGATCGTCGCCGTCGAGGGCGCAGTGCGGAATCCGGCCGACGCCGCGCCCTATGCGGCGCTGTCGTTCACGCTCGTCGACGGCACGGACAAGGACGGTACCTGGCAGGCCACGCTCCAGACGGACGTGGAGCACCATCCGGGCGCGAACGTCGTCCAAGCGACCGTCCGGTCCGCCGATGGCTCCACGTTGCGCCCGGCCGCCGCGTTCGTCGACTGCTATCTGACGTCCGTCACCGACGTCGAGTACGCGCCGAAGACCATCGACACCGAGCACCCGGACGTGACCTACCAAGGGCGCGTCATGGTGCAGAAGTACCGCGACGAACCGCTCGAACCCGCTGAGGGGGCGACGGTGAAGGCGGGGAACGGCAGTGCCCGCACCGGAGCGGACGGGGGGTTCGCCTTCACCGCCACGGATCCGTCGATGTCGGTGGCGGTCGCACGGCAAGGGGCCTTGTGCGGTACCACGGAGTCGACCCCGCTGACGGTCGTGAAGCAGGCGACCGAGACGACGGCGCAACTGGTGTCGGTGCGGCCTACGCGCGATGGGGCCGATATCACGGTCCACGGCAGGGTCATGCGGCGCGGCTCCGCCGGACTCGTGCCCGTCAGCGGCCTTTCGCTCACGGTCGACTACCAGCAGGACGCTTCGGGTGCGGCCGCCGCGCCGGCGGTGAGCGGCGATCGGTGGCCGACGACGGGGGCCGACGGGACGTTCGACGCCTCGTTCTCGGTGACCCGCTCGGGCCGGTTGGTGATCGAGACGCCTGGGACGTTCTTCCTGACCGGCGGGTCCGTCGATCTCGGGACGGTGGACCTGTCCAGGACCGCGCGGATCTCGGGCCTCACCTACGCGACGCGGCCGCTCGCGTACCGCGGCTCGTTGGAGGTGACCGGAACGCTCGTCGGCGACTTGGGCCCGATCGCCGGTGCCCCGGTGTTCCTGGAGTTCTCCACCGACCGCAAGACGTGGACGCGTGCGACGTACAGCACGGGGACGACGGCGGCGGGCGGTTTCGACCTCTTCACCTCCGACGAGCGCACGGAGCGTGACGGCTATTGGCGGGTCCGGTATCCGGGGGACGCGCTGTACAAGCCGCTCGTCACCACTCCGACCTTCATCGATGTCCGCTACGCGACGTCCATTGCCGGGTTCAACGCTTCTCCTGAGCCGGTGAAGAAGGGGAAGAGCATCACGGTCAAGGGGCAGTTGTTCCGGTACATGGACAAGAAGCTGCCGGGACCGAACGCCCCGGTGTCGATCTACTTCCAGGCCAAGGGCTCGTCGAAGTGGACGCAGATGGCCGTGGTGAAGACGGCGTCCAACGGCTGGTTCAGCAAGACGTTCAAGGCGTCCCAGGACGGCACCTGGATGGCCTCTTACAACGGCAGCGCGAACTACCTCGCCTCCGACAAGCCCACCGACTACGTGGACGTGCAATGAGAATTCGGGTGCGCCGGTTGCTGGCGCTTTTCACGGGACTGGTGACGGTCGCGGCGCTCGCCGTCGCTCCGTCCGCCGAGGCGGCGGACTACCCGAACATCCGGTCCGTCAAGATCCTGACGCCGGGGGCGACCACGCAGATCGAGGTCGCGGCGGCCTCCGGTAGCGACATCACGAAGGTGCGGGCCGTCCTGCGGCCGCTGGGCGGCGGGCCCGAGACCGTTCCGGTGGACGACTTCGAGCTGGTCGGCGGCACGGCCACGGACGGAGTCTGGCGGACGAGCCGGCCGGTGACGGTGGCGCAGGGCCGCTGGACGGTGGACGTCGAGCTGACGAACGCCGCCATGACGCGGAACCTGCCCGGGCGGGCCGTGATCGACAACGGGCTGGAAACCGCACTCGCCGACGTGGAGGTCACGCCCGCGACGGTGGACGTGGACCACCCGAACGTGTCCTTCAGCGCCCGGCTGCTCGCCCGGAACGCCGACGGCACGCAGACGCCGGTCGAAGGCGCCCGGCTCTCCGTGGACCAGCCGAACGGCCAGAGCGTCACCGCGGTCACCGGCGCCGATGGGCGCGCTCAGGGGACAGCCGTCTTCGCCCATTCGGGTGATGTCGTCGTGTCGTACTACGGCGACTTCCTGCACCGGCCGGTGCGGAGCGCGGCCGTGCGGGTCTCCCGGCAGCAGTTGAAGACCCGCATCAGCCTGGTGGTCAAGGGCCGGCTCATCGTGGGCGACACGGTGACGATCACCGGGAAGCTCGAGCGGCAGGACCGCGCGGGGGCGTGGGCGCCGCTGGCGGGCAAGCAGGTCGACCTGCAGTTCGACAAGGCGGTCGGCGGCGACTGGCACACGATCGCCTCGCCGAAGACGGATGCGAACGGTGTCTACAGCGTCCCCGTCCTGGTCACCGATGACGGCGCCTGGGACGCCTCCTTCGCCAATGACGTGAACCTGCCGGACGACTACCAGAGCTACGACATGTCGTCCGCCGGCACGAACGTCATGCCGGTCTACTACCGGACGTCCATCAGCGGGTTCGACGCCGGTCCGGAGCCGGTCGGCAGGGGCGACACGGTGACGGCGACGGGCCGGGTCCTCCGCAAGATGGCCGACGGCCGGTGGGACGGGGCACAGGGCGGCGTGGTGCATCTGCAGTTCTCCACCGACAAGAAGAAGTGGAGCGACGTCGCGGCGCGGTCCATGGACATCGACGGCCGTTTCGCCGTTCCGGCGCGCGCGTCGCGCGACGGGTACTGGCGGGCCGTCGTGCGCGACGAGGGCTACTCCTCGCTGGCGTCCACCGGCCCCGCCGACTATGTGGACGTCCGGTACCGGACGAAGATCCTCGACTTCACCGCGAGCCCGGAGCCGGTCGTCAAGGGCCGCACTGTCACGATCGTGGGGTCCCTCTACCGGGAGACCACCAAGTGGACGACGTTCGGCAAGCAGAAGGTGTCGTTCTACTTCCTGCCCAAGGGGTCTTCCAAGTGGACCTATCTGGGCGCCACCACGACGGACGGCCTGGGCCGCTTCCGGAAGGGGTTCAAGGCGTCCAAGGACGGTACGTGGCGCGCCTACTACGGCGGTTCGTCCGCCTACGTGAAGACCTACAGGGACGACTACGTGGACGTGCGGTAAGGACGCTGACAAGTCCGCCGGTTACGGGGGCGTAGGTTGGCGTACGCTGCCTCCGTGGTCGACTTTGATCTTTACGAGCGCGAGCTGTGGGCCGGGCGGGCTCCGGCGTACGAGCGGGGATTCGCCCGGATGACGCGGTACATGGTCGGGCCGCTGCTCGACGCGGCGGGCGTCGCGGCGGGGACCCGGGTGCTCGAGGTCGGCACGGGCCCGGGCTTCGTCGCGGCGGAGGCGGTGCGGCGCGGCGCGGAGGTGTCGGCGCTGGACGCCGAGCCGGGCATGGCGGAGACGGCGCGGCGGAACGTGCCGGGGCTGGACGTCCAGGTGGCGGTGCTGCCGGAGGTGCCGTTCCCGGACGGGACGTTCGACGCGGCCGTCGGCAACTTCGTCATCAACCACGTCGGCGCGCCGGACGCGGCGCTCGCCGAGCTGCGGCGGGTGCTGCGGCCGGAGGGGCGGCTGGCGCTGAGCTGCTGGGTGATGCCGGGCGTCGGCGCGCTCGCGGTCGTCCGGGAGGCGATGGACGCGGCCGGGGTGCCGTGGCCGGACGACATCCCGCCGTCGCCGTTCGTCGAGTACGGCGAGGCGATGGCGTTCCAGCGGCTGGTGACGGAGGCGGGGTTCGCGGACGTGGCGGTCGAGGAGGTGACCTGGGAGCACGTCGTCGACCCCGAGGAGTGGTGGGAGACGGGCGCGCTGTCCAGGGTCGGCAGCAACGGCGTCGCGATCAGCCGGCAGGACGCGGCGACGGTCGCGCGGATCAAGGCGGAGTACGACCGGATCGTCGCGGGCTACGCGCTGCCGGACGGCGCCGACGGCGGGTCCGTGGCGCTGCCCGCGCACGCGCTGCTGGCGAGCGCGCGCCGCTGACCAGACCGCCGCCGGCGGGCATCGGCCGCGGGCGGACGGCGACCGGACCGGACCGCGATACTCGCGCGCGCCGGAGGGCCCGGGGCCGGTAGCCTCGGGTCTGTGATTGACCTGCGAGCTCTTCGAGAGGATCCCGAGCGGCTGCGCGCCTCGCAGCGCGCCCGCGGTGAGGATGACGCCGTCGTCGACCGGCTGCTGGACCTGGACGAGAGGCGGCGCTCCGCGCTGACCTCGTTCGAGCAGCTGCGCGCCGAGCAGAAGAGTTTCGGCAAGTCGGTGTCCCGGGCGCAGGGCGACGAGCGGCAGGCGCTGCTGGCCCGCGCGAAGGAGCTGGCGCAGCAGGTCAAGGACCGCGAGGCGGAGGCCGACCGGCTCGGCGAGGAGCTGGACGCCGCGCTGAAGGGCGTGCCGAACCTGATCGAGGAGGGCGCCCCGCCCGGCGGCGAGCAGGACTTCGTGGTCCTGGAGCACGTCGGCGAGCCGACCGCGTTCGACTTCGCGCCGAAGGACCACCTGGAGCTGGGCGAGAGCCTCGGCGCGATCGACATGGAGCGCGGCGCGAAGGTGTCGGGCGCCCGGTTCTACTACCTGACCGGGGTCGGCGCGCGGCTGCAGTACGCGCTGCTGAACCTGGCGATGGAACAGGCGGTCGCGAGCGGGTTCGTGCCGATGTACCCGCCGGTGCTGGTGAAGCCGGAGGCGATGGAGGGCACCGGCTTCCTCGGCGCGCACGCGGCGGAGGTGTACCAGCTCCCGCAGGACGAGCTGTACCTGGTCGGGACGTCGGAGGTGCCGCTCGCCGCGTACCACATGAACGAGATCATCGACGAGCTGCCGCGGCGGTACGTGGCGTGGTCGTCGTGCTTCCGCCGCGAGGCCGGCTCGTACGGCAAGGACACGCGCGGCATCATCCGGGTCCACCAGTTCGACAAGGTGGAGATGTTCTCCTACTGCGACCCGGCGGACGCGCACGCCGAGCACCTGCGGCTCCTGGAGTGGGAGAAGGAGATGCTCGCGAAGGTCGAGATCCCGTACCGGGTGATCGACGTGGCGGCGGGCGACCTCGGCGCGAGCGCGGCGCGCAAGTACGACTGCGAGGCGTGGGTGCCGACGCAGAACACCTACCGCGAGGTGACGTCGACGTCGAACTGCACCGACTTCCAGGCGCGGCGCCTGTCGGTGCGGCACAAGGACGCCGACGGGAAGAACCAGCCCGTCGCGACGCTGAACGGGACGCTGGCGACGACGCGCTGGATGGTCGCGATCCTGGAGAACCACCAGCAGGCGGACGGTTCGGTGCGCGTCCCGGAGGCGCTGCAGAAGTTCCTGGGCCTGGAGGTCCTGGAGCCCGTCAAGCGCTGAACGACCGGAGCGAGAGGGCCCGCCCGCCTGCCGGACGGGCCCTTCCCGTTACCGCAGGAGCCGCTTCCGGAGTGCGGCCCGCGTGGCGGCGTCGATGCCGAGGCCCTTGGCGACGAACGCGTCGAACGTCCCGTAGTCCCGCGCGATCTGGTCGAACGCGGTGTCCAGGTAGGCGGCGCGGACGGTCAGGAACGGCTCGACGAGGGCCGGGTCGATGCCGATCTTCTTCAGCTCGGCGAGCTCGGCGGCGTTCTGGTCGGCGAGCTCCTGGTTGGAGCGCAGGTAGTCGGCGTACACCTGGGCCTTGGGGACGCCGAGGACGGTGAGCAGGATCGCGGTCATGACGCCGGTGCGGTCCTTGCCCTCGGTGCAGTGGTAGAGGACGGGGCCCTCGCCGGACGCGATGCGGGTCAGCGCGGCGGCGAACTGCTTGCGGGAGTCGGCGTCATGGACGAACCCGCGGTACGACAGCGCCATGAACTCGCCGGGCTTGTCCTGCGCGAGGATCGCCTTGAGCAGGTCGGGGACCATCGTCAGCAGCGTCGGCGAGAACGCGTTGATGTTCGCGGCGACGGGCGCTACCCCGGCGGGCAGCCGGTCGGCGCCCGACATGCCGACTTCGAGCGGCGAGCGGAAGTCGACGGAGGCCGTGAGCCCGAGCCGCTGGAGCTGCGCGACGCCGGTCGCGGTGACCTTGCTGAGCGACGCGGACCGGTAGACGAGGCCGTAGCGGACGTGCTGGCCGTCCCGTGCCGTGTAGCCGCCGACGTCGCGGACGTTGACGGCGCCGTCCACCGCGATGTCGCGGACGGTGGAGGCGGTCCGAGCGGCGACCGGGGGCGCGGCGGACGCGGGGGCCGGGGCGGCGGACGCGGGGGCCGGGAGGGCGAAGGGGGCCAGCGCGACGGCGCCCGCGAGCGCGGCCGACACCAGGCGGGGGGTTCGGGGGGGCATCTGCTGCCTTCCGCACGCGGGGGGAGGGAACGTGAAGAAGATTCGGGTGGACCCACACCCTAGGCGCGCGGCGGACGGGGCGGAAGGGGGGCGACCGGGCGGAAGGGGGCGACCGGGCGGATATCCCGTCGGACCCGTCGCCTATGGTGTGTCCGAGCCGACCTGGAAGGTGACATGACCGAACCTGCGCCGCGCGTGATCGCCACCGACCTCGACGGCACGATCGTGCGCTCCGACGGGACCATCTCCGCCCGCACCGTCGCCGCCCTCGAGCGCGTCGAGCGCGCGGGCGCGATGCTCGTCATGGTCACCGGCCGGCCCCCGCGCTGGATGACGGAGATCGCCGCCGCCGTCCGGCACCGCGGCCTCGCCATCTGCGCGAACGGAGCCCTCGTCTACGACCTGCACTCCGAGACCGTGGTGCACGCCCGGCAGATCCCGCCGGACGTGCTCGCCGAGGCCATCGGGCGGCTGCGCGGCGTCTCGCCCGGCTTCCGGTTCGCCGTCGAGTACCCGACCGGTTTCGTGTTCGAGACCAGCTACGACCTGTCGCGCTGGGACGCCGAGGCGCTCGGCGGCCGGCCCGTCGACGGCGCCGAGCTGGTCGCCAGCCCCGGCACCAAGCTGCTCGCCTTCCACCCCGACGCCGACCCCGACGAGCTGGCCGCGCGGGCCGAGAAGGCCGTCGGCGACCTCGTCACGGTCACCCACTCGTCCGGGCGGGGGCTGCTGGAGATCAGCGCGCACGGCGTCACCAAGGCCAGCGCCCTCGCCGCCCTGTGCGCCGAGCACGGCATCGGCCCCGCCGACGTCACCGCGTTCGGCGACATGCCCAACGACCTGCCGATGCTCGCCTGGGCGGGCACGTCGTACGCGGTCGCGAACGCGCACCCGCTGGTCCTCGCCGCGGTCACGCACAGGACGTCCCGCAACGACGACGACGGCGTGGCGCAGATCCTGGAGCGCCTGTTCCCGTGACGACGGCCGCACCCGTCGCACCGGGCGCGGCCGTCGTTCCGACGTCCTACAGGTAGGGGCCGGACGAGCGAGGACCCCGCTCCTCCTGCTGCTGCTCCACGCCCTGCGGCATCATGCCCGCGGGCAGTGCCCGGCGCATCTGCTCCAGCTGCGCGCGCGCCGCCATCTGCTGCGCGAACAGCGTCGTCTGGATCCCGTGGAACAGCCCCTCCAGCCAGCCGACCAGCTGCGCCTGCGCGATCCGCAGCTCGCCCTCGCTCGGCACGGACTCGTCGGCGAACGGCAGCGACAGCCGCTCCAGCTCCTCGACCAGCTCCGGGGCCAGGCCGTCCTCGAGCTCCTTGATGGACGACTTGTGGATCTCCCGCAGCCGGGCCCGGCTCGCCTCGTCCAGCGGGGCGGCCTTGACCTCGTCCAGCAGCTGGCGGATCATCCCGCCGATCCGCATGACCTTCGCGGGCTGCTCGACCATCTCGGTGATCGACTTGCCCTCGTGCTCGCCGCCCTCGCCCGCGCCCTCCATGGCGATGCCGTTCGGCCCGACCACGAGCACGTGCGGTTCCTGTTCCGACTGGTTCTTCGAAGGCTCGCTCATATCTCCCTCATCCTCACACGGTCAGCAGGATCTTGCCGACGTGGCCGCTCTCCTCCATCAGCCGGTGCGCCGCGGCGGCCTCGACGATCGGCACGCGCCGGTCGACCACCGGGCGGACCTCCCCCGACTCCAGCAGCGGCCACACGTGCTCGCGGACGGCCGCCACGATCTCCGCCTTCTCCTCCAACGGACGGGACCGCAGCGCCGTTGCGTGGACGAGCGCCCTTTTCCGCAGCAGCGCGTTGATGTCCAGCTCCGCCCGCGTGCCGCCCTGCAGCCCGATGATCATCAGCCGTCCGCCGGTCGCGAGGGCCTCGACGTTGC
Organism: Actinomadura sp. RB99; assembly: GCF_014706005.1. Lineage (NCBI taxonomy): Bacteria > Bacillati > Actinomycetota > Actinomycetes > Streptosporangiales > Thermomonosporaceae > Actinomadura > Actinomadura sp. RB99. Next base: position 316,231 of record NZ_JABMCA010000001.1, on the reverse strand, counting down.
GCGCCAGGTACTTCGCGCCGATCACGTCCAGGATCACGTCGTACGGGCCGCTCTCGACGAAGTCGTCCTCGCGGTAGTTGACGACGACGTCGGCGCCCAGCTCGCGGCAGCGGTCCGCCTTCTCCGCGTTGCCCACGGTGCAGGCCACCTTCGCGCCGCGCGCCTTCGCCAGCTGGATCGCGAACGTCCCGATGCCGCTGCCGCCGCCGTGCACCAGGAACGTCTCTCCGGCGCTCAACCCGGCGAGCATGAACACGTTCGACCACACCGTGCACGCCACTTCCGGCAGCCCGGCCGCGTCCACGAGGTCCACACCGGACGGTACCGGGAGCACCTGCGACGCGGGCACCGCGACCAGCTCGGCGTAGCCGCCGCCGGACAGCAGCGCGCACACCTCGTCGCCCGGCGCGAGGCCCGTCACGCCGTCGCCCAGCGCGGCGACCCGTCCCGACACCTCCAGCCCCGGATACGGCGAGGCGCCCTCGGGCGGGTTGTAGAAGCCCATCCGCTGCATGACGTCCGCGCGGTTCACCGCGCTCGCCGCCACCTCCACCAGCACCTCGCCGGGCCCCGGCTCCGGATCGGGCACCCGCGTCCATTCCAGGACGTCGGCGTCCCCCGGCTCGCGAATCACGATCGCATGCATAACGGTCACGCTACCGGGCGACGGGTCGGCGCAGTTCCGCGCGTCCGGACCCCGCCTCCGGCGCCCCTCCGCGCGGGCGTCCCGGGCAAAGTGGATCTACCGGCGTGATGCGTGGTATTGACGCGCGGGTATCCTGCCTGGGGGCCGTTTTGCCCTCCTGCTCCGTAATGATCATCTGAGGTGTGCCCGAGGGGAGAAATCGGTGGCGAGGAACGAGCACGACGGGCGTTCCCTTGAGGAGCGGCTGGCCTCACTCGACGCGATGAGCGGCGAGTCGACGGGGCCGTCCGACGCCGCCCCGCCTGCCGCCACCGAGGGCGAGCAACCGGCGGCGCAGGCGCCTCCCGCGCCCCCTGAGCAGCAGAAACCGCAGCCCGAGCAGCCGGCGCCCGCGGCGCCGCCGGAGGGTGCCGCCGGCGAGCCGGGGCAGCAGCCCGCGCAGGACCCGAACGCCAACCCGTGGCTGGCCGCGCCGCCGCTCCAGCCGCCGGAGAACTTCGGCCCGGAGACCTACGGCCCGGAGAACTACGGCCCCGAGAACTTCGGCCCCGACAACTTCGGCCCCGAGGGGTTCGGCCCGCCGCCGCCCACCGCGCCGCCCGTGCAGAACCTGCCGCCCTACGACGGCGGCCCCATGCCGCAGCCCTTCGAGGGCGGCATGCTGCCCCCGCCGTACGGCGGCTACCAGCCGTTCGAGCCCCGGCAGCCCTGGGAGACCGGGCCGCCGCAGCCGTACGACGCGGGCAACGGCCAGAGCGCGCCGCCGCTCGACCAGCTGCCGCCCTACATGCCCGACCAGCCGTTCCCGCCCCCGCCGGACCCGAACGCGGGCGGCGCCCAGCCGTTCCCCGTCGACCCGAACGGCGTCCAGCCGTTCCCGCAGGACCCGAACGGCGGTCAGCCGTTCCCGCAGGACCCGAACGCACAGCCGTTCCCCCAAGACCCGAACGGCGGTCAGCCGTTCCCGCAAGACCCCAACGCGCAGCCCTTCCCGCAAGACCCGAATGCCGGGCAGCCGTTCCCCCAGGAACCGAACGCGCAGCCGTTCGCGCAGGATCCGAGCGCTCAGCCGTTCGCGCAGGATCCGAGCGCGCAGCCGTTCCCGGCGGACCCGAACGCCGGCGGCCAGCCGTTCGCGCAGGACCCGAACGCGAACGCGCAGCCGTACGCGGTCGACCCGAACACCGGCCACCCTTACCCGCAGAACCCGGGTGGCCAGCCGTACCCGGTCGACCCGAACACCGGGCAGCCCTACCCGGTCGACCCCAACACGGGCCAGCCGTACATGGTCGACCCGAACACCGGCCAGGCCTACCCGATCGACCCGAGCACCGGACGGCCGTACGCGCAGATGCCGCCGGGCGGCGACCCGGCCCAGCCGCACCAGGGCTACGGCTACCCGCAGCCGGGCCGGCCGGGGCAGCCGCCGTACCCGGGCCAGCCGCAGCCCGGGCAGCCCGGCGCGTACCAGCAGGTCCCGCCGGGCCACCAGTACCCGGGGCAGCCGCAGCAGGCCGACCCGACGAGCGCCGACAGCCTCAGCTCCGAGAACCTCCTCGGCGAGCGCCGCATCGCGCCGTCCTCCGGCTGGCGGCGCGCCGTCTACAAGGCCACCGGCGGCAGCGTCCACCCCGGCGAGTCGCAGAGCGAGATGCGCCGCAAGGACCTCATCGCCCGCGCCCGCACCCCCGTGACGGGCGGCCACCACCGCGTCGCGGTGATGTCGCTGAAGGGCGGCGTCGGCAAGACCACCACCACGACCGGTCTCGGCTCGATGCTCGGCTCGATGCGCGGCGACACCGTCATCGCCGTGGACGCCAACCCCGACCGCGGCACGCTGTCGGACAAGGTCCGGCTGGAGACCGCCGCGACCGTCCGCGACCTGCTCAACAGCCGCGACAAGATCCAGCGGTACGCCGACGTCCGCGCGTTCACCTCGCAGAACGCCGCGCGCCTGGAGGTGCTCGCGTCCGACCGCGACCCCGCGGTCAGCGAGGCGTTCAGCGCGGAGGACTACGAGGCCGTCGCCGCCGTCCTGGAGCAGTACTACTCCATCTGCATCACCGACTGCGGGACGGGCCTGCTGCACTCCGCGATGTCCGGGGTGCTGCGCCTCGCCGACCAGCTCGTCCTGGTCAGCTCCCCGTCGGTGGACGGTGCCCGGTCCGCGAGCGCGACCCTCGACTGGCTGGAGGCGCACGACCACGGCCACCTCGTCCGCAACGGCGTAGTGGTGCTGTCGATGGTCCGCAACCGCACCCGCAGCCAGGTCGACCTGGACAAGCTGCAGGCCCACTTCGAGAGCCGCTGCCGCGCCGTCGTCCGCATCCCCTACGACGACCACCTGGAGGAGGGCGCCGAAGTGGACCTGGAGCAGCTCGCCCCGGCGACGCGCGAGGCGTACCTCACCCTCGCCGCGATCGTCGGCGACGGCTTCGCCTTCCCGCGCCCCGAACCCTCCGCCTGATCCGGCGGTCCCCGCCCGCTCCGCCTGACCCGGCCCGCGTGCCGCCGCCGCTAGAGTCGCCTCCCGTGGAGAGCGACGACCAGGGCGTCTACGTGGGCAAGGCCGCGGCGGACGCGGCGGGGGACCGCGGCTGGCTGCTGGGCCACTTCAAGCCGCCCGGCGACCTGCGGCACAGCGAGGACGTCGAGATCAAATGGGGCGTCCACCCCAAGGGCGAGCGGCGCGCGCGCTGGACGGACGGCGAGAAGCGCACGGCGCTGCTCGTCCTGATCAGCGGCCGGTTCCGGCTGGAGTTCCCCGGACGCGACGTCGTGCTCGCCGAGCCCGGCGACTACGTGGTGTGGGGACGCGGCGTCGACCACTCCTGGGAGGCCGAGGAGGAGTCCGTCGTCATGACCGTCCGGTGGCCGTCGATCCCGGGATATGCGGTCGAGGCGGCCGGGTGAGCCCGCTATCGTTGGCCGTGGCCACCCGGGCGTGGCCGAGGAGAGTTCGCATAGTGGACTAGTGCAGGCGCCTTGAAAGCGCCCAGGGCTGGGGACAGTCCTCGTGGGTTCGAATCCCACACTCTCCGCTCGGAATCGGGCGACGCGGGCCCGTGAAACCGCCCGAATCGGGCGGAAGGCATCCGTTACTCTCTTCGGCATGTCGCAGACACCGAATGATCCGGCAGGCACCACTCACCAGTTTCAGAACTTCGCCAATCGCGCGCCGGCGGAGAAGTCCGGCCCGAACATGCCCCTCATCGTCGGCCTCGCCGTCGTGGCGGTCGTGGTCGTGGTCGGCGTGATCGCGCTCATGATGGTCTGATCCCCGGGCGGCCGCCCGCGCGGACGCGACGGCGCGTCCATCCCCGTGCGCGGGCCCCGGTCAGCGGCCGTTGCTGCTGAAGTGCTGGTAGTCGCGGGCGCCGCTCCATTCGCCGCCCCAGCCCCAGCCGATCGACGCGAACGCCTTCACCACCCGGTCGCCGGCGTGGATCACCCCGGGATCGCGGTTCTTCCGGTTCGCGTACTTCGCACAGTTCTTGTGGGCGACGTGCCCGTCCGCGTAGACGTACGGGTTCTGGCACGTGTTGAGGTCGACCGCGAGGCCGAAGGCGTGCTGGGAGAACGAGCTGGACCCGGTGGCGTTGCGGCAGTTGAACGCGGAGGTGTTGCCGGCCTCGATGGAGGCGAAGTCGCTTCCCTTGTACTTGTCGACCGGCTCCATGCGCTCGATCGGGTAGCGCATGTTGTAGAGCTTGCGGAACACCGTGACGAGGTCGTCGGCCGCCTTGGCGTTGACGACGAGCTGCCCGTTGTCATGCGGCTTGTGGTCCATGCCCCAGTACGTCATCTGGATCATCCGGAGCCCGGACGGCGCGACCGGGCAGCCCCGGTGCCAGGAGTACTTCAGGTCCGCGGCGGTGACCTTCTTGATCTGCGCCTCGAACTTCTGGTTCGTCGGTTTCGCGGACGGCGCCGCCGTGCCGGTCCCGGTCCCGGTCGCGGTCGGCGGCGTGGCGGGAGTCGCCGTCCCGGACTTGCCCCCGTTGTCGGATCCGTTGCCGCATCCGGTCGCGGCGGCCGACACGGCGATGAACACGGCGGCGAACGCCGCACTGCGAAGTGGCCCTCTAGCTGGCATCTTTGCAGGATCGCACGTCGCGTGGCCTTCGCGTTGGACCTCGGATTCGCTACGGTGCGTTTGACGGCGCGTCCGCCGGAAAGGGGCCGGGGCGAACGGGCCGCGAACGTCGTCCACCTCGCCGGGCATGTCGCCCGGCATCCGCCGGCCCTCAGGGAGCCGGAATGGCGGATCCGCAGGAGAGGGACGTCCCGAGCCTCGAGGACGAGATCTTCGCCGTCGCGCAGAGCGTGCAGGAGGAGCCCGCCGCGGACGCGGAGCGGCCGCGGCTGCGGCTGCGGTCGGAGCGCGCGCTGGACTTCGCCGAGCGCACGCGGTCGCTGAGCGGCCGGGAGGTCGGCGCGATCGCCGCGGGGTTCGGCCTGTTCGTGTTCGTCGACTTCGTGATGATGTACGCGCCGCTGATGACGAGCCGGCGGCCGAGCCTGCTGCCGCAGTTCGTCACGCTGCTGGTGCTGGCGTTCGGGCTGGGCGGGCTGCTGATGTGGAAGGTCGGCGGCCGGTGGCGGTCGTTCGGCGCGGGGATGATGCTGGCGTGGGTGTTCCTCACCCTGGTGTCGGTGGGGTTCCTCACCGGGGTGACGGTCACGCTCTAGACCCGAACGCTCCGAACGCTCTGGACGCGCCTTCCGCGCCGCACGCCGGTGCGCCGATCGCGGGTCACGTGGCGCCGAGCCGCTTGAGGACGGCGCTGAAGGCGCGCCCGATGGCCTCCAGGTCCTCGGGTTCGATCACGTCGATGAGGTACTCGCGGACGACCTCGACGTGGTCGCGGGCGGCGCGTTCCAACGTGGCGAAGCCCTCTTCGGTCAGCTGCGCGTAGACGCCGCGCTTGTCGGTGCCGCAGTTGTCCCGCTTGACCAGGCCCTTCGATTCCAGCCGGGAGCAGGTGTGGGACAGCCGGCTGCGGGACTGGCTGGCGTTCTCGGCGAGCTCCGCCATGCGCAGCCGGTGGCCGGACGCCTCGGACAGCCGGACGAGGATCTCGTACTCCGACACCGAGAGCCCGTGCTTGGTCTTCAGGTCCCGGTCCATGATCTCGGTGAGCCGGACGCTGCCGTCCACGTAGGCCCGCCAATCGCGTTGCTGGGAGGCATCGAGCCAGCGTGGTTCGCTCATGGGATCAGTATAGTGGGGGAATAGTTGAAGCATCAACTAGATTGTAGGGGGCAACGCCCGCCACGGACGGGCACCCGACGGAGGAGGACCCCATGCCAGCCGTGATGGCCGACCCGCTGACCCTGCCCCGGCTGCCGCTGCTGCCGGACGCCGACACCGACTGGCGCCGCGTCGCGAAGACCGTGACCGCGAAGCGCCACCTGGAGGGCGAGGGCTTCGAGGTCCGCCGCCCGTTCCCGGGCATCGACCTGTCCCTCGCCGACCCGTTCCTCCTCCTCGACCACATGGGCGCCGTCGAGTACGCGCCCGGTGAGGCGAAGGGCACCCCGTGGCACCCGCACCGCGGCTTCGAGACCGTCACCTACATCATCGACGGTGCGTTCCAGCACCAGGACACCACGGGCGGCGGCGGCCTCATCTCCGACGGCGCCACCCAGTGGATGACGGCCGCGTCCGGCATCCAGCACATCGAGCAGCCGCCGCCCGAGCTCGTCACCAAGGGCGGCCTGTTCCACGGCGTCCAGCTCTGGGTGAACCTGCCGCGCGCGCAGAAGTGGGTGGAGCCCCGCTACCAGGACATCGAGGCCCGCGACGTCACGCTGCTCGCGGCCGACGACGGCTCCTCGCTCGTCCGGGTGATCGCCGGTTCCGTCGCCGGGCACGACGGCCCCGGCGTCACCTACACGCCGATCAACTACCTGCACGCCACCGTCGCGCCGGGCGCCCGGCTCACCCTGCCGTGGCCGCGCGACTTCAACGCGATGGTCTACGTCCTGTCCGGACGCGGCACGGTCGGCGTCGAGGAGGTCGGCCTGGACGAGGGGCAGCTCGCGGTCTTCGCGGGTTCGCACCACCACGGCTCGCAGGACGGCCTGGTCGTCCGCGCCGCCGACAGTCAGCCCGTCGCGAGCGCGAACGGCTGGGAGATCCTGATCCTCGGCGGCCTCCCGATCCGGGAGCCGGTCGCCCGCTACGGACCGTTCGTCATGAACACCCGCGACGAGATCGTGCAGGCGTTCGAGGACTTCCAGGCGGGCCGCATGGGCACGGTCCCCGTCCCGCACCTCTCTGCGGCCGACGAGAACCTGGCCTGATTTTCACGGCGACGGCGGCCGAACGCCGCCGTCGCCCCGACCTTCGCGGCGCCACGGCCGCCGGCCTGAGACAGACCGGCGGCCGTGGCGCCGCTGCGTTACGACCTGCGGCTGAAGAGGGCGACCGCGTCTTCGACGAGCGCGCCGGTCTGCTCGGCCGGTGCCCGGCCGGACGTGACGAGGGTGGCGATGCCCTGAAGGGTGGCGACCAGGAGCAACCGGAGCCGCTCGGGGTCGCCGGGAGGAAGCGCCCCCGCCTGCTGCCCCCGGACGATCAGATCGCCCACCGCGGTGAACAGGCGCAGCGCGCCCTCCGGCGGCGCGGCCGCTTCGTCGGCGTTCTTGTTGGCGAACATCAGGTCGAGGAGCGGGCCGTCGTCGATCGCGAACCGGACGTAGGCGGTCGCCGCCGCGTGCAGCTGCGCCTCGACGTCCGGACCGGCGCCCTCGATCGCCGCGCGCATCCGGTCGCCGAGGCGCGCGAACCCGGTGTCGGCGAGGGCGTCCAGCAGCGCCCGGCGGTCGGCGAAGTGGCGCCGCGGCGCCGCATGGCTGACACCCGCCTGCCGTGCGAGCTCGCGGAGCGAGAGCCGGTCGAGCCCCTGCTCGCGGAGCGTGCGCTCCGCCGCGTCCAGCAGGACGGCGCGCAGGTTGCCGTGGTGGTAGGGGCGATCGGCCATGGCCCGCAGCGTATCCCTATGTAGTCATTGACAACAATGTACCCGCTGTCTACATTGCGGCTCATGGCCACTTTCGACATGCCTGACATGACCGGCAGCACGGTGATCGTGACGGGGGCGAGCGGCGGCATCGGACGGTCGGTGTCCCGCGCGCTCGCCGAGGCGGGCGCCCGCGTCGTGCTCGCGGTGCGCGACGCGGGGAAGGGAAAGGCGGCGGCGGACGGAATGCCCGGCACCACCGAGGTCCGCGAGCTGGACCTCGGCCGCCTGGACTCGGTGCGCGCCTTCGCCGCCGGCTGGGACGGCCCCATCGACCTGCTGATCAACAACGCCGGGATCTCGGCGCCCGCGCTCGCCCGCACCGCCGACGGGTTCGAGTCGACGTTCGGCGTCAACCACCTCGGCCACTTCGCCCTGACCAACCTGCTCCTCCCGCACGTCACCGGACGGATCGTGACCGTCGCCTCCCAGGCCGAGCGGCTCTCCCGGCTCGACCTCGACGACGTCGGCTGGGAACGCCGCCGCTTCCGGCCCTCACGCGCCTACAACGACTCCAAGCTGGCGAACCTGCTGTTCACCGCGGAGCTGCAACGCCGGCTGACCGCCGCCGGGTCCGGTGTGCTGGCCAACGCGGCCCATCCCGGCCTGGTGGCCACCGACATCTACGACAACGGCGGGGACGGCCTGTCCGCGCGCTTCTGGAAGCTCGCCTACCAGCGGCTGGCACAGGACGCCGACCACGGCGCCCTGCCCGTGCTGTTCGCGGCCGTCGCCGACATCCCCGGTGACAGCTTCGCCGGGCCGAGCCGCCTCTTCCACATGCGCGGCACCCCCGAACTCATCAACCGCTCCACCACCGCACGGGACCCGCACCTGGCGCGCCGCCTCTGGACCCTGTCCGAGCAGCTCACCAACACCCCCAGCCCCCTCTGACCCGCCGACCCCCCTGTTCAGCCGAACAGCCTGCGGAACCACCCGTCCGGGCGCGACCGCCGCCGCGACGCCCCGTCTCCGCAGCTACGTCGACAAGGAGCCACATCGGCACCCTGTCCCGGCACGCCACCCCGCACATAGGGCGACGGACGCCACCCTGCACCGATCTCGTCCAGTAGGTGCGCCAGTGCCACCGGAGTCGCCGCCTCGACCAGCCGCTCACGTCCCCACTGGTCACGTGCGAAGGCCCACCACCGGCCGGTGAACTCGCCCCACCACGCCGACACACCCGGAAACCGCCGCGCCAGCTCCGCCGCCACCCGCTCGGGATCGAGTTCGACGGCCGCCCACGGCGCCGTCACCGCCCGGCTCCGGCCAGGTAGCCGCGGATGACGACGGCCGCGTCGGTGATGCGGTCGGCGCGCGCGATCGGCTCGCCCCACGACGTCCAGAACCACGCGTTCCCGAAGTCCTCGGGCCGCGCGCGGCAGGTGACGAGGTCGGACGCCCGCCCCACCTCGGCACAGCAGCCCGGAACGTCCGGGTTGACGACCCGCAATCCGCGCGACGTCAGCTCCACCGTGAGCCGGTGCGCCGACAGATGCGCCGCAAGCGCCGCCAGCGGGTCGCCGGAGATCGTACGATTCGCCACAGCCAGGACCTCGTTTCCTGGTCAGGCCCGGCCGGCGCAGCAATCGCCGCCCCAGGGCCGCCTGGTGTCGTCGGCAGGGCATGCGCCCGGCCGTAAAAGGGGGCGGCGCGCCCGATGACCTACCGCGACGCGCCGCCCCGGCTCTATGGGCCGCCGCTGCTTCCCCGCTCGCGCCGGCCCGGCTGATCACGCATCGTCGCCCCACGTGAACTCGGCCCACATGGTCTGTCCCCGCTCGTCGGCGTCGTGGCCGACCTTGTCGGCGAAGGTGTCGACAAGGAGCAGGCCGCGCCCGTAGTCGCCGCTGCATTCAGTGAACGCAGGGCGGGACCATGCCCCATTGCCGGAATCGGAGACGGCGACGCGAGCCCAGCCCGGGCGGACGGTCACCGCGACGGTGACCACGCCGCCCGGGGCGCCGCTCGGCGTATGCCGTAGCGAGTTGGCGGCCAACTCGGCGATGACGCTCTCGGCTTCATCCGCACGCGGGGTGTCAACCAGCAACCCCCGGACGAAGGCGCGTATCGCCGGGATCATGCAGGGGAGACCGGGGTAGTCCTGGGTCCACTCCATGGGTTGCCTCCGCCGTGCGATCTTGTACGCTGGGCCGTCAAAGCTGTGCGCACAGCTTGCTTGCAGTGCGCACAGCTTGTCAAGCTGTTCCTGGACATCACCCGCCCCCGGCCACCCGGAGCCACCGTGACGCAGCCCGCATACCAGCGCATAGCGGATGACCTGCGGCGTCAGATCGTGGACGGGGTGCTGGCGCCGGGTGACAAGATCCCGTCGCGGCCGCAGCTCCGCGAGCGGTACGGCGTCTCGGACGCGGTCGCGCTGCAGGCCGTCCGGTTGCTCACCTCCGAGGGGCATCTGGAGGCGCGCTCCGGGTCCGGCACGTACGTGCGCCGCCGGCCGGAGCTGAAGCGGCTCGCGCGCTACTGGTACAAGGAAGGCCGGACGACCAGCCCGTTCCGCGAGGAGATGGCCCGGCAGGGCCGGACCGGCGACTGGCGCGTCTCGTCCTCGACCGAGCAGGCGACCGAGGCGGTCGCGGAGCGGCTCGGTATCACGGCGGGTGACGACGTCATGTGCAGCCGCTACACCTACCTCGCCGACGGGCGGCCCGTCATGGTGTCGGTCTCCTGGGAGCCGCTCGCGATCACGCGGGGCACGCAGGTCACGTTCCCTGAGGAAGGTCCGTACGCGGGCGTCGGGGTCGTCGCGCGGATGCGGGCGATCGGGCAGCGGATCGAGACCGCGGAGGAGATCGTCACCGCCCGGCCGATCCTCGCGGCCGAGGCGGAAGAGCTCGGCGAGCCGGTCGGCGCCACTGTCATGGTGATCCGCCGGACGTACCGCACCGCCGACCGCCCGGTGGAGACCGCGGACATCGTCATCCCCACGGATCGCTACGAGCTGGGGTACCTCGTTCCGGTTGGATAGGTGGCTTGCCGCAACCGGTGGTGGGGGTCGGTCGTTGGTGGGGTGTGGCGCTCCTTGTGTTCTTGACGATTCCCGGGCTGGTCATCGCGCTGGTCGGGTTCGCCGTGCTCGACCGTGCGGGGCTGTGGGCGCACCGCAGGTTCCGGATGCCGTGGAGGAGGGACGAGGCGGGGCGGCCGGTGTCGGCGGTCGCCGTGGGTGAGCTGGACGCCTTCTTCCAGGGCACTCACCGCCACGCGCAGGAACAGCGCCGCACCTCGCTGATGCTGCGGGACGAGGAGCACGACGGGGCGCCTCCGCGCGGCCGCGTCGACCTCGACGCCGGGACCGCCGTCGTGCGGCGTCCACCCGCGTCCGCCTGACCGTTGATCGGCGGCCCGAGGGTTCGCAGTCGGGCGTGGACGGTCGGTGCGCCGGGTGTTCAGCGGGGATTCGGGGCCGATGCGGTGGCGGCTCGGTCCAGGCGGTCGCGTACTTCGGCTAGCACCGGGACCAGTTCCGGCGGCTCCAGGACCTCGAAGTCGAAGCCCTTCACCGCCACGTGCACCGCCAGCTCGTGCAGCGAGTTCGAGCCGGCGGTGAACAGGCAGGTGCTCGGGTCCACCGCCTCCAGCCGTCCGGCGCCGGGGGACGTGCGCGGCGCCACCTCCTCCAGCGGGGCGTGGAAGAGGACGCGGGCCTGGTAGGTGTACGGCGCAGAGGTGATGGCGTGCGAGACGTAGGCGGCCGTGCCGTCCGCGGGCGGCGTGCGCGGCGTGGAACGCGCGCCCGGCGGTCCGAGCGGCTCCTCGATCCGGTCGACCCGGAAGGTGCGCCAGTCGTCCTTGGCCACGTCCCATGCCACCAGGTACCAGCGGCGCGGGGTGTGCACCAGGCGGTGCGGCTCGACCTCGCGGGCGGTGACGCCGTCGCGGCCCCGGTAGCGCAGCCGGACCCGGCGGCGGTCGCGGCACGCGGCGGCGAGCGCGGCCAGCAGGTCGGCGCCGACCTCCGGATCGGCCTGTCCGGGCAGCGCCACGGTCGCGGCGCGGAACGCCTCCATCCGGTGCCGCAGCCGGGAGGGCAGGAGCTGCTGGAGCTTGGCCAGCGCCCGCACCGCCCCCTCCTCCAGGCCGGCGACGCCGCCCGTCGCGGCCATGCGCAGGCTGATCGCCACCGCCACGGCCTCCTCGTCGTCCAGCAGCAGCGGCGGCAGCGCGGCCCCCACGCCGAGCCGGTACCCGCCGGCCGCACCCGGGGTGGCGTCCACCGGGTAGCCCAGCTCGCGCAGCCGTTCGACGTCGCGCCGCACGGTGCGCAGGCCGACCCCCAGCCGGTCGGCGAGTTCGGCGCCGGTCCAGTCCCTGCGCGCCTGCAGAAGCGACAGCAGGCGCAGCAGCCGCGCCGAGGTCTCCACCATGGGCGCCATTCTCGGCGCGATCGGTGCCGGAACCTGACACCAATGGTTCCTACCGTGACGGACATGACAAACCAGATCCAGCCCTACCGTGTCGAGATCCCCCAAGCCGACCTCGACGACCTGCGCGAGCGGCTGCGCCGCACCCGCTGGGCCCCCGAGGTGCCCGGCACCGGTTGGGAGCGCGGCGTGCCGACCGGCTACCTGCGGGAACTCGCCGCCTACTGGGCCGACGGCTTCGACTGGCGCGCCGAGGAGGCGGCGCTCAACGCGCACCCGCAGTTCACCGCCACCGTGGACGGCACGCAGGTGCACTTCCTGCACGTGCGCTCCCCTGAGGCCGGCGCCACCCCGCTCCTGCTTCTGCACGGCTGGCCCGGCTCCGTCGTCGAGTTCCTCGACCTCATCGGCCCCCTCACCGACCCCGTCGCCCACGGCGGAACGGCCGCCCACGCCTTCCACCTGGTGATCCCGTCGCTGCCGGGGTACGGCTTCTCCGGCCCGCTGCCCGGCACCGGCTGGACGGACGGCCGCACCGCCGCAGCGCTGGCGGAGCTGATGGCGGGGCTCGGCTACGACCGGTACGGCGTGCAGGGCGGCGACGTCGGCGCGTTCATCGCTCCGCTGGTCGGACGCGCCGCGCCGGACGCCGTCATCGGCGTGCACGTCAACGGCCTGCTCACGTTCCCGGGCGGCGACCCGGAGGTCATGGCCTCGCTGAGCGAGGCCGAGCGCGGACGGCTCGCCGGGATGAAGGAGTGGCAGGAGAAGCTGGGCGCGTACATGCAGGTCCAGGGCACGCGCCCGCAGACGGTCGCGGCCGCGCTGCACGACTCGCCCGCCGGTCAGCTCGCCTGGATCGTGGAGAAGTTCAAGGACTGGACGGACCCCGCCGCCGAACTCCCCGAGGACGCCGTGGACCGCGACCGGATCCTCACCGACGTGGCCATCTACTGGTTCACCGGCACCGCAGGCTCGGCCGCGCACACCTACTACGAGCGGTTCAACGATTTCACCATGTGGGCGCCGAAGGAGCGCGGGAAGGTGCCGACCGCGGTCGCGGTGTTCCCCACGGACTTCTCGGTCCGCCCCCTGGCCGACCAGGTGCACAACGTGGTGCGCTGGACGGAGTTCGAGCGGGGCGGCCACTTCGCGGCACTGGAGGCCCCCGACCTGATGGTCGCCGACCTCCGGGCGTTCTTCCGGAGCCTGGACTGACCGGACGGGCACCGTGCCCGCCTCGGCGTCGGCGTGGATCGTCGGCGCCGTTGCGGTGCGGCCGTCACGACGTCCGGAAGAATTCTCGGAGGGGTGTGTCGATTCGGGGGGTGGGGGTGCGTCATTACCGTGCAATCGTCCCGAGGCGTGAGGAGCGCGCGGTGAAGTACCTGCTGCTGATCAACACGTGGTCGCCCGAGTCGACCGAGGAGCCGCCGGCCGGGGAGCCGACCGTCGAGGAGTTCATGGCGTACGAGAAGGCCGTCACCGACGCCGGGGTCAGGCTCGACGGCAACGCGCTGGACCTCGCGACCGCGACGACCGTGCACGTCCGGCCGAGCGGGGAGCGCGTCGTGACGGACGGGCCGTTCGCCGAGACCCGGGAGATGGTCGGCGGCTACTACCTGATCGACGTCCCCGACCTGGACGCGGCGCTCGACTGGGCGGCCCGCTGTCCCGGGGCGCGGTACGGGACGGTCGAGGTCCGCACGGTCTGGGAGCCGGACCGGTCGTGAGCGGAGCGCGGGCGGCCCGCTCCGTGGAGGCGGTGTTCCGCGAGGACGGGGGCCGGCTGCTCGCGCTGCTCGCCGCCCGGTTCGGCGACCTGGACCTCGCCGAGGAGGTCGTCTCCGACGCGGTGGAGACCGCGCTGGAGCGGTGGCCGGTCGACGGCGTGCCCGACAAGCCGCTCGCGTGGCTGCTGACGGTGGCCCGGCGCAAGGCGCTCGACCGGATCCGCCGCGACCGGGCGCACGCGGCGCGGCTCGCCGAGCTGCGGGTGGAGAGCGACCGGGCCGCCGCCGCGCCGGCGCAGCCCGGCTTCGACGACATCCCCGACGAGCGGTTGCGGCTGTTCTTCACCTGCTGCCATCCCGCGCTGCCGGAGGAGGCGCGGACGGCGCTGATGCTGCGGTTCCTCGCGGGCCTCACCACGCCCGAGGTGGCCCGCGCGTTCCTGGTGCCGACCGCGACGATGGCCCAGCGGATCGTGCGCGCGAAACGCAAGATCCGCGAGGCGCGCATCCCGTTCCGCGTGCCGGGGCCGGACGAGCTGCCGGACCGGCTGCCCGGCGTGCTCCGCGCGGTCTACCTCGTCTTCACCGAGGGCTACGCCGCCAGCTCCGGCGACGACCTGCTGCGCCCCGGGCCGGCCGACGAGGCCGTCCGGCTCGCGCGGATCCTGCACGCGCTGCTGCCCGGGGAGCGGGAGGTGACGGGGCTGCTCGCGCTGCTGCTCCTCACCGACGCGCGGCGCGCGGCGCGGGTCGACGCGGCGGGGAACCAGGTGCTGCTCGAAGATCAGGACCGCGCGCTGTGGGACGCCGGCCTCATCGCCGAGGGGCGGGAACTCGTCATGGCGGCGCTGACCGGTCCCGGCGCCGGGCCGTACGCCGTGCAGGCGGCGATCGCGGCGCTGCACGACGAGGCGCCGGACTTCGACGCCACCGACTGGCCGCAGATCGCCGCGCTGTACGACGTGCTGCTGCGGATCGAGCCGTCCCCGCTCGTCGCGCTGAACCGGGCCATGGCCGTCGCCATGCGCGACGGCCCGGAGGCGGGACTCGTCCTGCTGGACGAGCTGACCGGCGCCCCAGAACTGCGCCGCTACCCGCTGTTCCACGCGGCGCGCGCCGACCTGCTGGGGCGGCTCGGCCGCACCGAGGAGGCGGCCGCCTCCTACCGGGCCGCGCTGGCGCTCGCCGGCAACGAACCGGAGCGCGCCACGTTCCGGCGCAAGCTCGCCGCCCTCACCGGCGGCTGACCTCACGGGGCGTCGCAGAGGGCCGTCTGGACGGCGGTCTCCATGTCGGCGTCCTGCGCGTCGGAGCCGCCCGGGTCGAGGTTCACCATGACCGTCGCCTGCCTGCCACCGGCGGTGGCGCCGGTGACCGTCTCGAATCCCAGCATGTCGCCGGTGTGGCCCCAGTAGAGGCCGCCGCAGGGCAGCGGCCTGCTCTCCAGGCCGAGGCCGTAGGCGCGGCCGTCCGCGTTGCCGGTCGGACGGGTCCGCATCATCTCCCGCAGTTCGGCGGGGCGCAGCAGGCGGCCGTCTAGCAGGGCGCCCATGAACCGGCCGAGGTCGGACGCGCTGGAGACCATCCCGCCGCCCGGTCCCGCGACCGACGGGTTGAGCTCGGTGACGTCCATGAGTGGCGCGCCCTCGCCCGGCCGCACGTACCCGCGCGGATGCGGCGCGGGGAGCGCCGGGTCGTCGACCGGCGCGGACGTCGAGGTCAGGCCGAGCGGTTCGATGATGCGCCGGCGGATCTCGTCGCCGTACGGGTGGCCGGTCACGCTCTCGATGAGCAGGCCCGCCACCAGGTAGTTGGTATTGGAGTACTTCCAGTCCCTACCGGGCTTGAACACGCGGCGGTGGGCGATCGCGACGTCCACCATCTGGCGGAGGTCGTGGTGGGCGAGCGGGTCCTTGAGGATGTCCTGCGGGGTGACGTAGTCCAGGTAGTCGGGCAGGCCGCTGGTGTGCTGGAGCAGTTGCCGGACGGTGATGCGCCGCCCGTCGTTGCCGTGCCCGCGGATGACGCCGGGCAGGTAGCGCTCGACCGGCGCGTCCAGGGCGACGCGGTGCTCGCCCACCAGCTGGAGGACGACCGTCGCCACGAACGGCTTGGTCACGCTGCCGATCCGGAAGGCGCTGTCGCGGGGGACGGGCGTGCCGGTCCGCACGTCCCCGACGCCGCTGGTCAGCACCGTGCGGCCGTTCCGGTCCCGGACTTCGAGGAGCGCCCCGGGCGCGCCGTCGTCCGTGGTCAGCCGCTGCAGGATCGCGGGCAGCCGGGACCGGTCGGCGGCCGCGGCGGACCGCGCGGGCACGCCCGTGCCCGCCAGCGCGCCGACCGCGAGGCCCGTGGCGAGTGCGCCGACCATGACACGCCTGTTCCGGATCACGTGGACTCCTTCTTGATCGTTGGAGCCCTCACGCTAGGAATCGCGGTGCCGGACGCGCCTCACCCGCGAGAGCCAACGTCCGCGTGGCGCCCGAGGCGGAGGCGCGGTCAGTCCGCGTCGTAGACCGTGACCTCGACGCCGCGGCCGGTGAGTTCGGCGGTGATGAGCGGTTCGACGCGGTCCCAGCGTCCGCCGGCGAGGCCGCAGCCGATCCGGGGCATGTGGACGGACGCGCCGAGATCGGCGGCCTCCGCGGCGAGCCGGCGCAGGCACGCGCGCACCGCCTCGTAGCGGATCGGCGGGCCGGCGCTGCGGCTCGTCCTGATGCCGTGCTGGCCGACCATGTTCGCGACCCAGGTGTCGGGCTTGACCTGGACGATCTGGACGGCGCCGAGCGCGAAGTCGTTGCGCGCGCGCTCGCGGTGCCAGCGCCGGTAGGCGGCCTCGGGCTCGGGCCAGCGCCGCGAGACCGCCTCCACGAAGCCCCGGCCCCAGCCGCCGCGGTCGTTGCAGATGTGCGCGATGACCTTCGGGCCCTTGGCCTGCGGCGAGGTCGCGTCGCCCTTGAGGTACCGGATGCCCGCCATGATCGCGACGTTATCGCCGCCCACCGACGAACGGGCGGGCCGGCTCGTCGCCGCTAGCCGCCGGTGGTGGGGGCGGTCAGCATGCGGGCGACGGCGATGAGCGCGTCCGCCCGCGGTTCGAGGGTCTCCGCGGACGGCGGGGTGGAGTAGGAGGAGATCAGGACGCGGGCCGAGACCTGCCAGGCCGGGACGTCGCCGGCCAGCATCGCCGCGCGGAGCTCGGGCGACAGCAGCCGCACCGCCTGCTGCTCGCCGAGCCCGCGGACCAGGAACCTCTTGTCGAAGTCCGGATCGCCGGTGCCGACGCCCCGGACCGGCTTGAAGAACCCGCCGAGCGCGGTCCGCCCGACGACCTCGACGTCCTGGAAGCCGGGGCCGAGCGGGAGGAAGTAGCGGGTCAGGTCGTGGGTCTTCGTCGAGCGGCTGTCGCCGGTGCCGCTGGTCTCGATCCAGTGGTGCCAGACCAGCCACACGGGGTACTCCCGCTCGGCCGCGAACGCCAGCTTCGTCCGCCTGGACCGGGCGGCCGAGGCGACCGGGCCGGGGACCGGCTGGTCCGCGGTGAGCGGCCACCAGCCGCATGCGGCCGCATGCGCGCGGAACCTCCTCGCACGCCGCCGGTCGCGCACGGCCGACCCCACGATGACCACCCCGGTCAGGATCGCGAGGGCGATGAACAGGCCGTTGGAGTGGGTGAGGTCGTGGAGACCGAGGGAGGACGGGGCGGCGAGCGCGGGGCGGTGGGATGCGCTGGATCCGGCGAACATGCCCGGTTCGACGGGACGGCCCGGCGGCGGGTTCGGCCGGGGCGTGGCCGGTTGCGGAAGCCGCCCGCGGAGGAGTTGGCGGGTTCGGGTGACGGGGTGGAGGGCGTGCGCTACTGTGTTCGAATAGTCGAACAGAAGTTCGACTTGTTCGGACCCGCTCGCCCGGGAGGCGACATGGTGGCGACGGCGGCCCCACCTCTCAACGGCACCGCGCACGTCAACGGCCCAGCACACGTCGGCGGCGCGCATTCGCGCGGCGGTGCCCGCCATGCGGACGCCCCCGCCCGGCACCCCCGGCGCCATGAGCCCGCGACACGCCGCAGCGGTTTCTACCCAAATCTACGGCCGCAGCTATATCGCCTCATAGAGTCCGAGAGCGTGGACCCCGTGCGCAATCCCTATGCCCCTGGCGCCGGGCAGCGCCCTCCCGAGCTGGCCGGCCGCGACCGTGAGCTCAGGCAGTTCGAGGTCGTGCTGGAACGGGTGGCCCGGGGCCGCCCCGAGCGCAGCATGATCATCACCGGGCTGCGCGGCGTCGGCAAGACCGTGCTGCTCAACGCGTTCCGCTCGATGGCGATCCAGAAGCTCTGGGGGACCGGCAAGATCGAGGCCCGGCCCGACCAGTCGATCCGGCGGCCGGTCGCGTCCGCGCTGCACATGGCGGTGCGGGAGCTCGCGCCCCGGCACCGCGCCCCCGACCGGATCGAGGCGTTCCTCGGCGTGCTGAAGGCGTTCGCGCAGGCCGGCCCGGAGCCGACCGGCACCAAGGCGAAGGCGCGGGCGCACCGCTGGCAGCCGGGGATCGACGTGCCCGCCTCGCGCGGCCGCGCCGACTCCGGCGACCTGGAGATCGACCTCACCGAGCTGTTCGTGGACGCCGCGTCCGTCGCCACGGACGTCGGCGCCGGCATCGCGCTGTTCGTGGACGAGATGCAGGACATCCCCGCCGACGACGTGTCCGCGCTGTGCGCGGCGTGCCACGAGCTGTCGCAGATCGGCGGGCCGCTGATCGTGGTCGGCGCGGGCCTGCCGCACCTGCCGGCCGTCCTGTCGGCGAGCAAGTCCTACTCCGAGCGGCTGTTCCGGTACGCGCGCATCGACCGGCTCGACCGCGAGTCCGCCGACGTCGCGCTGCTCGCGCCCGCCGAGCGGGAGGAGGTCACCTTCACCGAGGACGCCCTCGACGCGCTGTACGGCGCCGCCGACGGCTACCCGTACTTCGTGCAGGCGTACGCCAAGGTCGTCTGGGACGTCGCGCCCGACACCCCGATCACCGCCGAGGACATCCGGGTCGCCGCGCCGGAGGCGGAGAGCGAGCTGGCGGTCGGCTTCTTCGGCAGCCGCTACGAGCGCGCGACGCCCGCCGAGCGCGACTACATGCGCGCGATGGCGATGCTCGGCGACGACCCGGTGCCGACGGCGGCGGTCGCCGACGAGCTGGGCCGCAAGCCGTCCAGCCTGTCGCCCGCCCGCGACGGCCTGATCAAGAAGGGCCTCATCTACAGCGCCGAGCGCGGCATGGTCGCGTTCACGGTCCCGCACTTCGGCAAGTTCCTCCGCTCCCAGCCCGCCTAGCTCAGACCTCTCTACGGGTTTCTAGCCGTGACGCTAGAAGCCGTTATAAGACCGCATCGGTTCATGTCGTCTGATGTCTATTCGGCTTTCTAGCATGCGGGCTAGAAAGCCGTAGATTCTCCTGCCCTGCCTTCCGAGGATTCTCTAAGGCTTTCTAGCCGTGCTGCTAGGTATCCCTATAAAGATGCAGAGGGTGTTGTCCGGCATCACGGTTGTTACGCGGAGTTATCTGGGTATGGGCGTCAATGCGCCGGACCAGGCGCGAAAAGCCGATGTCGGGGGGATCATGATGGGCGATCAGCACCGCTACCGGGGCCAGGACCCGGACGACCTGTACTCGACGCGCGAGGAGGACGCCTACGCGAGCGGCGACGAGATGAGCTCGTCGATGGGGTCCTCGGAGTCGCGGGGCGCCGACGAGCCGTCGATGCAGCAGGAGCAGGGCGGCCAGGGGCGCGGCCCCGGCCCGCGCGGCTACCAGGACGAGCCGGGCTTCGAGGGCGGCGACCAGGGGTTCTATGACGAGGACGACCAGTACTCGTCCGACATGGGCGGCATGCACGACCAGGGCATCGCGAGCCACCGCCCGCGCCGCCAGGACGACGAGGACGAGCTGTACGGCAACCAGCTCGACGACATGCGCGACCGCGACGACGAGACCGGCGAGAACTGGTGACGGTCAGGCGCCCCCCGCCTTGAACACCGGGCGGGTGGATGGGTCGGGCGTGTGCGGCGGGAACCGGTCGAGCAGGCCGAGCGCCTCGTCGATCGCGCGGACGAGCTGGGCGTCGGTGCCGTTCGCGTGGTCCTGTGGCGTTATGTCGACATCGATGTCGGGGTCCGTCCCGTAGTTCTCGACGCGCCAGCCGACGTCGTCGAACGTGAACGAGAACTCGGGCTGGGTGGTCACCGTGCCGTCGGCGAGGCGGTGCCGGGGCCGGATGCCGACGACGCCGCCCCACGTCCGGCGGCCGATGAGCGGGCCGAGGCCGAGCAGCTTGAACGCGTGGCTGAAGATGTCGCCGTCCGAGCCGGTCCGCTCGTTGGTGATCGCGACCATCGGCCCGCGCGGCGACTCGCGCGGGTACGACATCGGGACGCCCCAGCGCGGGAAGTTGTAGCCGATCCGGCGGCGCGCGAGCTTCTGCAGCAGCAGCCCGGACACGTTGCCGCCGCCGTTGAACCGCACGTCGACGATCAGCGCCTCGCGGTCGTACTCGGCGAGGAAGCCGCGGTGGAACTCGGCGTACCCGTCCGGGCCCATGTCGGGGACGTGCAGGTAGCCGGCGCGGCCGCCGGTCCGCTCGTGGACGAGCGCGCGGTTCGCGGCGACCCAGTCGCGGTACCGGCCGGGGCGCTCGTCGGCGAGGGTCCGGACGGCGACGGTGAACGGTGCCGCCTCGCCGCGCCGGATCGTCAGCAGCACCTCCTCGCCCGCGAGGTTGACCAGCCGCTCGCCGGGGACGACGCCGCCCGGCGCGACGGGCTCGCCGTTGATCGCGACGACCGCGTCACCGGGCCGGACGTCGATGCCGGGCCGGTTCAGCGGGGACGTGGCGGCCGGGTCCCACGGGTCGCCCTCGATGATGTGCGCGAGCACGAACCGGCCGTCCCGGATCGCCCAGTCGACGCCGAGGAAGCCCTGGGCGTAGACGGGGCGGCTGCGGTACTCGCCGCCGATCTCGTAGGCGTGGGACGTGCCGAGCTCGCCCTGCATCTCCCACAGCAGGTCGGAGAACTCCCCACGAGTTGTCACTTTGTCGACAAGAGGGAGGTAGCGGCGGTACACGGCGTCCCAGTCGATGCCCGCCATGTCCTCGTCCCAGAAGTGCTCGCGTTGCAGCACCCACGTCTCCCGGAGCATCTGCCGCCACTCGGTCGCCGGGGACACCGACACCTTGACGCGGTCCAGGTCGATCCAGCCGCTGCGGCGGCCCGGCCGGTCGTCCTGCGGCTGCTCGCGGCCCGCCGCGACCAGCCGCAGCCGCGACCGCGACCGGTAGAGGAGCGTGGCGCCGTCGCGGGCGAGCCAGAAGTCGCCGACGTCGCGCAGCCGGGTCCGCGCCTGCCGCGCCGCGAAGTCGAACGCGTCGACGCGGCCGAGCGCCGGGTCGTCGCCGCGCCCGCCCTTCACCGGGAACACCGAGTACAGCGCCTGGCCCCTGATCCCCGCGATCCGCCCGTAGCGGCCCTCCGCGACGGGGAACGCGACGACCCGCCGCTCGATCCCGTCGAAGTCGATCGGCAGCCGCGCCGCCGCCGCGACGCTCGCGCCGAGGCCGGGACCGGTGACGTCCCGCGCGTCCGACCCCTCCGCGAGGCTCGCCTCGCCGGGCGCGGGGGCTGATGCGGCCTTGCCGCCCACCGGACGCGGCGCGGCCGTGAACGGCGACGGCACGTCCTTGCGCAGGGTGACCGCGTACGGGCGGGCACCGAGCGGGAAGCCCCGGTCGAACTGGAGCGTGTCGGACACCGGGTCGAACACGCGCTGCCCGATGAAGTACAGGTAGCGGCCCTCCGGGTCCCAGGCCGGGGCGCGGTCGTGCAGGACGGGGCGGGTGACCGGCGCGACCAGGCCCGTCTCGGCGTTGCACACCTTGATCGCGGTGGTCTGCGCGGACGTCGGGCAGGCGTAGGCGAGCCACTCGCCGCCGGGCGACCAGGCCAGGCCGCTGATCGCGCCGTACGGGCTGACGTCCAGCGGCACCGGCTCCAGCGGCCCGTCCCCCGCCGGTTCGAGCAGGTACAGCTCGTTGCGGTGGTTGGTGAACGCGAACCGGTCCGCGGCCGGCGACGGCGCCAGCTCCAGCACCCGGCCGGCGTCCCCGGACGTCTCGGCGTGCGCCGCGTCCCGGGCGCCGGACGCCGTGAGCACCACGAGGCGCTCCCGCCCGTCCTCGCCGGACGCCGCCGCGATCAGCCGCCGGTCGTCGTTGAACCAGGTCAGCAGCCGGTACCGGACGCCGTCCTGCCGCCCGTGCTGGCGGACCGGCCCCTCCCACGCCGCGAACGAGTACGCCTTGCCGCGGGCGGTGACCGCCAGGCCGTCGCCCGCCGAGTTCACCGTGACCGTGTCGAGGTACTCGGCGGCGGGCACGAACCGCCGGTTCCGCTGCGTGCGGGAGCTGCCGAGCCGCACGTCGATCCGGTGCGGGCCGCCGCCGTCGTCCGGGTCGAGGACGTACAGGTCGGCGGCGGCGTGGTAGACCAGCCGGCGGCCGTCGTCGCTGAGGTTGCGCGCGTAGTAGTCCTCGTGATGGGTGTGCCTGCGCAGGTCACCGCCGTCGGGCAGGCACGAGTAGACGTTGCCGACGCCCTCGTGGTCGGAGAGGAAGTAGATCCGCCCGCCGACCTGGCAGGGCGCCGCGAGGTTGCCGTCCAGCTCGATCAACCGCCGGAAGCCGCCGGTCCCGCCGGGGGCGATCCACAGGTCGCCCGCGGTCCCGCCCCGGTACCGCTTCCACCTGGCCGGGTCGGCGGTGTTGCGGCCGATGACGACCGCGCCGTCCGGCCCGTGGGTGGCGCTGCTCGCCGGCCCGTACGGAAGCTCGGCGGGAATGCCGCTGCCGGACGGGTCGATCGCGTACAGCCACTGGTAATCGCGGAACGGGCGCCGGACGTCGCTGGCGTAGACGATCCGTCCGTCCGGGTCCCAGCCGGTGATCGTGCAGGACGTCCCGTGGAACGTCAGCCGCCGCGCCGCGCCGCCCGCCGCCGGCATCGCGTACACCTCGGCGGGGCCCTCCTCCCGCCCGACGAACGCCAGCAGCCGCCCGTCCCGGGACAGGCGCGGATAGGCGGCCGCCGCGACCCCGGCCGTCAGCCGGTAGGCCCGGCCGCCGGACGCGGGCACCGTCCACAGGTCGTCCTCGCACACGAAGACGACGTCGTCCCCGTGGATCGACGGGAACCGCAGGTAGCCGCCGTTTCCCCCCACGCGCGGTCAGTGCCCGCTCTCCCCGCGAGGAATCTCTACGGCCGTCTTGGACGCGTCCAATACACGGTTAGACGGCGGTCGCGACCGGCGCCGGGACGAGCGCCGCCCGGACGGTCCGGCTCCGCTCCGCCGTCGACACCGCGAACACGACCTCCAGATCGCGCCCGTCCGCGCGGGCCGGGAACACGACGAACCGCCAGCAGCCCTCGCGCCACACGTCCAGCGGCACGGCGCTCGCCACCACGTTCTCGTGCTCCGCCCACGCGGCGCTGTCATAGAGCGCCGCGTACGTCTCCGCGATAGGGCTGCGGCGCCGCTCGCACGGCGTCTCCGGACGCCCAAGCCCGCGCGCGCGGGACCGCCTGTCCAGCAGCTCCGGCAACTCGGGGGACAGCGCGGCGAACAGCGCCAGCTCCAGGACCAGCACGGGCCCGACCTGCGTGTGCTCGTCCCGCAGCACGTCCAGGCCCGCCATGGGCGCGCCCAGCGACGCTATGCCCGCCCCGGTGAACAGCAGCGCGCGCGCCACGCTGCGGCGGCCGACCCGCTTGGCGCTGAGGCCGCCGAAGCAGCCGCAGCCCGCGTCCGGCCGCCGCACGCGCAGCTCCCCCACCACCCAGGTCGCCGCCGCGAACGCCAGCGTCGTCGCCAGCCGCACCGAGAACTGGGAGGTCACGAGCAGCGCCAGCCCGAGCACGCCCTCGCCGAGGCCGAGCCCGAGGTTCAGCCCGCGGCTGCGGCGCAGCGCCGTCAGCCCCGCGAGCCCTGCGGGGACCGGCACCCCGTGCACGTGGTCCGGCGCGTCCGCCGCCCGCTCGCGGATCGTCAGCTTCGCCAGGCAGGCCACCAGCAGCACCATCGCCAGCAGCAGCACCTGCGTGTTCTGGAACGTCACCATGACGAGCCCTCCTCCGCGGCGCCGCCGAAACCGATGGCCGGGACGTCCGGCCGCGCGAGCACGTTGAAGCACCCGGCCTCCAGATCGCCGCCGAGCCCCACGAACGTCTCCGGGGTCAGCTCCACGATCCGGCCCCGGGGCGACGCCCCGCACTCCACGCACCGGTCGCAGAACCGGGCCGCCGCGCAGCCGCACTCCACCACCGGCACGCGCCCCGCCCGCCCGCTGCACTCGTTGTGCACCGTGATCTCGCTGCCGATCGACAGGTACGGGAACGCGACGCAGCCCGACGGGGCGTCCGCGCACCCGCCGCCGTCCCCCTCCGGATCGACCGCCGGGTACGCCGCGCCGCGCGGCACCGGCGGGCCCGAGAACCAGGTCGCCGTGCCGCGCAGCACCGCCGGCGCGGGCTCCGCCGCCTCGGGGCCCGCCAGGTCGTCGGCCCGGTAGCCCGGCTGCGACGTGCCCGGACGCACCGCCTGCGGCCCGCCGGGGGAGCGCACGCAGATCACGTCGACCAGATAGCCGGGCTCCAGGCGCGGGTGCCGGACCAGCACCTGCTGGAGGGCGTGCGGGGGGATCGCCACATGGGCGCGCCCGCGATGGGGGCCCATGTCCACCTCCCAGGCGTCCCGCCCGCACGCCAGCAGGGTGCCGGCGACCCGGTCGGCGTCGACCCAGATCCGGTCGATGCCCGGCCCGCCGGATTTCGGCCGGACGACCGCCTCGCGCCCCGGGCGCAGCGCGGCGAGGCCCCCGCGCCCGCCGTGCCACACCGTCGTGTCCCCGCTCATCGCCAGCCGCAGCTCGGCGCCGTCCGCGTCCAGCACCAGCAGGTGCGGGCTCGCGTCCAGGATCGTCCCGGACAGCGCGCCGAGCGGGCTCGCCGCGTTCTCCGGGAGGCCGCCGGCCTCGGGCGACGCGCCGAGCACGGCCTCGCGGAGACGGCGGCGCCTGGCTCCACGGCGGTGGGGTAGCGGCATGGCGGCACTCCGGCTCGAACTTCACGGGGGGTGACGTCTGTTAGGACGGCCAGTCAAGAGTCACGCGCCGTGCACGCGCTGTCGACGGATTTGTCGCGATAAGTCGAGGGACGGGAGATGTTCCATCCACCTCGGATGAGGATTATTAACTGGTTGACCCGGATATGTACTTTAAGTAGGACCGGAATTACGATCAACCTGAGATCGTCAACTGTACCGGGAACCGGCGCGGTCAAGATCCACAAGCCGCGCCGACTCCACGACCCCTGGTTCGGTGGTGACGGTGAACAGCACGCGGCACGAGGAGTTCCGCGCCTACGTGGCGGACCGCGGCCCCACCCTGCTGCGCGCCGCCATGCGCCTGACCAGCGACCGCGCCGAGGCCGAGGACCTCCTGCAGGCCGCGCTCGCCAAGACCTACCTCGCCTGGGACCGCATCCAGGACCGGGCCGCCGTCGACGGCTACGTCCGGCGCGCCATGGCCAACACCCAGATCTCGTGGTGGCGCCGGAAAAAGTTGGATATCTACCCCACGGATCAGGTTCCCGACCGTCCGGTGGACGATCACACCCGGCGCGCCGAAATGCGCGACGCCCTCGGCCGCGCGCTCGGCCGCCTCCCCGAACGGCAGCGCCTCGCGGTCATGCTCCGCTATTACGAGGACATGTCCGAAGCGGAGGTCGCCGACGTCCTCGGCGTCAGCGTCGGCACCGTCAAGAGCACCGTCTCCCGCGCCATGGCCCGCCTCCGCGACGACGACGGACTGTATTAGTCCAGGGGGGCGACCCCCTGGAACCCCCGTCACGGTCGGCAGGCTGTTTCCCGCTCCGCTAGAGCTCCGCGCGAAACAGCCTGCCGACCGCCGGGCAGGCCCGCTCCGCTCGCTGCGCTCGCTCCGCGTGCCTGCCCGTATTGCCCAGGGGGGCGACCCTGGAACCCCCGTCGCGACGGGCAGGGCGTTTCCCGCTCCGCTGGCGCTCCGCGCGAAACGCCCAATTAGCCCAGGGGGGCGACCCCCTGGAACCCCCGTCGCGACTGACGGGCTGTTTCCCGCTCCGCTGGCGCTCCGCGTGAAACAGCCCGTCAGTCGTCGGGCAGGCCCGCTCCACTCGCTGGCGCTCGCTCCGCGTGCCTGCCCGTGAGGGTGGCTGGGGTTCGAGCCTTCGGGCTGGGGTTCGAGCCTTCGTGGCTCGGGTTCAGGCTTGCGTGGCTGAGGTTCGGATCATCCGGGCTGGGGTCGGGCTCTGGGCAAATGGGGGGTGGTGGGCTAGAACGGAGTTCCGCAGCTGAGCCGGAGGTGTGCCGTGTGGAGCACCATGCAGGACTTCCCGCTGACCATCACCACGATCATGCGATACGGCACGCAGGTGTGCGGGTCCGCGGAGATCGCGACCTGGACCGGGGACGGCGCGCGGCGCCGGACGTACGCCGAGGTCGGGGAGCGCGCCGCCCGGCTCGCCGGGGCGCTGCGCGCGCTCGGGGTGGACGGTGACCAGCGCGTCGCCACGTTCATGTGGAACAACACCGAGCACCTGGAGGCGTACCTCGCGGTCCCGTCGATGGGGGCCGTCCTGCACACGCTGAACCTGCGGCTGTTCCCCGACCAGCTCGTGTACATCGCGAACCACGCCGAGGACTACGCCGTCATCGTGGACGGGTCGCTCATCCCGCTGCTCGCGCCGGTGCTGCCGCAGATGAAGACCGTCCGGCACGTCGTCGTGGTGGGCGACGGCGACACGGCGCCCCTGGAGGCGGCGGGCAAGGAGCTGCACTCGTACGAGGAGCTGCTCGCCGCCGCGCCGCCGGAGTTCGACTGGCCGGAGATCGACGAACGGTCGGCGGCGGCCATGTGCTACACGAGCGGGACCACCGGGAACCCGAAGGGCGTCGTCTACTCGCACCGGTCCGCGTACCTGCACTCGCTGTCGGTGTGCACCGGGAACGCGCTGGGGATGAGCGGCGCCGACGTCGTGCTGCCGGTCGTGCCGATGTTCCACGCGAACGCGTGGGGCCTGCCCTACGCGGCGATGCTGGCCGGCGCGGCGCTGGTGATGCCGGACCGGTTCCTGCAGGCGGAGCCGCTGGTGAGGCTGATCGAGGCGGAGCGTCCGACGATCGCGGGCGCCGTTCCCACGATCTGGTCGGACGTGCTGCGGTACACGCTGGAGCACGGGTCGGACCTCAGCTCGCTGCGGCTCGTCCCGTGCGGCGGGTCGGCGGTGCCGGAGGCGCTCATGCGCGGGTTCGACGAGATCGGCGTGCGGATCGTGCAGGCGTGGGGGATGACGGAGACGTCGCCGGTCGCGACGATGGCGCACGCGCCGGCGGGCGCGGAGGGCGAGCGGGCGTGGCGGGCGCGGGTCAGCCAGGGGCGGGTCCTCGCCGGGCTGGAGATCCGGGTGGTCGGGGACGGCGACGTGGTGCTGCCGAACGACGGGGACGCCGTCGGCGAGGTGGAGATCCGCGGCCCGTGGATCACCGGCGCCTACTACCGCGACGAGGACCCCGGCAGGTTCCACGACGGCTGGCTGCGCACGGGCGACGTCGGCAACCTCTCCCCCGACGGCTACATGGTCCTCACCGACCGGGCGAAGGACGTCATCAAATCCGGCGGCGAGTGGATCTCCTCGGTGGAGCTGGAGAACCACCTCATGGCCCATCCGGACGTGATCGAGGCGGCCGTCGTCGGGGTCCCGGACGACCGCTGGCAGGAGCGCCCGCTGGCGTCCGTGGTCGTCCGGGACGGCGCGTCGGTCACGGCGGCGCAGCTCAGGGAGTTCCTCACCGGCCGGGTGCCGAAGTGGCAGCTGCCCGAGCGGTGGACGTTCATCGCCGAGGTCCCGAAGACGAGCGTCGGGAAGTTCGACAAGAAGGTGCTGCGCCGCCGCTACGCGGAGGGCGGGCTGGAGGTCGAGCGGGTCGACTGAGCGAGGTGCGCGGCGATCGCGTCCTCCCATGACCGCAGGAACGCCGGGTACCCGTCGGCGAACGCTGCGAGGCCGGGCGCGGCGTCGGCGGTGAGGGCGGTCAGGTCGTAGACGACCTCGGCGGTGCTCCCGCCGTCCGGGTGCGGGACGACGTCGACGGTGACGGTCCCGGCGCGGAGGCCCGGTGTCACGCGGGCGTAGGAGACGTGCCGTCCGGGGTCGCGGGCGAGGACGACCCAGGTCGTCCGCTCGGTGCCGTGGACGGTCTCGAAGACCGTGCCCGGTGCGGTGTCGTCGGGGGCGCCGGCGGGGAAGAGCGGCCGCCAGCCGTGCACCCAGCGCTCCTCGCCGCGCGGCGTGAACAGCGCGAACGCCTCGCCGGGCGGCAGCGGGACCCGGACGGTCCCGGTGAGCCGGCGCCTCATCGGGCCGCTCCGTCCTCGGTGAGGGCGTGCGCGTCGGCGGCGGTGAGCGTCAGCCCGTACACGGACTTGAGCTGCCGGATCTTGCCGAGCGTCTCGGGGGAGAAGGGGGCGCTGCCGTCGAAGGCGTGCAGGGCGATGCCCTCGACCAGGTCGCCGAGCGAGATGTCGAGGTATTCGGCCAGCCCCTTGAGCACCTTCAGCACGTTCCGCTCGATCCGCATGCCGGTCTGAACGCGGTCCACATGTACCATGGTACCAACATAACATCATCTGACCGGATTCTGACGCTCGGTCATGAACGGAGTGGTCGCCGAGAGGGGCGGGCGCTTCGGCGTTCGGTCACCGGTATCGGCGTTTTCGGGGGATCGAGTGGTGTCGAACGGGCCAAGGGGTGTATGCAAGGTGGGCTGAATGTCCGGACGGCCCCTTTGGGGGCGGACTCTCATGCCGGTGTCGGGGAGCGTGTATGCCCAGATTGTCTCCCTCCGAAGACGTGGCGGACCGAAAACTGGTCCAGGGTCTGAACGAAGGCGACGAGGCGGCGCTGGGCACGCTCTATGACGAGTACGGTGAGCGCCTTTACGACTACGCGTTGTCAATGACGGGAGACGAGAAGACCGCCGCCGACATCGTCCACGACACCTTCATCGACGCGAGCCGCCGCGCCCCCCGGATGCGCGACCACCTGCACCTGAGCTCGTGGCTTTACGGCTCCGCCCGGCGCCGCTGCATCCGCCGCGGCCGCCCGAGGCACCTCTACTGGGACCGGGACGCCGAGTTCTCCGACACCCCGTTCCTGGAGCGCGCCGACGCCGGCGACGTCTCCGGCTGGCCGCCGTCCGCCGAGCTGCACCGCCTGCTGCGGGCCGCCCTCGACGCCCTGGACCCGGTCGACCAGGAGGCCGTGCTGATGGCGTTCCGGCACGACCTGCGGCCCGCGCGGCTCGGCGCCGCGCTCGGGATGTCGGGCCGCCGCGCCGCCGCGCGCGTCCGCGAGGGCGGCGCCGCGATGGAGGCGGCGCTCGCCGCCGAGGCTGTCCGGGCCGCCCGCTCCTGCGCCGATTTCTCGGCGCCCGTCCCGGAACCCGACGACGAGGCGGCCGAGGAGACCCGGCCCGCCGCCATCGCGGTCCTGGCGGCCCGCACCCCGCCGGCGAAGCGGCCGCCCGGCGCCGAGACGCCGGAGGGCGAAGATCGCCGGGACGCCGTGGACGGCCCTGAGACGGCGGACGGCGCGTCCGGCGCCGCCCGCGAGGGGGCGAGGCGCGGCCCGCTGTCCGCCGCGCTGTGGCGGACGTTCCACCGCCGCGGCGACGCCGGCGCGGACGAGGCCGCCGATCCGGCCGTCGCCGAGCACGTCGAGGGATGCCCGGCCTGCCGGGCCCGCGGCCGGGTCCGCGCCGCGCCGCTGCTGCGCCGGGCGCCCGCGCCCGTGCTGCCCGCCGCGCTGCGCCACCGCGTCATGCACACCGCGACCGACCCGGAGCTGGCCGGCTACCGCGCGGACATCGCCGCGCGTGGCGGGCCGCTGACCCCGGAGGGCCTGCCGAGCCAGCCGGACGTGCCGTCGCCGTTCACCCGGCGGTGGCTGTTCACCGGCGGCGGGATGGCGGGCGCGCTGGTCGCGGCGGTCGTGGCGGCGCTCCTCATGGGGCCCGGCATCGGCGGCGGCACGCTGTCGTGGCCGCCGTTCCTGAACCAGCCGACGATCAAGCACGACGGCGGGCACGGCGGCGGGAGCAAGGAGCACGGCGGCCACCGGTCCGGCGCGCCCGACGGCCCCGGCGGCCCGTCCGGCGTGCCGGGCGGCCCGTCCGGCGCGCCCGTCCAGCCGCAGACCGACGAGAAGAGCCCGTCGCCCCCGGTGACGTCCGCGCCGCCGACGCCCACGCCGACGACCCCGAAGCCGCCCGCGCGGCCGGGCGTGCTCGTGGTGAACCCCGGCACGGTCGAGATGTACGGCACCAAGACCGCGCAGGTCAGCCTGTCCGCCAAGAACGGGCCGGTGACCTGGACGGCGATGACGTCCAACGGCGAGCTGGTGCTGTCGCAGATGCAGGGCGGCGTCGCCAAGGGCGGGACGGCGCACGTGACGGTCACGCTGCGGACCGCGCTCATCGGCCTGCCCGGCCAGGGCACGCTGACCTTCACCGACTCCGAGGGCGCCGCCCACCAGGTCACCGTCAAGTGGGGCGCCTCGCTGCTGTGACGCGCAGGCCCGCCCGGCGGCGCGGCCCTCGGGGCCGCGGGCTCAGCCGGCGGCGGGCCGGCCGTCGCCGGCGAGGTGGTCCCTGATCGTCTCGAGGTGCTCACCGAGCGCGGCCTGCACGCGGGCCTCCATCGCCCGCGCGATCAGCGGGTCGACGACCATCTTCACCAGCGGCCGCATCCGCCGCACCACCGCGGCGACCTCGGTGACCTCCTCGCCGCCCGGCTGGTCCTCCAGCCGGGCGAAGACGTGCTCCTGGACGAGGCCGACGAACCGTCCCGCGATCACGTCGACGTCGCCGCGGATCCTCTCGGCGATGTCGAGCACCGCGTCCAGCGGGATGCCCGCCGCGACCAGCTCGGCGCCGACGTGCAGCAGCCGGGGGCTCGGCACGCGGAACTTCTCGCCGTCCGGCTCGATCAGGCCGAGCGCGACGGTGCGCTCCCGCATCCGCTCCCGCTCGGCCTCGTCCAGCCCGGCGCCGAAGATCGCGATGAGCTCGTCGTAGCCGACGGTGCCGGGGATCTCGTCCGACCACGGGTCGGTGAGCACCTTCTCCAGGCCGAGGACGTCGCCGACGTCCCGGCCGGTCTCCCACGCCGTCAGCAGGTCCTTGATGACCGCGAACGTGTAGCCGCGGCCGAGGAGCTGGCCGATCAGCCGCAGCCGGGCCAGGTGCGAGTCGTCGTACAGGCCGACCCGGCCGGCGAGCCGCGGCGGCGGCAGCAGCCCCCGGTCCTGGTAGGCGCGGATGTTGCGCACGGTGCTCCCGGCGGCCCGCGCCAGGTCGTCGATTCGGTACTCGGCCATGCCCCGCCTGCCGGTTGCGTCCATCTTGACCGCCGCGATCTTACTCCGCCATCATTGTGACATTGATCAATGAGACATAGAGGGGGAGTCCATGACGGACCCCGGCGGACCCCTGGACATCGAGGAGACCCTCCTCGGCGGGCCCCTGCGCTACACGCGCAAGGACGTCGAGGCCCTCTCCGGCGTCCCGGACGCGTACGCGCGCCGCATCTGGCAGGCCCTGGGCTTCCCCATCCCGCCCGACGACGAGGTCGCCTTCACCGACGGCGACGTCACCGCCCTCCGCGAGATCAACGAGGTGCTCGGCCACGACCTCGTCGACGAGGACACCGTCCTGCAGCTGGTCCGCGCCGTCGGCCAGACGATGGGGCGGCTCGCGAGCTGGCTCGGCGACGTCTGGCTGCAGCGCCTCAGCGTGCTGCCGGCCGACCAGCCCGTCACGCCCGACCTGGTCACCGCGGCCCTCGCCGCCACCGAGGAGCTGCGGCCCGCGTTCGAGCGGCTGCTGCTGCACGGCTGGCGCCGCCAGCTCACCGCCGCCGGGATGCGCGCCGCCGCCGTCACGGCCGCCGCGCCGTCCGACCCCGGCGCCGGCCTCGCCCACCTCGCGGTCGGGTTCGCCGACGTCGTCTCGTTCACCCGGCTCAGCCGCAGCCTCGACGCCGACGCGCTCGCCGCGTTCGTCGAGCGGTTCGAGTCCGCGACGGCGGAGATCGTCGCGGACCTCGGCGGCCGGGTCGTCAAGACCCTCGGCGACGAGGTCCTCTTCGTCGCGACCGACCCGTCCGCCGCCGCCGAGATCGGCCTGCGCGTCGCGGAGCGCTTCAACGAGGACCCCGAGTTCCCCAAGGTCCGCGTCGGCCTGGCCTACGGCGAGGTCATCCAGCGGCTCGGCGACGTCTTCGGCACGCCCGTCAACCTCGCCGCCCGCCTCACCGCGACCGCCTACCCCGGCACCGTCCTGATCGACGGCGAGCTGGCGTCCGCGCTGCCCAGCGGCGGCCGCTTCGACATCTCGTCGCTCCGGCCCCGCCCGTTGCAGGGCCTGGGGCGGGTCAGGCCGCGGCTCCTGCGCCGCGCCTCCGACGGCCGGCGCTGAAGCGCTGGGCGCGGTCGGGGGAGGGCGAGGGTGAGGGCGCCGTATCCTCGTCGGGCCCGACGTCGCCGTCCACGAGAAGAGCTGATGGACTCCTCCCTCTATGTCCTGGTGGAGGACCTGCGCGGCGTCGACGCCGCGCGGATCCTGGCCCATGGGGTCTCCTCGATCACGGTCGGCGCTTCCTACCACCGCGCCCGCGACGTGACGCCCCACGGCCGCTCGCGCGTCACGTTCCGCCACGACGGCGTCCATTTCCCGCTGGACGGCCACTTCGACGGGCTCCGGCTCGTCCCGCCCGTGCGCGAGGGCGCGGACGAGCAGCCGCTGCACGCGCTTCGGGAGGAGACGCGCGCGCTCGGCGTCCCCCTGCACGGGTGGGGCGTTTTCCTGCACAACACCACGCTCGGCTTGGCGTTCCCGGACGTGACGCAGGAGAACTGCTTCGGCGACCGCGCCGCGCCCGCCGACCTCTGCCCGTCCCACCCGGACGTCCGCGCCTACGCCGTCGCCCTAGGCCGCGCCATAGCCCGGCAGGGAATGGATTCCGTCGTCGCCGAGTCCCTGCATTTCGGGACGTTCGGCCACGGCTACCACCACGAACGCTCGTTCGTGGAACTCGGCCCGGCCGCCGAGTTCGCCCTCGGCCTGTGCTTCTGCGAGCACTGCCGCCGCCGCGTCCCCGGCGCCGATCAGGCCCGCGACGTCGCGGCCCGGCTCGCGGCGTCGGTGCTCGACGGAGGGCCGCCCGCGGAGGAGATCCCGGACGCCCTGGCCGCGTTCGCCCGCGCGCGCACGCCGGTCGTCACGTCCCTGGCCGCCGAGGTCGCCGACGCCGTGGCGGCGGAAGGCTCCCGGTTGACGTTCGTGGACCTGACCGGCGCCATGAAGGGCTACGCGGACGGCCTCCCCAGCGGTGCCCCTGCCGCCGCCGACGCCTGGCAGGTCGGCATCGACCCCGCTTCTCTGGCGGGCGCCGTCCTGTCCTATGCCGTTCTCTGCTACGCCCGGGAAACCGCACGGATCGCCGAGGACGTCGCCGCCTACCGGGCCGCACTAGGCCCGGACACCCGGCTGAGGGCCGTCCTGCGCCCAGGGCATCCCGACACCGCGTCCGCCGAACACCTGGCGGCCAAGATCGACGCGGCCCGCGCGTCCGGCGCCGACACGGTCGACTTCTACCAGTACGGGCTGGTCCCGCTCCCCGTCCTCGACCGCATCCCCGCCCGGCGACTCAACGACCGGCGACTCAACGAGCGGCGTCGAGGTTCGCGGTGACGCGGCGCAACGTCTCGCG
The DNA here is from genome assembly GCF_014706005.1 of Actinomadura sp. RB99. Taxonomy (NCBI): domain Bacteria; kingdom Bacillati; phylum Actinomycetota; class Actinomycetes; order Streptosporangiales; family Thermomonosporaceae; genus Actinomadura; species Actinomadura sp. RB99. The sequence continues at coordinate 282,536 of NZ_JABMCA010000001.1, read as the reverse complement.
CAGAGTGAGGAGTTCCTGGAGGTCCAGGCCGGTCGCCTCCAGGATCCGGCGCGGGACGTCCGCCGCGCGCGCCCTGAGCGCGTCGCCCCGCTCGGTGAGGTGCACCGTCACCGAGCGCTCGTCGTCGCGGCTGCGGCGCCGCTCCACCAGGCCCGCGGACTCCAGCCGCTTGAGCAGCGGCGACAGGGTCCCCGAGTCGAGCCGCAGGCGCTCGCCCAGCCGCTTGACCGTCGGGCCGTCCGCCTCCCACAGCGCGAGCATCGCCAGGTACTGCGGGTACGTCAGCCCGAGGCCGCTCAGCTCCGTCCGGTAGAGCGCGTCGAAGGCCCGGGACGTGGTGTGCAGGGCGAAGCAGACCTGGTGGTCGAGCCGCATCAGGTCGCCGTCGGGGATCCCGGTCATGCCCGGCAGTCTACGTTTGCGCCCATTGAGTTGCCCGCAACCGGAATCTCAGCGGGCCTCCAGCCGCGGCGGCAGGTCGAACGCCGCGAAGACCCGCGCGTCCTGGAAGACGACATTGCGCGCCAGCCCGTCGGGGCGGACGTCGAACACCTGGAGGGTGTGGAGCACGTGGCCGCCGTCGTCGTCCCGATGGTAGGCGGCCACGGCGGGCTGCGCGTTCGCCGCCGTCCGGACCATCCGCCAGTCGGCGTCCCGCATCGCGAAGAGCCGCTCCATGAACCGTCCGTAGGCGTCCTTGCCGCGGTACCAGAGCGGGACGGGCGGCATCTCCAGCACCGCGTCCTCCGTCAGCAGAGCGACGAGCCCCGCCACGTCAGCGGCCTCGAACGACCGGACGTAGCGGTCCACGAGGGCGTCCATCGCGCCGTCGTCCGGCTCGGCGACCCGGTCCTCCGCCGGGGACGCCTCCTCCAGCCCGGCCCGCGCCCGCTGGAGCGCGCTGTTCACCGCCGCCGGGCTCGTCTCCAGCAGCTCCGCGACGTCCGCCGCCGGGAACTCCAGCACGTCGCGGAGGATCAGCACCGCCCGCTGCTTGGGCGGCAGCGCCTGCATCGCCGCGATCAGCGCCAGCCGCAGGGTCCCCCGCCGGACGGCCCGCTCCGCCGGATCGCCGAGCAGCGCGTCCGGGAACGGCTGGAGCCACGGCACGTCCAGCGCCGGGACGAGCGGCGCGTGCGGATCCTCGCTCGGGGCGCCGAGGCCGGACGGCAGCGGCCGCCGCGACCGGCCCTCCAGCGCCGTCAGGCAGGCGTTCGTCGCGATCCGGTACAGCCACGTCCGGACGGACGCCCGCCCCGCGTCGTAGCGCTCGCGGGCCCGCCACGCGCGCAGCATCGTCTCCTGGACCAGATCCTCGGCCTCGTGGACGGCCCCGAGCATCCGGTAGCAGTGCACCAGCAGCTCACGCCGGTAGGGCTCCACACGGGCCTCGAAGTCCTCGTCCATACCGGGCCTCCTCCAAGGGCGTCCGCCGCGCTGGAACGCCCGCTCGCGCGACGGGCTGTGTGTGCGCGGGCGTCCGGGCACGCGTCAGGTCGTCGGATATACCGGCCGGCTCCCGTCCGTTCATCGCTCCCGGCGAAGAAATACCGCCGGAGCGCCCAGGAACCGGGGGCGGCGGGACGATCCCTCAGCCGGACGACGACGCCGGCGGGTCGGCGAAGATGCCCTGGAGCAGGCCGGTCGCCTGACCGACCTCGATGAGGTAGCCATCGGGGTCGCGCATGTAGCAGCGGATCTCGGCCTTGCGGTCCAGCGGCTCGGTGACGAACTCGGCGCCCTGGGCCTTGGCGTGCTCATAGAAGGCGTTGATGTCCGCCACCCGGACGTTCATGAAGGTCGACACCGGGTCGCCCGGCGAGGGCGGCGTAAGGACGATGTCCGGCTTGTCCGGTGTCGGTCCGCCGCCGGGGTTCATGATGATCCAGCTGTTCGCCACCTTCACGGTGGCGGGGTTCTCCTCCAGAATCACCTCGCCGCCCAGGACGTTCACGTAGAAGTCCCTGGAGACGGCCACGTCCCGGACGGTCAGGAAGTGCGTGAGCACCAGCCCTTCGGTCGGTGCGGGGAAACCACCTTGGCCGGGCATCCCGGCTCCCTTCTCTCGTCGCGCGCTACACCCGGTACGGGGCCCAGCGGTTCGGGTCGTCCTCCAGCGCGGCCCGGTCCCAGCCGCCGAGGTCCGCGGCGGCCTCGTAGGTGCTCTGGAGGAACGCGGACAGCGTCCGGTCCGGGTCGTCCGCCGTGGCCACCGCCTCGTACGGCAGCAGGAACTGCCCATTCTCGCGGCTGTAGAACGCCGCGTCCGGCGCCACGGGACGCTCGGCGAACCCGTCGGGCTCGGGGTAGGCGTAGGCGTAGAAGGCGCCCTCGTCGAGGCCGGGCCAGAACCCGCAGCTGCTCAGCTCCTTCGAGTACCCCTCGACCATCACCCAGTCGCCGCAGTTCGGCGCGCCGCCGGGATGCCGGGGCGCGTCGCGTCCGGAGAACCGGGTGCAGGCGAGGTCCATCGCGCCCCAGAAGAAGTGCACCGGGCTCACCTTGCCGACGAAATGGGACCGGAACTCGCCGAGCACCCGGTTCGCCTGGAGCAGCTGCCGCCAGAACAGCCGCGCCGCGTCCGGGTCGTAGGACGCGTGCTGGTGGTCGTCGGCGAACGGGATCGACGGCTCCACCTCGTTTGGCCGCGCCTGGATCGTCGTCTCGATCCCGAGCCCGACGAGGTGGTCCATGGTCTCGGCGTAGAAGTCGGCGACCGGCTTCGGCTCCAGCGCCACCCGGCGCTCCTCGCCGCTGCTGGAGCGGATGCGGAGCACGTGGCCGACGAAGTCGAACTCGATGTCGAACGCCCCGGCCGCGAACGGGATCGTCGAGGTGGTGAGGCCCCGCGGGGTCACGTACAGCGTGACCTGCCACCAGTGGTTGACCAGCGGCGCGTGCGCCATGCGGATCTTCCCGACGATCTGCGCCCACATGTGCAGGGTCTCCCGCGTGCCGGTCCAGTCCGCGACGCGCAGCCGCGGCCATTCCTCCTGCCTGTGCTCCCCCACTGGAGTCCCCCTCGCGCACGCGTCCGCGGGCGCTGGGGGACCGCCCGCCTCCTATGGTCGCCCCCTACCCCTGGTTCCCCTCGGGCAACCGTCCGGTGCGGCGGCCCCGGAGCCGCCGCGCGGCGTTCAGATGCGGCGGAAGCGGGCGCGGCGGATCAGCCGGAACAGGCAGCCGCCGGCGGCCAGCGCGGACGCGAAGGCGGCCGGCGCGGCGGCGAGCAGCCACAGGCCCGTCCGCCACGTGCCCTGGAGCAGGTACCCGACCGCGAACAGCAGCAGGACGAACGTGAGCGTCGTCAGCAGCCCGGTCGCGAGGCCGGCGGCGATGATCAGTACGGTGCGGGCGATGGCCCTGCCCACGGCCGCCCGGCGGGCCCGCGTCCTGTGCGGGGAGGCGGGCGGGCGGAGCGCGGACGCAGGGCCGGGTGCTCCCGGCGGGCGGGGCGGGGCGAGGTCCGCGACGGCGGCGGGCGGCCCGGCGGTGCCCGTTCGCGCGCGCGGGTCCCGGCGGTCCCCTCGGTATCGGACCCCCGGTGCCGTGTTCCGCTGCGCCTCGCTGCTCATCGTCTTTTCTTCGTCGCGTCGATGTCGACCGTCGAGTCTTCCAGGGAGAGCGCGCCGGACGGGCGACCGCGAGGGAGCGCGGCGATTCCCGGCGGGCCGCGCAACCGCCGAAAAAAGCCCCGTTTCCCTGGCAGTGGAATTCCGGTCTTTCCGTCAAATACGTCCGAAACAAGAGAAATGAGTGATCGGCTCCTGTCCGGGTATGGAGCAGCCACCATGGGCCTGACCGTGGAGAGCCGGGCCGACCCGGTGCACACCGATCTGGTCGTCGTCACGCTGACCGGCGAGGTGGACGTGGCCACCGCCGGCCGCCTGCGCGACCACCTGGCCGCGCTGATCGCGCGCGGCGCGCGCCACCTGGTGCTGGACTTCGCGGGCGTCGCGTTCATCGACTCCAGCGGGCTCAGCGTGCTGGCCGGGATCCACCGGCTGCTGTCCGCGCCCGAGCGCCCCGGCCCCGGCGAGGGCGCCGCCGGCTCCGGGGCCGGGTCCGGCGAGGAGGGCGCCCGCGCGGACGGTTCCGGCGAGGGCGCCCGCGCGTCCGGGACCCTCGCCCTCGCCGCGGTCAACCTGCGGATCCGCGAGGTCCTGCGCACCACCGGCTTCACCCGGTTCGTGCCGATCTACTCGACGGTGGAGCCTGCGGTCGCCGTGCACCAGACCACGGTGCCGCGCACCGGCCCCTGAACCGGCCGCCAGGGCGGGCGGCCCGCTCAGCCCAGGCTGAGCGGGGTCTCGGAGTCCACGCGGGTCAGCTTCGCGGGGTTGCGGACGTAGTAGAGGCCGGTGATGCGGCCGCCCTCCACGCGGGCCGCCATGACACCGTCGATCTCGCCGTCGAGCCGCAGGAGCAGCGCCGGCGCGCCGTTGACGACGGTGAGCTCCGTCGTGATCGTGACCGTGCTCTTGACCTTGCCGCTGCCGCCGACGATGTAGCGCGCGACCTTGCTCGCCCCGACGATCGGCCGCGGCGCGGCCTGCTTCACGCCGCCGCCGTCGCCGATCAGGACGACCTCGGGCGCGAGGACGTCCAGCAGGCCCTGCAGGTCGCCGGTGTCGAGCGCGCGCCGGAACGACTCCACGACCGCCCGGCTCTCGCTCGCCGAGACCGCCTCGCGGGGACGGCGGGCGTCGACGTGCCGCCGGGCGCGGTAGGCGATCTGCCGGACGGCCGCGGGGCTCTTGCCGACCGCGGCCGCGATCTCCTCGTAGCTCACGTCGAACGCCTCGCGCAGCACGAACACCGCGCGCTCGGTCGGCGACAGCGTCTCCAGCACCAGCATCAGCGCCATCGACATGCTCTCGGCGAGGACGGCGTCCTCCGCCACGTCCGGCGCGGTGAGCAGCGGTTCCGGCAGCCAGGGGCCGACGTAGGACTCCTTGCGCCGGGACATCGTGCGCAGCCGGTTGAGCGCCTGCCGGGTCGCGATCCGGACCAGGTAGGCGCGCGGGTCCTTCACCTGGTCCAGATCGACCCCGACCCACCGCAGCCACGTCTCCTGGAGGACGTCCTCGGCGTCGGCCGCGGAGCCGAGCATCTCGTAGGCGACCGTGAAGAGGAGGTTGCGGTGGGCGACGAAGGCGTCGGTCGCCGCGTCGGTGGCGTGGTCGTCGGTCATGTCCTCGTCCCTGTCGTGTGCCGGCTCCGCCGGCCGGTCACTTCGATCCGGGGAGCCCGGTGGCGCCGATGCCGGTCCTGGCGCTGAACCGGGCGCTGCGGACGACCCCCTCCTTCGTCAGGGCCGCCGCCCGTCCGGCGAGGAACCGGCGGCGCGGGCTGTCGTCCCGGTGCGACGGCTGGATGACGCCGTCGCGCCGGCCGAGGCTGATGCACGTGGCGACGTAGTCCACCGAGTACGGCTTGAGCGGGCGTCCCTGGATCATCCGGGCCACCGTGTCGGCGGCGTGCGTCCCCTGCGGCTCCGCCGTCTGGCAGGACATGCGCGAGCCGGGGACGGCGGCGCAGTCGCCGGCGACGACGATGCGCGGGTCGCCGATGCTGCGCAGGTACTCGTCCACGAGGGCGCGGCCCCGCTCGTCGACCTCCAGACCGCTGCGCGCGGCGAGGTCGGGGACGCCGCCGATGACGGCCCACAGGACGAGGTCCGACGCGTGCCGCCCGCCCGAGCCCAGCAGCACCTCGCCGTCGTCCCGCACTTCCGTCACCGTGTCGTCCAGCACCGTCACATTCAACCGTTCCAGGCCGGTCCGCACGCGCGCGCGGGCCTTCTCCGAGAGGGAGGCCGCGAAGTCCCGCCCGACGAGCCGCACCGTCAGGCCGGGGCGGGCGTGGGCGACCTCGGCGGCGGTCTCGATGCCGGTCGGCCCTGCGCCGACGACGGTCACCGCGCCGTCCGCGGGCAGGGCCGCCAGCGCCGCGCGGGCCTGCTCCGCCCCTTCCCACGTCCCGACCGGGACGGTGCCCGGCAGCGGCGAGAGCGTGCTGCCGACGGCCAGGACCAGGTAGTCGAAGTCGAGGGCCTCGCCGCCGTCGAGCACCACGCACCCGTCGCCGATCTTCTCCACGGCCGCCTGCCGCGTGCGGATCCCGTCGCGGAGCATCTCCGCCAGCGGGGTCGCCGCCCGGCCCGTCCCGGCGAGCTGCTGGTGCAGCCGCACCCGCTCGACGAAGTCGGGCCGGGGGTTCACCACCGTGATCTCCGCGCCCGGCGCCTTCTTCGCCAGCCGGTTCGCCGCGAGCGTCCCGGCGTATCCGGCGCCTGCCACGATCACCTTCATGTCCGCCTCCTGCGTCTCGGATGGGTCTGCCCATGAGACACCGGGGGCGCCCGGTCCATAACAGCGCCGCGGGTAACGTGCGTCACACCGCCGTGACCTGGGCGGGCACCGGCCGCGACCGGCGCCGGGACAGCGCCCGGTCGAGGAGGGCGGCGGGGACGACGGCGGCGGCGAGGGCCGCGCCGATCCAGGCGACGGCGGTGATGCCCGCGCCGGCGTTCAGCGCGGCTCCGGCGAGCGCCGGGACGAGGCTGATGCCGAGCTGGAACGCCGAGACGGTGGTGGCTCCCGCGAGCGTCGGCGCCCGTCCGGCGATCGCGAACACCCGCCCGTAGATCGCCGGGTTCAGCACGAACCCCGCTACTCCGAGGAGCGCGACGAGCGGGACGACGGCCCACGCGTGCCGGGCGAGCAGCGCGAGCAGGACGGAGCACGCCAGGATCCCCGTGGCCCCGGCGAGCAGCGCGGGCGTGGGGTGCCGGTCGGCGATCCGCCCGCCGACCGACAGCCCGGCGAACGCGCCGGCGCCGAACAGCGCGAGGAGCGCGGGCACCCACACCTCGGGGACGCCGGTGACGCCGGTCAGGAGCGGCGCGAGGTAGTTGAAGGAGATCATGTAGGCGGCGGTGCTCAGCAGGGTGGCCGCGTAGACCACCCACAGCTGCGGCCGCCTCAGGGCGCCGAGCTCGCGCCTGACGCTGGGCTCCTCGCCGCCGCCGGTCGCGGGCACGGCGGTCAGGCTCAGGACGGCGCCGGCGGCGGTCAGCGCGGTGACGCCCCAGAACCCGCCCCGCCATCCGGTGAAGTGGCTGAGCAGCGCGCCCGCCGGACCGCCCGCGATCATCGCGAGGCTGAGCCCGCTGACGACGACCCCGGAGGCCCGTGCGGTGCGGTCGGGGGCGACGAGGCCGACGGCGGTGACCGCGGCGACCGCCCAGTACCCCGCGTAGGCGAGCCCGCAGATGAAGCGGCACCCCAGCAGCACCGTGTAGCTGCTGGTCAGTAGCCCCCCGGCGACCGCCACGGCGAAGACCGCCTGCGTGGCGACGAGCGTGGTGCGGCGCGGCCAGCGGAGCGTCAGGATCGCGAACGGCGGCCCGCCGATCACGACGCCGATCGCGAACGCCGAGATCAGCGCGCCCGCCGACGACAGGCCGACGCCGAGGTCGTCGGCGATGTCCGGCAGCACCCCCGCGAGCAGGAACTCCGCGCTGCCCATCGCGAACAGGCTGAACGCGAGCAGATAGACGCCGAGCGGCAGCCTTCCCCTGAACGCCGCGCTCACCGGACCCCACCGCCAACGGTGGCGGCGCGGCGCCGTGCGACCGCCTCGGCGACGTCCTCGTCCAGCAGGTCGTTGTTGATCGCGAACGCGGCGGCGGAGCCCATCCCGGCCGCCGTGACCACCTGGGCGCGCGGGTCCACGACGTTCCCCGCCGCCCACACGCCCGCGACGCTCGTGCGTCCGGTGCGGTCGGTGACGACCCATCCGCCGTCCTTCTCGCAGCCCAGCCGGGTCAGCAGCGCATCGTTCGGGACCATCCGGGGGAAGAGGAACGCGGCGGCGCGGGGGATCACCCGGCCATCGGCGAGCGCGACGCCCCGCAGCCCGTCCCCGTCGGCGACCAGGTGCTCGACCCGGCCTTCGACGATGCGGAGCCCGCGCGCCTCCAGCCGCTCGCAGTCCTCCTCCGCCAGGTCGAGCGTGTGGGCGAAGAAGGCGACGTCGTCGCTCCATCCGCGCAGGAGCAGCGCCTGGTGCACCGCGCCGGGACCGGTGCCGAGGACGGCGAGCGGCCGGTCGCGGACCTCGAACCCGTGGCAGTAGGGGCAATGCAGCACGTCCTTGCCCCACCGCTCGCGCACGCCCGGGATGTCCGGCAGCTCGTCGCGGAGCCCGGTCGCGACGAGGATCCGGCGGGCGGCGAGCACCGGCCCGCCGTCCATGCGGACGCGGAAGCCGGGGTCGATGTGCTCGACCCGTCCGCGGATCAGCCCGGCGCCGTACCGCGCGATCTCGGCGCGGCCGAGCTCCAGCAGCGTCGCCGGGGGCAGCCCGTCGCGGGACAGGAAGCCGTGCATGTGCGCGGCGGGCGCGTTGCGCGGCTCACCGGCGTCGATCACCGCCACCCTGCGGCGGGCCCGTCCGAGCACCAGGGCCGCGTTCAGCCCGGCCGCACCCGCGCCGACCACCACCACGTCGTAGGACCCGTCCCCGGTGGCGCGCGGCGCGCCGCCGGCCCGGTCGTTCGTCGCCTCGTTCACGGCGATCACCTCCGCCGCCGATGCTCCGGCCCGGCATCCCGACCCGACAACTTCCGTTGCCGTTTCCGGGACGCGGGAGGTGGAATGGGGGGATGACCGAGCACTCCCCGCCTTTCGCGCCCGCCCCGGCGGGCGCGCCGGCTCCGGCAAGCGCGCCGGCTCCGGCGGCCGCGATCGCCGACACGCTGGCCCAGGTCGGTCCCCGCCTCAAGCGCGTCCGCACCCGGCGCGGCGTGAGCCTCGCGGCGCTGTCCGAGGCCACCGGCATCTCCAAGAGCACCCTGTCCAGGCTGGAGACGGGACAGCGCCGCCCGAGCCTCGAACTGCTGCTGCCCATCGCGCAGGCCCACCAGGTGCCGCTGGACGAGCTGGTCGGGGCGCCGCAGGTCGGCGACCCGCGCGTGCGCGCGAAGCCCGTCGTCCGCAACGGCCGCACCGTGATCCCGCTGACGCCGCACCCGGGCCCGCTCCAGGCGTGGAAGTCGATCATCCCGGCGGACCAGAACACCCCCGACCCGTGCACGCACGAGGGCTACGAGTGGCTGTACGTCCTGTCCGGGCGGCTGCGGCTCATCCTGGCCGACCACGACCTCGTCATGGGGCCGGGCGAGGCCGCCGAGTTCGACACCCGCCTGCCGCACTGGTTCGGCCCCGCCGGGGACTCACCCGTGGAGGTCCTCAACCTGTTCGGCCGCCAGGGGGAGCGCGTCCACATCCGCGCCCGGCCGCGCCCCCGCGACGCCGGCCGGTGACGGCTCCGGCGCCGGGGGCGCCGACGCGGCGATGGCGGCGATCATCGCGCGGGCCTTCACCAGGGTCTCGGCGAACTCCTCCTCCGGGTCGGACAGCGCGACGATCGCGCCGCCCACGTTGAAGGAGGCGCCGCCGGGCGCGACGACGATCGTCCGGTTGACGACGCTCAGCTCGCACGCGCCGCCGAGGGAGAACCAGCCGAGCGCCCCGGAGTAGACGCCGCGGGCCCGCCCCTCCAGCCGGTCGATGATCTCCATCGTGCGGACCTTCGGCGCGCCGGTCATCGACCCCGGCGGGAACGCGGCGCGCGCGCACCCGACCGCCGTCACCCCGTCGCGGAGCCTGCCCTCGACCGTGGACACCAGGTGGTGGACGGGCGCGAACGACTCGACGTCGAACAACCGCGGGACGCGCACGGAGCCGACGGCGCAGACGGTGTTCAGGTCGTTGCGGACGAGGTCCACGATCATGAGGTTCTCGGCGCGGTCCTTCTCGCTGGCCGCCAGCTCGCGGCGGAGGGCGTCGTCGTGCCCGGGGGCGGCGCCGCGGGGCCGGGTGCCCTTGATCGGCTTCGACCGCACCAGCCCCTCGGACGTCACCGCGAGGAACTGCTCCGGCGAGGCGCTGAGCACCGCGACGCCGGGGAAGGCGAGCAGCGCGCCGTACGGGACGGGGCTGACCCGCCGGAGGTGCGCGAACGTGGCGGCGGGGTCGACGGCGGTGCGCGCCGTCGCGGTGTTGGACAGGCAGATCTCGTACGACTCCCCGTCGCGGATCTCGTCCAGGCACTCGGCGACCAGGCCGAGGTACGCCTCCCGGTCGTGGTGCAGCTCGACGGGCGGTTCCGCCGCGTCGCCGGTCAGCGGCCCGGTCAGCGGCGGAGCCGGCTCGGACGGCAGGCCGCGGACGCGCTCGGCGGTCGCGGCGAACCACGCGTCCACCTCCGGGTCGCGGGCCAGGCGGCTGAGGCGCAGCAGGTAGGACTCGCCTTCCGCGTGGTCGATGACCAGCGCCCGGTCGGCGAACACCATCGCGGCGTCCGGGGTGGGCGAGGCGTGCGCGGCGGTGCCGCCCGTCTCGGCCTTCAGCTCGTACCCGAGGTAGCCGACGTAGCCCAGGCGGAACCCGAACGGGAGATCGCCGTCGTCGGGCAGCGCCCGCCGGGTCACCTCCCGTTCCAGGTAGTCGAAGAACGAGCCGGCCGGCTGCTCCGACACGGTGCCGTGCCCGTCCACCCGGACGCGCCGCTCCGCGACCCGGTACGTCACCAGCTCGCCGAGCGGGCCGTCGCCGTCGCCCATCATCGTGAACCGCGACGTCCCCTCCGCGTGCGTGCCGCTGTCCAGCCAGAACGCGCCGGGACGTCCGGCGAACACCGTCCGGTAGGCCGCCTCGGGGTCGGGTGCCGCCGCCAGCCGGTGGACGTGGAGCCGGTAGGGCCCCGCGCCGTGGTGCGCGCGCGTGAGGTCGCGGAAGTTGGCCAGCAGCTCGCGGCCGTGACCGGTGCGGATGGACTCGGGATGGAACTGGATGCCCCAGATCGGCGCCGACCGGTGCCGCACCCCCATCAGGACGCCGTCGTCCGACCACGCGACGGCCTCCAGCTCGTCGGGCAGCGCCGTGACCGCCAGCGAGTGGTACCGGACGACGGGCAGCGGCGACGGCAGCCCCGCGAAGAGCCCCTCCCCGGTGTGGACGACCTGGGAGACCTGTCCGTGCACGGGTTCCGGCGCGTGCTCGACCTTGCCGCCGAGCCGGTGGCAGATGCCCTGGTGCCCCAGGCACACCCCGAGCAGCGGCAGCGACCACTCGTCGATCACCCGGGCGCCGATGCCGATGTCGCGGTCGCGGTCGGGACGTCCCGGCCCGGGGGAGATGACCACGTTGTCGAAGTCGGCGGGGGACAGCCCCGACCAGTCGGCGTCGTTGCGGACGACCGTCGGCGGCCGCCCGTTCACCTCGCCCAGCAGCTGGTACAGGTTGAACGTGAACGAGTCGTAGTTGTCGATCAGAAGTGTCCGCATCGGCGACCGCTCCCGGGCGTCGTCATGGATCGCCCAGGCGCACGGCGGCGGTGGCGGGCCGCTCCCCGGTGGTGCTCCACCCTAGGCGCCAGTCACGGCCCGCCCACACTGTAACCGCAGGCGGCGCCCGGTGGTCAGCCCGGCCGGAGGCCCGCTCAGGCCGGCCGGTGGCACGCTCAGGCCGGCCGGAGGCCGCGGAGGGTGCGGTCGAGGACGGCGCCGACCTCGGCGCGCGCGGCGGCATGGTCGGCGGCGCGCGCGATGACGAGGCTCGCCTCGATGATCATCGCGACGATCAGCCGGGCCAGCACGCCCGGCGGCTGCCGGTCGAGCTCGCCGGCGTCCATCGCGCGCTCCAGCCACTCGGTGAGCAGCCGCAGGCCGTGCCGTTCCGCGAGGTCGTTCCAGGCGTCGGCGCCGAGCACGATGGGGCCCTCGACGAGCACGAGGCGCTGGAAGTCGCTGTCGACGCAGGTGTCGAGGAACGCGGCGAGGCCGTCCCGGATCTGGGCCAGCGGGCCGCCCGCCGCGGGCCGGTCGAGCTGCTGGCGGATCAGCCGCTCGGCCAGCTCCGCGCCGACCTGCTCGACCACGGCGGCGAACAGCGCGGCCTTGTCGCGGAAGTGGTGGTAGAGCGCGCCGCGGGTGACGCGGGCGGCGGCGACGACGTCCTCGGTGCCGGTGGCGGCGTAGCCGCGCTCGGCGAACAGCGCGCGGGCGGCGGCCAGCAGGGCGGCGCGGGTGTCGGCGGCGTGCTCGGCGCGTCGGGACGGCGTCATACCCGCGAACCTATATTGACGTACAGCCACCATGTTTCATACTCGCTGTATGGAGCATCGTCCGGATGCCGGGACGGTCCGGCGCACGGACGACACCCGCGGCTCAGGGAGGCGCACATGGGACTGCCCATGCGGCTGGCGGTCAAGATCGGGACCCATCTGGTGCGGCAGCGGATCCGCGGCACCGCGAAGTTCCCGATGATCATGGAGCTGGAACCGCTGTTCGCCTGCAACCTCAAGTGCGCCGGCTGCGGCAAGATCCAGCAGCCCGCGTCGCTGCTCAAGCAGCGGATGCCGGTGGAGCAGGCGGTGGCCGCCGTCGAGGAGTGCGGCGCGCCGATGGTGTCGATCGCCGGCGGCGAGCCGCTCATGCACCCGCAGATCGACCGGATCGTCGTCGAGCTGCTGCGGCGCCGCAAGTTCGTCGTCCTGTGCACCAACGCGGTGCTGCTGCGCAAGCACCTGCACCGCTTCCGCCCGCACCGCGACTTCGCCTGGATGGTGCACATCGACGGGCTGAAGGAGCGCCACGACGAGTCCGTCAGCAAGGACGGCGTCTTCGACGAGGCCGTGGACGCGATCCGGGCCGCCAAGGCCGCCGGGTTCACCGTCTACACGAACTCGACGTTCTACAACACCGACACCCCCGAGACCATCCGGGAGACCCTGGACTACCTGAACGACGAGCTCGGCGTCGACCGGATGGAGATCGCGCCCGGCTACGCCTACGAGAAGGCCCCCGACCAGGACCGGTTCCTCGGCGTCCAGCAGACCCGCGACCTGTTCCGGCAGGCGTTCGCGGGCGGCCGCCGGCGGCGCTGGCGCCTCAACCACTCCCCGCTCTACCTCGACTTCCTCGAAGGCCGGCGCGAGTTCGCGTGCACGCCGTGGGGCGTGCCGTCGTACTCGCTCCTCGGCTGGCAGAAGCCCTGCTACCTGCTCGCCGACGGCTACGCCGCCTCCTGGAAGGAGCTGCTGGAGACCACCGACTGGGACGCCTACGGCCGCGGCCGCGACCCGCGCTGCGACAACTGCATGGCCCACTGCGGCTACGAGCCCACCGCCGTCCTCGCCACCACGCAGTCGCTCCGCGAGAGCCTCCGGGCCCTGGCGGGCTGACGCTCCGCGCCTCGTCAGCCCTCCTTGACGAGCATCGGCGGGCGCCCGACGGCCAGCAGCCACGGCGGCAGGATGACGACGCACATCAGCGGCAGCAGCTTGATGTCGGTGACGACGGTGACCGCCATGAACAGGCTCAGCCAGCCCTGCCGGGTGACGGCGACGAGCAGCCCGAGCACCCCCGCGCTGATCGCGAGGGACACCGGGACGTCGTCCACCAGCCGGTTCGCGAGCAGCCCGATCGCGACGCCCGTGAACACCGACGGGAAGATCCGCCCGCCGCGGAACCCGCACGACGCGGCGATCAGCAGCGCGGCCAGCTTCACCACGACGATCAGCAGCAGCCCGCCCGTCGAGTGCGACGACACGTGCTCGGTGAGGGTCTTCATCTCGCTCAGGCCCTTGAACAGGGTGATCCGGCCGCCGATCGCGCCGAGCACGCCGAGCGCCGCCCCGCCGGCCACGAGCGCGGCGACCGGGCCCGGCAGCCGGTGGAAGGCGGCGTGGACGTACGGGAACGCGTACACCAGCACCAGCCCGAGCGCGCACGCGGCGAGGGCGATGACCGAGCCGCTGACCAGGTCGACGAGCGTGAAGCCGGGGTAGCCGGGGACGTCCACCGCCAGCACCGGCGCGGCGAGCACGACGGTGGTGAGCGCCCCGGCGCCGGCGGCGACGAGCGGCGCGAACAGGCGGTCCCACAGCGGGGTGCCGGACTCGCCCGTCATCGTCTCCGACAGGATGAGCGCCGCGGCGACCGGAGTGCCGAACAGCGCGCCGATCGTCCCGGCCGCCGCGAGCCCCACCCACGCCTCGCCCGGGACCCTGGGCAGGAAGCGCCGCCCGAGCGCGAACGCCAGCGCGACGTTGACCGCGGTGATCGGGTTCTCCGGGCCGAGGCTGACCCCGCCCGCGAGCGTGAGGACGGTGGCGAGCAGCAGGCTCGGGACGACGGGCGCGGGCATCGGCGGCGCGACGAGGCCCTCGGTGGCCGGGTCGGGTCCCGCGTGGCCCGGCACCTTCCAGACGACGAGGCCGACCGCGACGCCCGCCAGGACGAGGATCAGGACCGTCCACCAGGCGGGCTCCCCGCCGATGCCGAGGGCGTGCGGGAGCCGGTCCCAGACGGCTTTCTGCAGCGCCTCGGCGACCGTGCTCACGCCGAGCAGGAGCAGGCTCGCCCCCACGCCGATCAGCAGTGCGGGCAGCGACAGCGCCAGCAGCGCGCGAGGCTGGGTCGCGGTGGTGCCGGCCACCCGCCCTCCCCCCGGAGCCGACGCGATCGATCTTCCTCCTCCCTACCCGCGAAGATCGCGCTGCGCAGAAACCCCCGGTCAAATTCCTGCGGCGGTCAGGCGTCGAGGGGGCCGAGGGGAAGGACGTCTCCCGCGCCGACTGGAGACCTGACGGCCCCGCTCATCAGCCCTTACGCGAGCGGCGCCGCAGCAGGACGACCGGCGTCGCCGCCGCCAGTCCCAGCGCGACCGGCGTCGCGGGCGCGAGAGCGCCGATGGCCCGATCGAACGTGCCGGGGATGGGGAGCATCTTCATCCGGTTCACGGGCCACACGACGACGAAGGCGCGGCCGATGACCCGGCCCCGCGGGATCGCGCCGCCGCCGGGGTCGCTCCGATGCGCGCGCGAGTCCGCGGACAGCTCCCGGTGGTCGCCCATGACCCACAGGGTCCCCGGCTTCACCGTCACGTCGAACGGCTGCTCGGACGGCTTGTTCTGCTCGTGCGTGACGGGATCGGTGTAGAGGTACGACCGCTCGTCCAGGGCCACCCCGTTGACGGACACGCGGCCCTGCGCGTCGCAGCATTTCACGTGGTCGCCCGGCACGCCGATGACCCGCTTGATGTAGTCCTTCTCGCCGGGGGCGACCCCGAAGGCGCCGCCGACCCACCGGAAGAACCGCGCCACCGGGTTCTTCGGCGTCGTGTACGTCACCTCGGGGTCCCACGAGTCCATGCCGTTGAACACCACGATGTCGCCGCGCTTGACGTCCCGCGTGTGGTAAACGATCTTGTTGACGAGGACCCGGTCGCCGATCTCCAGCGTGTTCTGCATGGAGCCCGACGGGATGTAGAAGGCCTGCACAAGGAACGTCTTCACCACGAGGGCGAGCACCACGGCGACGACGATGAGGACGGGCAGTTCCTTCCAGAACGACCCCTTCTTCTTCCCCTTCGCCGGTTCCGCCGCGCCGTCACCGGGCCGTTCGCCGTCCGTCCCGGTGTCCGCTCCGCCGGACGGCCGCTCCGAGGCCTCGTCTGCGGGTGCGGACCTGTCGAGGTCCTCCTCGCGGGGCGCCGCGCCGTCAGAGCTGGGGTGCATGTCTCTCCGATCGCCTCGCGCCTGCCCTCCAGCCGGATCCTACTGTCGCCGCGCCCCGTCCCTTCATGAAGAGCCGCTCTCCGCCGGCGCCCCTGTCCGAAACCCGGGGATTAGTGATGGCCCGGTTCAAGCCCCTGTCTCGGCGGCGGCGAGTGATCCATGATGCCTCTATGTCCTTGCCGCGCCTCCTCGCCGTCCTCGGGTTCTGCTCGCTGCTCGCCGTGGCCGTTTTCGGTCTCTGGCCGACGCACATCAAGGTGGGCGTCGAGACGGAGAGCTGCGGCTCGGTGTGGTTCTCCCGGACGCCCAGCGACGATCACCCGGCGAAGAACGACCCGACCGGCGAGGTCGATCTCCAGCGCGACGTCCGGTGCGGCGAGGCCAGGGACCAGGTCAAGCGTCCCGGACAGGTGGCCGCGGGGGTGACGGTGGCGCTGTTCCTGGCGGCGGCCGTAGCGGAGCGGCGCCGCTCGCGGTCCCGCTAGCCCTTGAGGTAGTCGCCGTGCTCCAGGTCGTCGAGCAGCGTCGGGTGGACGGGCGTCCAGCCGAGCAACTCCCGCGTGGACGACGCGGACGCGGGCGCGTCGAAGCCGTACACGATGGCCATGAACGGGCTGGGGAAATGGGCGGCGGCCTCGTCCGGGGACAGTGAGACCGCGGGCAGCCCCAGCCCCCGCGCGATCGTCTCCGCGACGCTCCTCAACGTGACGCCGGTTTCCGCCACCCCGTGAAGCACGCTGCCACCGGGCGCCTTCTCCAGCGCCAAGCGGAACAGGACCGCCGCGTCGAGCCGGTGCACCGCGGGCCACCGGTTGCCGCCGTCCCCGACATAAGCCGACACACCGGTCTTCCGTGCGGTGTCGACGAGCATGCCGATGAACCCGTAGTCCCCCGGCCCGTGGACGGTCGGGGCGAGCCGGACCACGCTCGACCGCACCCCCTCGGCGGCGAAGCCCAGGCAGGCCCGCTCGCCCGGGAGCCGGAAGCCGGCGATCCCGGACGGATCGGGCTCGTCCTGCTCGGTGCTCACCCGTCCGGCGGGCATGACCAGCGTGCCCGAGGTGCAGACCAGCGGCCTGCCCGAGCGTCCGAGTGCCCGGCCGAGCGTCTCGATCGCGGTCCGGTCGCGCCTCATCATGTCGTCGGGGTCGGCGAAGTCGCCCCCGAACGCCATGTGCAGGACGCCGTCGGCGGCTTCGGCGCCGCTGCGCAGGCTGTCGAGATCGTCCAGGGACCCCCGGTGCGGCATGGCGCCCAGCGACTCCAGCCGCGCTGCCGCCGCGTCCGAGCGCGCGAGCCCGGTGACGGTGTGACCGGCGGCGATGAGCTCGGCGACGACGGCCGGACCGGTCAGTCCCGAACCGCCCGTGACGAAGACATGCATGACGACTCCTCATAAAGCCAGTGACTGACGCTTCTTAGCGCCAGTCGCTGACTCTACACGTAGCGCCAGCCACTGACACATGCGGTAGTCTCGACGCGTGCCACGGAGCGGAGCAGAAGCGCGCCGCCGCCTTCGCCAGGCGGCCCTGGAGCTGTACCGGGAACGCGGCTACGACCGCACCACCGCGGCCGAGATCGCCGCCCGGGCCGGCGTCAACGAGCGCACGTTCTTCCGGCACTTCCCCGACAAGCGCGAGGTGCTCTTCGACGGCGAGGCCGACCTGCGCGACGCGATGACCCGCGCGGTGGCCGAGGCGCCCGCCGACCTGGAACCGCTCGACGTCCTGCTCGGCACGTTCCGCAAGGCGGGACGCGTCCTCGAGGAGAACCGCCCGTTCTCCGAACCCCGGCTGGAGATCATCGCCGCGACGCCCGCGCTCCGCGAACGGGAGCTGGCCAAGGCCGCCTCGCTCACCGACGCCCTGGCGGACGCCCTCCGCCGGCGCGGCGTCCCCGACCGTCTGGCGGCCCTCGCCGCCCAGACCGGCTGGGCCACCTTCCACCACGCCGCCCAAGCCTGGATCGACGACCCGTCCCAGAGCCTGGACGCCCATCTCCTCCAGGCCTTCGACGACCTGCGCGCCCTCTCCGCTACCGGCCGGACTCCACCGCCGGAGGATCCCGCCTCAACGGCTCGCTAGCCACACCGAGCTCCACCCTGGCGGCCTCCATGAACGCGAACCGGAGCTCCCGCTTGGCCGGCGCGCCCGCCCCGCGAAGCAGCGCATGGAGAGCCATCGTGTAGTCGTGAGCAGCCTGAGCCACCGAAGGAGTGCACACGAGTTCCGGAACCTTCTTGGCGAGCCAGAGCGCATGCAGATGCTGCCACTTCTCGGAATCCTCGATGTGCTCCCCCAAGGAGAGGCGGTCCAGGCACAGTTCCACCTGCTGGGCCGCGGACAGGAACTCCATGAGCGCCTCCTTGCGCTCCGCCCGTTCCGCACTGTCCCGCTCGAACCGCGCCCGCCGCGCGTCCACCCGCGTGGAGAGGTACTGACCGACCAGCGTCCCAGCCGACCCGAGAGCCACCCCCGCCAACGGCAAGACCGTCGCACTCAAACTCACCTCCCTAAGACGCCAGCCCCCACCCCCACGTTCCGCGAACGCGAGAGACCCCTCGCAACGACCGCGAAGGGCACCCGAAGAGATACGCCCGCGATCACTGTGCTCCGGCGCGAACGGAGCGCCCCCCCGTGACAGAAGCGGGAGTGCCCCCTGGAGCGCGGGGGTCCGCAGGGCCGCGCAGCCCCCTGGTTCGAGCTCGGCCAATGACTGTGTTCGCCCCGGGAACTCGTCGGCGGATCCCGAGCGTCCCAGAGCCATGCGAAGAGCTTGGAAGATCACTGCGGCGACGGCGCTGGGAGTGCTGGCCTTGGGTGCGGTCGAACCGGTCTGGCTCTTCTCGACGGCTTCGGGCAGTGGCCTGGCTGGGCAGACGACGGTAGGGCCAATGTGCCCTGTGCAGAGGGTCGGGCAAGTGTGCCCCGTGGGCCATGTGAGGATGTCGGCGGTGGTGACGCGGCATGACTGGCCCGGAGTGGCGGCCTTCGTCCGGACGGATGGCCAAGGGCGTTTCCGAGTGCGCCTAGCCCCCGGCCGCTACACGCGTACGCACGCGTAGACATCGGCTACGACAGCGGGATCCGCTGAGCCGAGCTTCTCGCACATCTTCTCCAAGCTCGCGAAGCGCACTGGCCTCGGCCACTGGCATCCGACGCCTCGCCGATGCCGGCACAGGGGACACCACTGCACGTCGTCTCCGAGATCCTCGACCACACGTCTTCGTGATCAAGAAAGACGTCTACGGGCATCTCCTCGTGGACGACAAGCGGGCGGCAGCCGAAGCGATGAGCGGGCGCTCTTCGGAGCGTGAGCGGTGCCGTGGCTCCCGTACTAACGCAAGAGGCCCCTCGCGATGATCGCGAGGGGCCTCTGACCTGCTGCGCACCCGAAGGGATTCGAACCCCTAACCTTCTGATCCGTAGATTCCCAAACGATCACTGTCGCCGTCCGAACCCGTCCGCCCACTGGCCCGATGACCGGCACTGCGTCCGAACTAGTTCACCCCGAGCCAAGATCATCCACCCCCGTGGCTCCACGGTGGCTCCCAAAACTCCTCAGGTCTGAGCAGAGCGACGGAACTCCTCGACGAGCTGAAAGAACCGTTCGAGCGGGGATTCACCTTCGGCATGATCTCCGATCGCCGTAGCCCACCCGAGCACCAGTGACCAGCCGTACTGCTGCTCCAGCCAGTCGGAGAAGGGGCCTCTGGGACCGAACGCGAAGCGCTCATCGACCCCGTGGATCAGCAACGCGACGCCGTATCCGCACAGGAGAGTCTCCAGCTCGTGCAATGAGTGGTCACGAACCCACATCCCTGGGCGCGCCCGGACTTGGTCGAGGAACCCGTATGCGTCGCTCCACTGCTCGACCGGGCGGATCCTCGGTCGAGCCCCTTTCGTATCGGCCACGCTCGCAGCCTAGGCGCGTACCGCAACGGACGCGGGGGCCGGTCCGGAGGGTGCTCCCGCGCGAACGGCGCTCAACCCCTGACAGACAGATGCGCGCGGGAGTGCCCTCCGGGGCGCGGGGGTCCAGGGGGCGGCGCAGCCTCCTGGTTCGAGCTCGCTCAATGATCCCGTGGGACGAACCTCGACCGCATGGGACCGAGCCTTCGGGCCAGGTTCAGCATGGACGCTCCTGATACACCGAGCTGCACACCGGTCGGTGTGCGCCGATGACCTTCCATTCCGACCTGCATTCGATCTTGTCCAGCATTACGGCAAGCGACGGCTCACCCTCCGCACCTGACCACCATTGGTTGTGTGAACCTAGGGCTTCAAGCGCAGGTGTCGGCTCGTATTCGATCTCGCAGCGCAGTTGGATGAGAGCCGGTGGGTTGTCCTCGTCGACGTCGAACTGACGGCAGAAGCTCAGAGTGAAGCGTCGTGGTCCTCGGAAAGAGAAGATGCCGTACTCGTACAGCAGGGCGTCTTCCTCGGCCTCAACCGGGTGACGCATGAAGCGGCCGAATGCTCTCCACGTCGGCTGCGGGTCGAGTCGACTCGGCTCTTGGCCTGCCTCTTGTAGGCACGTAAGCAACTGCGGCTGTGCATCCTCGACTCGCATGACGCTCCACTGTCGCGATGGGGAGTGCGAGCCTACCGGCGGCGGCGCGACCCCGCGGCGGCCGAACGGGGCGGGGCCGGCGGACGCGTCGCGATGCGCGGCCGGGCGCGGCCGCCCGGTGACCGGCGCCCACGCCGCACGCTCCGGGCGGCCAGGCGCAGGGCCGCGCCAGCGGCCCAAGCGCCGCCGCCCCTTGATCTCAAACAGCCCAATTCGGCAGCGCCTGTGGAACGGCGGAACGATGCGACAAGCCGCTTCCCATGGGCGTACCCACCGGCCCGCAAGGGCAGAGGCCGCGAAGCCCAGCTTTCACGCTTGTCAACGCCAATACCAGCCCCGAGACCAAACGATCCATCCTATACGAGCCTACGGTTATTGCCAGCACTCTCACTCTCGCTCTGTCCGGATTCGGGCAGCTATGGACCTGATGGTTCGGTCACTGCGAAGATTGAACCTCGACCCATGCTCTGACGAGGAGTGAATCTTGGCCACACCATTTTTTCAAAGCAAGAAGGCAGCCGCCATTTTGAAGCACGCCATTCTGGATCAATACATCAGCCCCTTCGCAATGAAGACGGGCAGTACATCGCAGGGGGGCCGCGTTGCGATCGTCGACGGATATGCGGGCACTGGAACTTATGAAGATGGCAGCGAAGGATCACCCGGGCTGCTACTGCGAAAGGCAAGAGAAATGTCAAGTCGCCGACGGCTTGAATGTCTATTCGTCGAGCAGGATTCCGAGTCCTTTCAGAAGCTCTCACGGTTCACAGAAGACGAAGGAAAGGGCCTAGATGTAAAGATATTCCTTGGCGACGTCGCCGATAATCTAACTCTCATCCTCGACGAAACGCAAGGGATCCCCCTCTTCGTCTTCCTTGATCCGTTTGGCCTAATGATCCCGTTTGAAGACGTCAGAAAAATTCTCATGCGCCCCACTGGGGTTGGCATGCCCACGGAAGTGCTAATCAATTTCTCAACGATTGCACTTCGTCGAATCGCCGGACATTTGACGAGCTCGAACGCAAATGAAGCCACGTTGCGTCGCATGGACGGAGTCTGCGATGGCGACTGGTGGCGTTCTGCTTGGCTGGATGAGGCGCCTACAAAAGAGGCGGATGATCGACAGCGGGAAGCCGCAGAAGAGGCTGTTGTAAAAGGTTACGCCACCCGACTCAGTTCAGCCGCCAAGGCAGGCTACTGGACAGCGGATGTCCGGAATCGTGAACACTATAGATCCGCCTACCATCTCGTGTTCCTTTCTCGTCACCGAGATGGCCTGTACCTGTTCGGCGAATCACTCTCCCTTGGGTTGGAGAAGTGGCGAAGGGCGATCTTCGATACCGAGTCTGCCGGTTCCCTCTTTGAGGGCGACGAAGAAGAGTTCAAAGCAGAAGAGAAGGCGCTTTCAGACAAGTGGGTAAAGGAGATAACCGATAATCTCCGCGAGTTGCTCTCGGAGCACGGCGGCTTTCGCATCCGAGATCGTTACGCTGAGGTCTACGGAGATACGCTTGGAAAAGCACGCGTAAAGCATCTTCGTGCCGCGTGGAAGAACCTTCTTCGAGAAGGAATCACAAAGACCGACTCGAAGGGTGACTTGATTCCCAAAGTCATCGAGCCTGCCTAACGAGTGGCAAGTAGCCTCCACAGGCTTACCCGGCGGCGCCCGATACAGTAAGTTCCGGCTTCGCCTGATCCGAGTGGTCAGCCCTGTCGGGCATCTGATCCCAGGTGCGACCATCTAGAAGGCGGCCACCCGATTTGGGCCTTATTCCACCCCACTGCTTGAAGAAAAAGGCGACCCCTGTCTCGGTACATTGATCGCGCAGATCCCGTACCCATTCAGCGTTCATCGGTCGTGCCCCTTTCCCACTTTCGCCGCCTGCGATGACCCAATCTATTCCGCGTAGGTCCAACCCGCTGAGAGGTGCGAGCAATGGCTCACAAGATAGGAAGCGGACGGATGCGGGAACTTGCCGCAACTCGTCGACACGGTCCAAAGCTTCTCGATCTTCAACGGACACGCCAATCCAAACGTTAGGAGGCCATCGGAGATCATTAGCCACTCGCCGAAGACGCCGTGCACGCTTAGTCAAGATTTGATAGGTGTGCTGAGGTGTCTGCTCCATGACGTCGAAGACTCGACGTACATAATCCAAAGGAACTCTGGCATGAAAGAGATCCGACATCGAATTAACGAATACCGTTCGCGGTTTCTTCCATTTAAACGGCAGATCGAGCGAGTCTTCGTGTAGAGTGATCGCGAAACCCGGTCCAGACGTTCTCGGATCTCCATCATTTTGATAACGAGCTTGCCCCATTGCCTTGAGCCGCTTAGCCAATGTCAGGGCGTAACAGTTGTCACAGCCACGAGAGATCCTGTCACAGCCGGTTGTTGGATTCCAGGTCGTCTCGGTCCACTCGATCGAACTCCGGTCACCCATCAGCACTCCCAAAGCGCTTGCTTAAACGTCGACCTCGTGTATCAAACGTACGTTCGATCGCCCTGGAAGTCCAGCCTCAGACAGGTTCACTGGCACTACAGGAAGATCCGAAACCCTAGTCGCTGCTAGGCAGTCTTAGCACTGTTCTCGTGCATTCGTCCTCCGAATCTCTGGACCGCCAAGTTGACGGGGTGCGTCGAGTTCGGCGTGGCCTGGCGGCCCTGAGAGGCAGCACGTCCGCCAGGTCCTCCGACGCAGGCAGACCGTGTCAGGGGCGGAGGCTTCCCAATCGCTTCAACTCCTGGACGTGTGGTGAGCAGTAGCACTGAGCAGGACGGAGATGTCTGCGGCGACTGCCGGTGCTGTGGCGATGGTGGCGGTTGAGGTGAAGGTGTGGTCGGTGCCGTCTTGGTCGGTGACCTGGGCTCCGGCTTCGCGGGCGATGATGACGCCGGCGGCGGTGTCCCAGGGCTTGTTGGACAGCGTGATGCTGGCGTCTAGCTTGCCTTCGGCGACCCATGCGAGGTCGATGGCGGCTGAGCCGAGCATGCGGACGCGTTGGACGTTGGCGGCCAGGCGCTCGGTGAGGGCGATGCGGATGCGGTTCTTGGCTTCGGCGCCGTCGCCTACGGCGTAGTCGCCGATGGCGACGATGGCGTCTTTGAGGTCGGTGGTCATGCTGGCTTGGATGCGGAGGTCTCCGGCGTAGGCGCCGGTGTGCTGGGCGGCGTGGTAGCGGGTGCCCAGGAACGGCAGGTCGATGACGCCGACGACGGGGCGGCCTCGTTCGA
This sequence comes from Actinomadura sp. RB99, assembly GCF_014706005.1. Classification (NCBI taxonomy): domain Bacteria; kingdom Bacillati; phylum Actinomycetota; class Actinomycetes; order Streptosporangiales; family Thermomonosporaceae; genus Actinomadura; species Actinomadura sp. RB99. The sequence continues at coordinate 259,138 of NZ_JABMCA010000001.1, read as the reverse complement.
TGAGGCCGAGCGAGAAGCTGCACAGGGGGATGCTGCGGACGAAGTTGGCGGTGCCGTCCACTGGGTCGATGGCCCAGAGGAGATCGCTGTTGGTGTCGCCGGTGATGCCTTCTTCTTCGCCGAGGATGGCGATGTTCGGGGTGCGCTCTTTCAGGTAGTCGCGGACCGCGCGTTCTACGGCGTAGTCGACTTCGCTGGCCATGTCGCGGTCGCCCTTGGCGGTGAGCAGGCCGGGGACGCGGGTTCGCACGAGATCACTGGCTATCTCCGCGGCTTTGAGTGCGACGGGGAGCAGCGATGCGGGTGCGTCGGTCATACGGTCCTGCCTCGGGTCCAGAGGGAGCGGAAGATCTCTTCGAAGGTGGCATATAGACCAGTGCCGGTCGAGTCGCGTTCTGCGAGGAAGGTGGGCGAGTCGACGCCTCGGGCCTGCGGTAGGTAGGGCTGCATCACGCACAGGCGGTCGTCGACGAGCGTGATGTTGAAGCGGATTGTCTCGTCGTAGACCGCGACGGACAGGCGCTCTTGGGCCTCGGGCGAGAGGCGCTTGCGTAGGCGGGTCAGGACCTCGATGTTCAGGCGGGTGAGGGTGGTCAGGTGGTTGTCGGTGTAGCCCTCTTCCTGTTCGCGGGCTCGGATGGCCTGGCCTTCGGGGTCTAGGAAGAGGGCTTGCAGGGTGGTGCCGTCCTCGATGAGCCGGGCCAGGCGCTGGTCGGGGTACTGCTGGCACAACAGGTTGAGGGAAAGGCCGGCGGCTCGGATGGTGGTGGCACCGTCGAGCAGCTCGTGTGGCGGGTGGGCGAAGGAGAACTCTGCTCGGGTCGGGTAGACGGCGGTGACGTCGGCGTAGGTGCCGGGGCCGATGCGGTCGGCGGTGGCCTCCAGGTCGGCGCGCTCCTCCGCGCCGGGTGCGGCCGTTTCGCCGTTCAGCAGGTGTGGAGGGCACGGCGCGAACAGGTCGTCGGCGGTCCACTCGGGGAACATCGCCTCAAGGACCCGGCAGTGATCGACGTAGGGCAGTCGCTTGAGCCCGCCGGACGTCCAGCGGTGGAGCTGGGCGCGGCTGGGAGCGGTGCCGACCAGGTCGGGCGAGATCTTTTTGGCGGCCTCGTTGTAGGCGGCCTGGAACATGCCGTAGCGCTGTAGGCGGCGCTGGCGGATCATCACGTGAAGCAGGATCGGTTGGGGAGACACCGGGCCGTCCTTCCTGATGGACGTCACCAGGCTAGACGCGACGTGACATCGAAGACGAGACAAAGTCGAGACGGTTGTAAGACCTTGACGTCCGGGGCGAGATGATCACGGCCTAGTGACGCAACGTAACTCCTTGGCACGGTTGCGTCATGGCAAGTGATTGCACCTCTTGCGGGGGACGCGGGGTCAAGCGGCGGGTGTCCCGGCGGACACTGGCACGCGGCCACGTCGCGGGTGTTCCGGCCGAGAGCCGTCAGGACCAGTGCCCTGACTGCCTGGGCACCGGCGAGGAACGCCCGTCGTGTGAGGACGTGGCGTCGTGAGCGGTCGCGGGAACGAGTTGCGGCTTCTCGGGGAACTGCGGGCGTCGCTCGCTCGGCTGGGGTTGGGCGTCCGACTGCATGACGGCTTGCCGGGACTGATGGTCAGTACGGCCAATCCGGGCCTGTTCGTATGGGTCTTCGTCGGTGCCTCGGGGCGAACGTTCACCTGGCGACGCGATGACAGCAAACATCCGGTCGACGACGTGCCGGGCGCGGCCACCAAGGTCGCGCACTTCGTGACCGCTCAAGGCGGCCAATTGAACGGCTCGGCGAGCGGCCACACCGACTAGCGCTCTGGTCTGGCATGACGAGCAGTGCCGGGCGCTTCGAATGGCAGAGCTGGCGGCGCGGTGAGGGCGTCCCCTAGCGTGATCTGTGCCCGCCCCCGGGGCGATCACGTGCGGTGGGGTAGGTCAGCGTCCCCGCGCCTCCGGCTCTGCTTCCACCAGGAAGCGAGAAGCGATGAACACCCCTGTCCCCCGCGAGATCGAACTCCGGTTGCTCGGCGACATGTGCCGCGCCCTGGTCCGGCGTGGTGTGTGCGTCCAGATGCGGGACGCGATCCCGGGCCTGACCATCACTCGGCCTGGCGGGACGGCGACCGATGTCATCGCCTACGTCGTGGTGAACCGGCGGACCGGCGGGTTCTCCTGGTGGCGCGTCGACAACTTCCACGCCCTGCGCGACGTCGACGGCGCAGCCGATCGAATCACGGCGTTCCTCGCCGAACCGCCGGTGCCCGCGCACGAACGGTCGCGGTCGTGACCCGGCCGGTTGGTCCCGTCATAGACGACGTGGCGGCAGCCGTGCTGACGTTGCAGCGGCGCTTTCCCGGGTCGACCGTGTGGTTCGGGAAGCACACCTTCCACTGGTGGGCGATGCTGCCGCGGGCGCGGAGGTGGGTCCTGGTGGAGGCAGCTACGCCAATGCAGTTGGCTGAACGGATGGGCGAGGCTCCCCGCGCGTAGCGGGCCTGGCGGATCAAAGATCGCGACACGGCGAGCGGACGGAGGACGCGGCTGGTGGTGGGGGAGTTGAAGACGCCCAAGTCACGCCGGACGCTCGTCCTGACTCCCCAGCTCGTGGCCAAGCTCCGGACGCTCCACACTCGGCGGGCCAAGGCCAAGATCGCGGCCGGTGAGCTGTGGCAGGATCACGGGCTGGTCTTCGCGAGCGAGATCGGGACGCCCATGGACCCGGACAACTTCTCGCACATCTTCTCCAAGCTCGCCAAGCGCGCTGGCCTCGGTCACTGGCACCCGCACGAGCTGCGGCACTCGGGCGCCTCGCTGATGCTGGCGCAGGGGACGCCGTTGCACGTCGTCTCCGAGATCCTCGGGCACACGTCCATCGCGATCACGAAGGACGTCTACGGGCATCTCCCGGTGGACGACAAGCGGGCAGCGGCCGAAGCGATGAGCGGGCGCTCTTCGAAGCGTGAGCGGTGCCGTGGCTCCCGCGCTAACGCAAGAGGCCTCTCACGATGATCGCGAGAGACCTCTGACCTGCTGCGCACCCGAAGGGATTCGAACCCCTAACCTTCTGATCCGTAGTCAGATGCTCTATCCATTGAGCTACGGGTGCCCGTTCGGACCCAACTGTACCGGCTCCCAGCACCGGACGGCGAATCGGCGTCCAAAGAGGCGTTCGCGAGAGTGTGAGCTGGGTCACGGAACCGTCTGTGGCGGAATAACGCCAAAGGGGTATTCGAGACGGATGTGACCACTGCGGTTTACCCTCGTCCGAAGTCCCAAACCCCCCTGAAGGAGAAAGTTCATGCGCATGTCTGCCGCCAAGCTCGTCGGCGCCCTGGCCATCGGTGGCCTGCTGATCGGCTCCACGGCCTGCGGTCCGGTGGACTCCATCACCGGCGGCGGCAAGAAGAAGACCGCCTGCAAGAACATCGAGACCGAGCTGAAGAGCGTCGCCTCGAGCGGTGGCTCGGCCACCGGCACCGGCGGCGCCGAGTCGACGGCCCAGACGTTCTCCGACGCGGCCGCCAAGATCCGCAGCGAGGGCCAGAACGCCGGCGGCGACGTCGAGACCGCCGCCACCGCGTTCGCCGGCGACCTCGACGAGACCGCGGCCACGCTCCGCAAGCTCAGCTCCGGCAACCTGTCCGGCGGCACGCCCAACTTCACGCAGATGCAGCAGCACGGTGAGGACCTGGGCAAGGCCTGCGGCTACACCGGCTTCCACATCGGCTGATCGCGGCGCTTCGCTCCCGCGGCCCCGGGAGCGAATCGTCCGGCAACCTCGTCGCCCGGAGGGCGTCTTCGCACTATGCTTCAGTGCCACAGGCCAGACTTTGCCGGTTGCTGCGCCGAACCGGTACCCTGTGCTGAGCCTGATGGCTCCTGGAGGATTCGCCTAGTCCGGTCTATGGCGCCGCACTGCTAATGCGGTTTGGGTTTACCGCCCATCCGGGGTTCAAATCCCCGATCCTCCGCCACCTCACCTGCGGGGATGCATCGACAGACGCATCCCCGCAGTCGCGTTTCAGGGCCCGAAACGGGCCCGTGGCTGCACAACCGGGTCAACAGCGGGAAACCGCAGGTCACGCCCCTGGCTGGGCTGCACACGAGGTGCGCAGCCGCACGTCGGCGCTGTGCTCGGCAGTTGGAGCGAGCCCCGACGTTCCTCGGCGCCGGTGGCGCTGGAGGACGCCGGAGATCGACGTGGCGGCCTGCTCGGCGAGTTCCTTCGTCACCACCGCGTAGACGTTCGCGGTGAACGTCTCGTGGGAGTGCCCGAGGATCTCCGAGACGCCCTTCATGCTGACTCCGGCCGCGTGCGCCATCGTCGCCGCGTCGTGGCGTAGGTCGTGGAGGCGGACCGGCGGCAGGATGAGCCCGTTGATCGCGGCCTGAACCCGTTCGGGTGTCGTGCGGTGCCGACGGGCGATCTTGTCGACGTCCCGGCCTTCCTCGTGACGGCGGCGGCGGATGGCGTTGTAGAGCTTGAGGATCTTGTTGAACCGCTGGGTGACGTAGTGCCCTTACCGTGAGTTCGACCGGCGTGCTGATGGGACGTCCTGATGGGGCATCCCGCCGTCACCGACTGCGCGGTCGTCGGCGTGCCCGACGAGCGGTGGGGCGAGACGCCGAAGGCCCTGGTGGTGCTCTCCGAGAACGGCGCCGAGCAGCAGATCATCGACTACTGCCGCGAGCGCCTCGCGCACTTCAAGTGCTTGACGTCGGTGGAGCGCCGCGACGAGATCCCGTGCAACCCCACCGGCAAGATCCTCAAGCGGGGGCTGCGCGCCCCCTACTGGCAGGGCCGCGACCGCGGCGTCCACTAGCCCCAGTGCTCACGCCGTGCGCCAGCCGCCGGGGTCCGGGTGTCCCTCAGCGGCCACAGCGGAACGTGCCAACACGGTGACATCCGGTTCCGGCCTCGCGAGACTGGCTGCGTGACGGACTGGGTCGCCAACGGCATCTCGATCGCCTCCCTCGGGACGACGATCGTTTTCGGGGTCCTCCAGGTGCGCAAGGACGGCGAGCGGCGCTTCGCCCCTCCGGACCGGACGGCGCCCGAGCCCCCGAGCGAGCCTCCGGCCGGGCCCCAGGCGCCCTATCCGACGTACCCGCAGGAGCCGACGTACCCGCAATACCCCACGTACCCGCAGCCCCAGCAGCCCCAGCCCGGTCCGGTCCCGCCTCCGCCGGCGCCGGACTCCGTAGAGCGCCTGCCCTGGTGGATGGCGAGCACGCGCAAGTCGTTCCTCTTCTCGATGGTCATCACGGCGGCGATCACAACGCTCCTCGAGTTGGTGTCCGGCAATCCGGTCGTCCAGGCGGCGATCGCGAGCGGGCTGCTGGCCGCCGTGCTGGCCGTCTGGCTGGCGCGGCGCTCCCGCAGCAAGCCGTCCTACAACCTCACGGGCTTTCTTCTCATCCTCGTGGGCCTCGCGGGCATGCTGGCGATCCTCGCCCTGCCGCTGGCGCCGGCCCTGCGCGTGCCGCAGGTGTTGGTCGCGTTCACGGTGCCGTGGTTCCTGCTGAGCCGCCTCGCGGACCGCGCCTTCCCGAATCCCGCCCGCCAGGGGTAGCGGGGTCCGCTGCGGTCAGCGGAAGCGGATCATCGCCGAGACGGGACGGTGGTCGGACGACTTGACGGCGCTGGCGGGCACAGTGCGGCAGGGTCTTTGCGCCGGTGCGGGACGTCCGCGACTGGTCGCACTCGGCGTAGGCGCGGTACAGCGGGTCGAGCGCCGCATTCTCGGGCGGCAAGGGTGAGGATGCTGCCTGCGGCGACTAGCTCCCCGCACATCGGGCAAGGCCAGCCCACCACGTCGGGCACCGTTTCAACCGGGCGTGCACCCTGGAGTACTTGAGCGTGGACTCCATGAACCTGCATGGGAGAAGGGCACTTGGGAGTTCGCGGTTGTCGACTCCAGCGAGGCCCTGGCCGAGGTGCCGCGTGGTCGCCGAGTCCAGCTCGTCCACTGCTGGGTCTGACTGTCTGGCCCCGTCGGTTCGGGAATGCGGCCGACCTGCCGGAGCGCTGGCCCGTACCTCTCATGGGCGCGTTGCTGGATTCGTGGCCACTTATTCTGGCTGTCCGCCAACGCGAGCTACGCTGCTTGCTGATGAGTGAGGTTGCGCAGCAGCCGGTGTTCTGGACCGACGACTCGCCGGTCTGCGAGCCCATGGCGCATGGTGAGGACATCGCCGCGCACTTCCATGACTACGGCCAGCTGAGGTACGCCGCCTCCGGGGCGCTCGTCACGACGACCAAGGTCGGTACTTGGGTGGCGCCGGCGAACCGCATCACGTGGGTGCCGCCCTTCTATGTCCACAGCAGTCACTCCTACGGCGAGACCGATGTCCGCGTGCTCGCGGTTCCGGCAGCGTTGTCCGAGGAACTGCCGCCCGAGCCGTCGGTCTTCGTGGCCAGTGCGCTGCTGCGCGAGGCATACCTGGTGATGAGCAGCGAGCATGAGCCGGCCGGCAGTGAGCGTGGCCGTCTGCTGCTCGCGGTGATCGGTGCGGAGTTGGCCCGCGCCCCGCAGGAGCCACTGCGGCTGCCGGAGCCGAGCGATCCTCGCCTCAAGGCCGTCACCGACCTGCTGCACGCCGACCCGGCCATTCCGGCGACGCTGGCGGAGTTGGGGCACCGAACCGGCTCGAGTGAACGGACTCTCAGCCGGCTGTTCGGCAGCGAATTGTCGATGAGCTTCCATCAGTGGCGCACGCTGCTGCGGATTCAGCGAGCGCTGCTTGAACTCGCTGAAGGTACCTCGGTCACCGAGACGGCGATGCGACTCGGCTGGTCGAATCCCGGCAGCTTCATCAGCGCCTTCACCGATCTCGTCGGCCAGACGCCCGGTCGTTACCGCTCCACAGCGGGTGCGGCTCACCGCTGACGTCGGTCTGGCGGGTTATCGGAAATTCGGGGCGGAACATCGGTGGCACGCCCGCCTGCTCGGCGGCCACGCTTTGAGGCATGTCCCACCACCTTCCGGGTCACGGTGCTGCGGCTTCGGCGGCCGCTACGGCGGCATCCTCCGGAGTCACGCTAGGTGACCTGATCCTGCAGGCGCTCAGCCGGCACAGCTCGTCCGAGGCCTTCGTGGCCGGTGACCGGCGACTGACCTATGCGCACGTCAGGGACCTTCTCTCGCGGTATGTGGCCGCGCTGGCCCATCGGGGAGTGGGTCTCGGCGTGGGGGTCACGATGCTCAGTCCGAACATGCCGGAATCGTGGGTCGTCCAGGCCGCGACGTATCTCTTGGGCGGCCGCTTCACCGGGCTGCAGGCCCTGGCCTCGGTCACGGACCACATCACCGTCTGCGAGGACGCGGAGGCCACGGTGCTGGTGGTGACCGCGCCCCTGGAGGAGCATGGCCGCCAGGTCCTCGCCGAGGTCGACTCCCTGCGACACCTGATGGTGATCCCCGCCGCCGGTGGTCTGTCCGAGGGCGAGCCCGCGGCGGTCCGGTCGCTGGACCGTGGTCCGGCGACGGAGATGGACGTCGCCTGGCTGCAGTACACCGGCGGGACGACCGGCAGGCCCAAGGGCGTGATGCAGCCTCATCGGTCGATGGTGCAGATGGTCTATGCGCACATGGCCGACTTCGAGCAGCCGCACCTCCCGCGGTACCTGGCAGCGGCCCCGCTCACCCACGCGGCCGGGCTGGCCGTCATCCCGACCCTGCTGCGCGGCGGCACGGTGGTGATCGAGCAGGGCTTCGAACCCGGCCGGTTCCTCGACGTCATCGAGGCCGAGCACATCAACTGCGTGAGCGGCCTTCCGACGATGATCTACACCTTGCTGGATCAGGAGCGTCCGGAGACCAGGGACCTCTCCAGCCTCGAGGTGATCTGGTACGCCACCGGGCCGATGTCGCCGGTGCGGCTGGCGGAGGCCCGCGAGCGGATCGGTCCGGTCTTCTCCCAGATCTACGGGCAGACGGAGTCGGCCGGCATCGGGACGGTCCTGACCAAGGCCGCACACGAGACCGCGAGCCTTGAGCAACTCGCCTCCTGCGGCCGTCCCGTGGTCGGCAACCGCATCAGGCTCATCGACGACGAGGGCCACGACGTTCCTTTGGGCGAGGTGGGCGAGATCGCCATGCGGAGCCGCGGGGTGATGCAGGGCTACAAGAACCTCCCCGACGAGACGGAAGCGGCGCTCAAGGGGGGATGGCTCCACACCGGAGACCTCGCCCGCCAGGACGCCGAGGGCCTGATCTACATCGTGGACCGCAAGAAGGACATGATCATCTCGGGCGGTTTCAACATCTACGCAAGCGAAGTCGAGGCCGTTCTCACAGCGCACCCTTCGGTGGGCGCAGCCGCCGTCATCGGCGTGCCGGACAGCCGCTGGGGCGAGCTCGTCACCGCGTTCGTGGTGCCGCGATCGGGACGGCAGGTCGACATTCCCGCGCTCCAGTCCTACGTGAAGCAGGCCAAGGGCTCGATGTACGCGCCCAAGAAGGTCGTGGTCGTGGACTCGCTTCCCGCCACGCCGGTGGGAAAGATCGACAAGAAGCGCTTGCGTGCGCCGTTCTGGGCCGACTCGACCCGCAATGTCCACTGATCATCGCGAGGCCCTTCCCGCAGCCATTCACGAAAGGCGCTCAATGTGAACGTACCACCGGCCCGGCTGATCGACTTCCATTCCCACTGGGGCACAGAGCGCGGATGGAAGGGAAGCCCTTACGAGACGGCCGAGGATCGCGAGGCCCTGCGGGGCTACTTCAAGTGGGACATGAGTTTCGTCAGCGACGAGGAGCAGGCCGTCCAGTTCCGCCGCGCCAACGTCAGGGCGATGCTCGATTTCGCGTTCACCTACACCATGGACGTCGGTGCACTACGCGACCAGCATGACTACGCCTTCGACTACGCGCGCAAGCACCCCGACGTCGTACTGGGCAACTGGATCGGCATCGACCCCACGCAGCCGGCTCATGTCAAGGAATTCGAGCGTTGCCTGAGCGAGGGGACGGGACTCGTCGGACTGACGGTCCACTCGTTCACACCGGCCGGGACACCCGACCAGCCGGAATGGGAGACCTGTCTGAACATGTGCATCGAGGCCAACCGTCCCGTCCTGGTCCATGTCGGCATGTCGGCCACCGGGGCCGGTACCCGCGGAGGCATGGGCATCACCCTAGAGGGCTGCCACCCCCGTTACGTCGACCGTGTCGCGGCCAGGCATCCCGATTTGAACGTGATCGCGGCCCGGGTGGCATGGCCCTGGCAGTCGGAAATGATCGCGGTCGCACTGCACAAGGCGAACGTGTGGATGGAGCTCCACGGTTGGTCACCGCGCTACTTCCCCGACGAGCTCAAGCGCGAGATCGGTAAGCGGCTGCGCAAGAAGGTCTTCTTCGGAGCCGACTACCCGATGCTCGCCCACGACAGGCTGGTCGAGGAATGGCGCGAGGAGGGCTTCTCCTCCGATGTCCTCGATGACGTGTTCTCCGGCAACGCCGAGACCTTCCTCACCTCGATCGGAGTTCAGTGATGGACCTCGGACTGACCGGCAAGGTCGCCATCGTCGGCGGCGGCAGCGGCGGCTTGGGATACGCCATCGCCGATCGGCTTCTGAAGGAAGGCGCCAACGTCACGATCTTCGCGCGGCGCGCGGAGAAGGTCACAGCCGCGGCGCAACGGCTCGCCGGCGCATACGGCGAGGAGAAGGTCCTCGGGCTGGCCGCCGACTGCTCGGCCGACGCCGACATCGAGCGCGTCACCGCCTCGACCGTTGAGCGGTTCGGTCCGGCCGTTCACGTCCTGGTCACCAACGACGGCGGACCGCCGATCCGGCGCATCTCCGAGCTCACCGACGAGGTGTGGCTGAAGGCCTTCGAGCGCCACTTCTTCTACGTCGTCCGATCTGTGCGAGCCACCTTGGCGTACATGACCACCGAAGGCGGCAGCATCCTCAACGTGGTCTCCGGCGTCGTCGAGCGCCCGGCCGTCGGCATGGCGGCGTCCGTCGGCGTGTGGTCGGCGGTGATCGGCTACGCCAAGACCCTCGCCCTGGAGGTCGCCAGGCAGGGCATCAACGTCAACACTCTGTTGTCCGGCTTCTTCGACACCGCCCTGCTGAACGGACTGCTGGAACGGCAGCCGGAGCTGTCCAAAGCAAGCCTCGGGAACGGGATACCGATGGGGCGCATCGGGGCGCCCTCCGAGTTCGCCGACCTGGTCGGCGCGCTCGTGTCGCCCAACTTGCGATTCGTCACCGGCGCGGTGATCCCGGTCGACGGTGGCGCCGGCATCGGCATGGGCGCGAGCTTCGACTCGCCGACGTCGAAATGAGGCACTGCTCATGAAGATATCGACGATGCTCACCTACGGCACCGACCCGCGCGAGGCCGCCGACCACATCGCTCGACTCGAGGCCGCCGGGCTCGACACCGTCTGGGTCGCCGAAGGGTACGGCTATGACTCGCCGACCCTGATGGGCTACCTGGCGGCCCGCACCTCGCGCGTGAAGATCGGCGCGGCCATCCTCAACGTCTACTCCCGCACCCCGACCATGCTCGCCTCGACCGCGGCCGGCCTGGACAGCGTGTCCGGCGGTCGCGCCATCATCGGCCTCGGCGCCTCCAACCCGAAGATCATCGAGGGGTGGCACGGCATGCCCTTCGTACGGTCGACCGGCCGTACCAGGGAGACCGTCGAGATTATCCGCGCGGCCCTGCGGCGCGAGGCGGTCGACTACAGCGGCCGCTCCTTCGAGATCCCTCTCCCGGCCGGTCAGGGCACGGGCCTCAGTGAGCCGCTGAAGATCATGACGAAGCCGCTGCGCCCGTCGGTTCCGCTCTACATCGCCGCGCTGGGACCGAAATCAGTCGAAGGCGCGGCGGAGTACGCCGACGGCTGGCTGCCTTTCCTGTACCTCCCCGAGGCCGCCGCCGGGGTATGGGGCGACGCGCTCGCCGCAGGAACCGCGAAGCGCTCCGAAGACCTTGCCCCCCTGGAGGTCGTCGCCGGCGGCATCGTCGCCATCGGCGAGGACGTGAAGGAGATACTCGACCTCGCGCGGCCGATGCTCGCGCTCTACATCGGAGGCATGGGCGCCCGCGGCAAGAACTTCTTCAACGACCTCGTCCGACGCTACGGCTACGAAGCCGAGGCCAAGGAGATCCAGGACCTCTACCTCGACGGCAAGAAGAAGGAAGCCGAGGCCAAGGTCCCCTTCCAACTCCTTGAACAGATCAACCTCGTCGGCCCGGCCTCGTACGTTCGGGAGCGGATCGAAGCCTTCCGCGAGTCCGGTGTCACCGATCTCCAGGTGACTCCGGTCGGCGACGACCCCGCCGGACTCGTGCACCAACTCAAAGAGTGGGCGGCCTGACCTCCGCCTCTGCCCACGCAACGCCCCCTGCAGCGCTTGACGGTTAACGGCCCCGAGATGGCGGCCTCCCGGCCTGAGCTTCCCCCGGCCCTTGATGTCTCCCTGGCATTGCGGTCACGCGTGTGAGGAGACGGTGGCCTGGGTCGGTGGTGTTGTTCGAACTCTTGTGGTGTCTTCCACGCCCGCCTGCGGGACTGGCTGACCGGCCGAGCGGTCCCGCAGGCAGGCCTGCGCAATGGTGATAGCCATCGATAAGAAACCCCCGGCGCGGTCGCGGGTCCGATTCCGAAGTCATATGGGCGGGCGAAGGCGTCGGTCCCGGTGCAGATGCACCCGGGACCGACAGGTCCAGGGCGCCTGGGGCACAGCGCCTCCCCACCGCGAGCCGATCCGGATACGTGATCGGCTCACCCTTCCAGGGAACGGTGATTTACACTGGCCATCCGAAGTCACGTCGGGACGGTCTTCACCATGCGCACCAGGGCCAATCTGGCGAGCGGCAAGCTGCGCCTGATCGCGTACGTCGTCGATACCGTCATACTCGCAGTGCTGTTGTGGGTGTCGTTTGAGGTATTCGCCGTTCCGCGGTGGGACGGTTCCTGCGACCTTGAGGGTTTTGCGGTCGCAGCGTTCGTTCTCAACGCTGTGTACCACTGCCTGATCCCGGCAGTGTCGGGCCGGACACCCGGTAAGTGGCTGGCGGGCATCAAAATAATCCGGACGGACTTCAGTGACATCGGCCTGGGGCGGGCAACCTGGCGGTATGTCTTCATGCTGCTTCTTGGAGGCGTCACCCTCGGAATCGGTTCGTTGATCGACGCGGCTTGGCTGCTCTGGGACCCTGACGCGCAGACTCTGCACGACAAAGCGGCCGACACCTGGGTCGTCGAAGCCCGGGACCCAAGGATGGACGTCCACACCTCGGCTAATCCCTACAGTTCGGCCAATCCCGAACTGTAGTGAGACGACTGGCTGATAGTGCACGTCACGGAAACCAAGAACCGTTCGGATTCCTGAAGTCCTGCCGTTACACGCCTCTGCGAGAGCGTGGCCAGAGTGAACGTCGCCTGACCTTCATGATTCAGCCCGAGGGCGCATATACCAGTCCGTGCTGAAATCGGCCCGGAGAACGAACTCGTCCTGCGCGAGGTAGTCGGCGTCGTCCACGAACACGCCGCCGAGAACGAATTCACGATCCGCTTCCAGCGAGTCATTGGACCGCGGTGCTTCCGGCACGTCGATGCGCAGCCGCATTCCGCTCGGAAGCCCATCGAGCGCCTGGCGAAGTTCGCCCACCGTCCACTCCCGTACCTCGTGACGGTATCGCTCCAGCTCCTGATCGCCATCCACGCAGGCAGAATACGCTCCGAACCGGGGCGGCGACTCTTCGCTCCTGGCTGGGTGTCGACAGTGACCATGAGGTGAGGTTCGGGGAGGCAAGGGTGATGACGTCATTCGGGGTGGGGCCGTCGAGGGCCTCGGCGCTGATCTTCAACGGGCGTGGCGAGTACCTGCTGCACCTGCGTGACGACATCCCCGGCATCGTGGAGCCCGGCGCGTGGTCGCTGCTCGGGGGCGGGCGTGAACCTGGCGACCGTTCGCTGGCCGAGACGATCCGGCGGGAACTACGGGAAGAGGCTGGGCTCGAGCTTCCCGTCCTGGAGCCATTCGCTGTGGACGAAGTGGTGGAACGTGGTTCCGGCCGGACGTCCTGCCGCGGCTCAGGATCGCCCCGTCGATCGTGGGCTTGGTCCGCAAGCATGGGCGGATGATCCAAGCCCGCCCATGACCGTGCCCAGTGGTGAGTTTGGGGCTGAAGATCTGGTTGACCTGCGGAAACGGGGTATACCGCCCGCGATCCTCAATGCGGAGGGAGGAACCGTGGCGGACACCAATCGCGGCGTCGTGTACCAGGGACCGGGCGAGGTCACGGTCGAGGAGCTGGACTTCCCCAAGCTCGAGCTGGCCGAGCAGAACGGCCGCAAGCTCCAGCACGGCGTCATCCTGAAGGTACTCGCGACCAACATCTGCGGGTCCGACCAGCACATGGTGCGCGGCCGGACGACCGCGCCCGCCGGGCTCACGCTCGGCCACGAGATCACCGGCGAGGTGATCGAAACGGGCAGGGACGTCGAGTTCATCAAGGAGGGCGACCTCGTCAGCGTCCCGTTCAACATCGCCTGCGGGCGCTGCCGGAACTGCAAGGAGCGCCACACCGGCGTGTGCGAGAACGTCAACCGGGAACGTCCGGGCGCCGCCTACGGCTACGTCGACATGGGCGGCTGGCACGGCGGGCAGGCGCGGTACGCGGTCGTCCCGTACGCCGACTTCAACCTGCTGAAGTTCCCGGCCGACCGCGACACCGTGATGGCCAAGCTGCCCGACCTGGCGATGCTGTCGGACATCCTGCCCACCGGCTATCACGGCGCCTACACGGCGGGCGTGACCACCGGGTCGACGGTGTACGTGGCGGGCGCGGGGCCGGTCGGGCTGGCGTGCGCCACCGCCTGCTTGCTGCTCGGCGCCGCCGTCGTGATCGTCGGGGACATGAACGAGGAGCGGCTGGCGCAGGCCCGCGGGTTCGGCTGCGAGACGATCGACCTGTCCCAGCACGCCGACGTGGGCGAGCAGATCGAGCAGATCCTCGGCGTGCCGGAGGTGGACGCGGCCGTCGACTGTGTCGGGTTCGAGGCGCGCGGCCACGGTCCGAAGGGCGGAGAGCAGCCCGCGACCGTCCTCAACACGCTGATGGACATCACCCGGGCGGCCGGCAAGCTCGGCATCCCCGGTCTCTACGTGACCGGCGACCCGGGAGCGTCGGACGAGAACGCCCGGGTCGGGCAGCTCGGCCTGAAGATCGGGCTCGGCTGGGCCAAGTCCGAGTCCTTCACCACCGGACAGTGCCCGGTGATGTCCTACAACCGGCAGCTGATGATGGCGATCCTGCACGACCGGGTGCAGGTCGCCCGCAACGTCAACGCGACGGTCATCCCGCTCGACCAGGCGCCCCAGGGCTACGCCGAGTTCGACCGGGGCGCGGCGCGCAAGTACGTCCTCGACCCGCACGGGCTGGTCGGCGCCGCGGCGTGAACTCCGGCGCGGGCCGCCGACACGGGCGCGCCCGCGCCGCCGTTCCGGCGCCCGCCCTCTCCTGTCGGGTTCCGCGTGGACGGCCGGAGGTCCCATGGCATTTTCGGATGCGGCGGTCACGATCAGCGTGGTCCTGCCGGTGTACAACGTGCGGGATTACCTTCCTCAGTGCCTGGAATCGCTCTTCCAGCAGGCCGCCTCCGGGGTGGAGGTGGTGGCGGTCGACGACGCGTCGCCCGACGACTGCGGGCGGATGCTCGACGAGTATGCGCGCCGCGACCCGCGCCTGCGGGTGGTGCATCTGGACCGCAACCATGGCCTGGGCGAGGCCCGCAACATCGGCCTCCGCCGCGCTCATGGGGACTATGTCTGGTTCGTGGACAGCGACGACTGGGTGACCAGCGGCGCGCTGGCCGCCATCCGCCGGCGTCTGGAGCGTGCCCGGCCGGACGTCCTGGTGTTCGATCACGCGCGGGAGATCGCGCCCGGCCGGCTGGCTCCCAACCCGTGGGGCGGGCTGCTCCGCGAGCCGCCGCCGGAGGAGTCCTTCACCTTGGACGAGCGACCGTCCGTGCTCGGGCTGATGATGACGGCGTGGAACAAGGTGATCCGGCGGGAGTACCTGCTGGACCTCGGCCTGGAATTCGGGGATGGGTTCTATGAGGACGTCGCGGTCACCTATCCGATCCTGATGGCCGCCGAACGCATCTCCCTCCTGGACCGCGTCTGCTACGTCTACCGCGTGCGGCGCACGGGCGCGATCACCTCGACGTCCAGCGACCGGCACTTCGAGGTCTTCGACGGGTACGGGAAGATCTTCGCCTTCATGGACGGACGGCCGGGCTCGGCGGGCGACCACCGGGCCGCGATGTTCGACCGGATGATCTGGCACTACACCACGATCGCCGAGGACCCGTCCCGGGTGCCGGCGGCTTCGCGGCGGCGCTTCTTCCGGCGGGTGTCGCGGGAGTTCCGGGCGCACCGTCCGAGCCCATACCGATATCCGCCGGGGGCGCGCGGGATCAAGTTCCGGCTGGTCGAACGCGACCTGTACTGGCTGTTCCGCGGGCTCGGGCCGCTCAATCGGACGCGGCTCGTGCTGCGTGGCGCGGTACGCCGGGCGGGCGGCATGGCGCGCACCGGCGCCAGGCGCGCCAAGGCCGCGGCGCCTCTCGCCTACTACCAGCTGCAGAAACGGCTGCCGATGGACGCCGGTCTCGCGGTCTACGCGGCGTACTGGTACCGCGGCTACGCCTGCAACCCCAAGGCGATCTACGAGAGAGCCCGGGAGCTGGCGCCCGACGTCCACGGTGTGTGGGTGGTCGGCCCGGAGGCCGCCGGGTCGTTGCCGGAGGGTGTCGACCACGTCGTCGAGGGCTCGCTGCGCTACTTCCGGGTCATGGGGCGCGCGAAGTACTTCGTCAACAACGTCAACTTCCCGCATGCCATGTCCAAGCGCCGCGGCTCCGTCCACATTCAGACACTGCACGGAACGCCTTTGAAGAAGATGGGGTTGGAGCAAGAGCCTTATCCGGTCGGCGCGAGCGGCATGAATTTCGCTCGGCTGCGGAAGCACAGCCGCCGGTGGGACTACGTCGTCTCCGCCAATCCGCTGTCGTCGCAGGTATGGCGGCGCGCCTATCCCGGTGACTACGAAATCCTGGAGACGGGGTATCCGCGCAACGATCGCCTCTTCCAGGCGAGCGGCCAGGACATCGACCGCATCCGCCGGGAACTCGGCATCGCGGCGGGCCGGACCGCCGTCCTCTACGCGCCCACCTACCGGGACCACCTCGACGAACTCGTGTATCCGCTCGACCCCGCCGTTCTGGCGGCGGCGCTCGGCCCGCGGTACGTGCTGCTCGTCCGCGCCCACTACCTCACCGAATCGACACCGCTTCCGGCGCCCTCCGCGGATTCGGCGTCGATTCTGGACGTGTCCGGCCATTCCGCCGTCGAGGATCTCTGCCTGGCGGCCGACATCCTGATCACCGACTACTCGTCCATCATGTTCGACTACGCCCACCTCGACCGGCCCATCGTCATCTACGCACCGGACTGGGAGACCTACCGCCGCACGAGGGGCGTCACCTTCGACCTGCTCGCCGAACCTCCCGGCCCGGTGGCCCGCACCGAGGACGAACTCATCGCGTGCTTCAAGGGCGACGAACCCGGCAGCGCATCGTCGGCCGCCAAGCGCGCTGCGTTCCGCCGCCGGTTCTGCACCTTCGATGACGGCCATGCCGCCGAACGCATCGTCCGCCGCGTCTACGGCAACAGCGGATCCGATGAGCGCGACGTCCGGAATGCCATCGTCCGGTGATCGGGTGGTCGGTGTTGGGCGACGGTAGGTTGGCCAGGTGGATCGAGAGGTGTTCGCCGAACGGTTCGATGCGTCGACTCGGGCGGCGTGGCGGTTCGCCCAGTCGCTGGTCTCCGAAGAGTTGCCAGAGCCGCTGGTGTTCCGGGTACGGCTCAACCAGTCCTATGACGGGCACCCTCCGAAGCCCGGCGAGTTGCGGTTTCCGGAGGACGGCAGCCGCCGTCGGGCCGCCGAGTTGAACCGATGCGACGCGGACACCGTCGTGGCCGAATTATGGCGCGACGGTCACGTGCCCGAGTGGGTGAACATCGCGGTGGTCGGCGAGACGGGTGCGGCGACGGTCGTCGAAGTCGTGTGTTGCGGGCGCTTCACGAGTGACGATTCTCGGCTCTATCACTCCGAAGAGGGGGCGCCGCCATTTCATGTCCTCGGTCCGGTTCTGCCGCCTCGGCATGACGGCACTCCGTTCAGCATCCACCGGCATTTCGAGTGCTGGGATACTTTCGACCTCGGACATCTGGCGGCGGTCGCCGACAAGGTGTGGTCGTTGTCGCTGGCGACCGGAGAGTTCGATGACGATCTGCTCTCCGCGTTGCCGGATCTGCCCCGCGTTGAGATCTTCGAGCATCACTCGTGCGCGATCGGTGCCGAGGCCTTGTCGGCCTTCCTGCGATTCCCAAGGCTGCGGGTCTTGCGCCTGCATCTCGGCGAAGCGAGTCCCTTCCATGCCGGCGCCGGTCGAGGACGGCTCGGCGCCCTCACCGATCTGACGGTTTCCGGCCTTCCGCCGCGGTCGTGGGGCCAGGATGTGCTGGCCGACGTCGCCCCCGACCTTGCGAGCGTGCACCTCAGCGCGAAGGACGCTCTTTGGCTGGACGGCGCCTTCCCTTCGTCCTTGAACAGGATGAGCCTCAGTGCGGCGAACGTCGCCGGATCGGCGAGGCTGCCGGCGAAGCTCGACAGCCTGTCCATCCGCCTCACCGCCGCCGCCGATGAAGACCTGATGACGCTGCTCGACGGCGTCACGCAGGTCAGGTCGCTGAGCCTTCGCGGGACACCCGTCAGCGATGCGATCGTTCCGGTGATCGAGCGGTACGACCTCGATCGGCTCGATCTCGTCGATACCGAGGTGACGCCCGCGACGCTGTCCGGATTCCGCGCCGACCATCCCGGGATCAGCGTGCTTCCGCGCATCGGCCCGTCGCGATGAGTTTCGGTCGTGCTTCGGGTCTTCATTGGACCGCTACGACCGAGAGGGAGCTTCATGGGCAAGGTCATCTACTGGATGAACACCTCGATCGACGGCTACATCGAGGACGCCGACGGCGGCATGGACTTCATGGAGCCGGACGAGGACTTCCAGGAGGCGGCGAGTGACCACGTGCGCCGGATCTCGGCGTTCCTGTTCGGGCGGCGGCTGTACGAGGCGATGGAGGCGCCCTGGACGCAGGAGCTCGGGAAGGACGGCGCCCCGGCCGTCGAACGGGAGTTCGCCCGGCTCTACAAGGAGACGCCGCGGTACGTCTTCTCCGACACCCTCCAGACCGTCCCCGAAGGGGTCACGCTCGTCCGGCGCGAGGACGCCGTGTCCGTGGTGACGCGCCTCAAGGACGAGATCGACGGGATCCTCCAGCTCGGCGGTCCCGAGCTGGCCGTCTCCCTGCTGGACCTCATCGACGAGTTCTGGGTGTACGCGGCCCCCGTGATCATCGGGGGTGGCAAGCCGTACCTGCCCGTAGGGGAGAACGTGCCGCTGCGCCTGGTCGAGCAACGTTCGTTCGCGTCGGGAATCACGTTCCGGCGCTACGTACGGCCCCCTGCCGGGCGCTAGGTCCGGAGTCGCCCGCGGTTCGGGCCGAAGGTCCCGTTACCGAGGGCGGGTCGGCGACGAGACTGGAAGCGTCAGGACGCGATCCGGGAACGCCGCCGGGAGGTTCTCGATGAGGCAGACGCTCAGGTTGGGCACCGTCATGGGCATCCCGGTCGGCGTGAACTGGTCGGTCGCCGCGGCCCTGGTCCTCGTCGCCGACGTGCTGGCCCGGTCGATCCTGCCCGCGTCCTCTCCGGGCGTGTCCGGCGGGATCCGGTGGGCCGCGGCGGTGGTCACCGCCGTGCTCTTCCTGGCGTCCCTGGCGGCTCACGAGTTCGCCCATGCGGTGGTCGCGCGCCGGTTCGGGGTGAAGGTCGTCTCGATCACGCTCTGGATGCTCGGCGGCGTCGCTCAGTTCGAGGGGGAGCCGCCGACGGCCCGCGCCGATCTGCGGATCGCGGCCGTGGGGCCGGCGATGAGCGGTGCGCTGGCCCTGGCGTTCGGCGGTGCCTGGGCGCTGGCGGGCGTGGCGGGGGCCCCGGCCACGGCGGTCGCCTGCCTGGGGTGGCTCGCCGCGACGAACGTCCTCCTCGCCGTCTTCAACCTGCTCCCCGCCGCTCCCCTGGACGGCGGCAGGATCCTGCGCGGGTTCCTGTGGCGGTCCCGCGGCGACCGGGTGAGCGCGGCGCACACCGCCGACCGGGCCGGGACGGTGCTGGGCTTCGTCATGATCGGCGGCGGTCTGCTGGCCCTGCTGGCGGGCGCGTGGCTCGACGGGCTCTGGCTGGCGCTGGTCGGCTGGTTCATCGTCGCCGCCGCGAAGGTCGAGGATCGGTGGACCGATCTGCGGGAGGCGGCGGCGGGGCGGCAGGTCGCCGACGTCATGACGCCTCATCCCGCTCACGGGTGGACCTGGCAGCCCGCCGGGGCCTTCGCCGAGACCGTCGTCCAGGCATCCCGCCAGCCGGTCTTCCCTGTCGTGGACGCCGCCGGAGACCCGGTCGGCGCGGTCACGACGGCCCGCCTGGTCCGGCTGCGGTCCGAGGAGGCCGGAACGGCCCTCGCGCGGTACATGACGCGGCTCGACCCCGACCGCGTCGTCGGCCCGGAGGAGCCCGCCTCGGCCGTCCTGAAGGCGACTCCGATGCCCGGCGGCCTCCTCGCCGTGGTGGCGGCCGACCACCGGCTGCTGGGCATCGTCACGACCGAGGACCTCCAGCGGCTCGTCCAGCGGGCGAGGCTCGGCGACTCCCGGGGCACCGCCGCCTGACCGGCCGGATGATGGATGACGGCACTCACTTTGGGTAGTCGCCCTAGTGCTATGAGGAAGCATCGAGAGGAGTGGACCCGGCGGCCCGGCATGGCCGCCGACCTGCGACGTCACGCTGCCCGGGGACGCCGGGCCGGCAGTGTCCCGCCCTGAGCCGGATGAAGTCCGCCAACTCCGGCTCACCGCAGCAGCAGCCGTCGCCGCAGAAGCCCACGGCGCGCCTGTGGCTGCTGCTGGCCGTCACGATCCTTCTGGTGCTGTTCCTGTTCGCCCCGGCCCTCGTGACCTCACGGCAGCGGCAGACCGAGAACCTGTCCTATACCGACTTCTCGGCCCGCGTCGACGCCGGCCAGGTGCGCACCGTCAGCGTCGACAACAAGGGCGCCGTCGAAGGGAAGCTGACCGACGGACGAGCGTTCACCTCCCGCATCCCGACCGCGCTGAACACCTCGGACCTGGCGCAGCGGATGCAGGCCCGGCACGTGAAGATCACCGCGACCCGGACGGGGAGCAGCCCGTGGGGCGGCCTGCTGCTCTGGCTGCTGCCGCTCGTCCTGATCGGCGGCTTCCTGCTGTGGGCGAGCCGGAGGATGGGGGGCCGCGCGGGCGGCCTGGGCGCCTTCAGCCGCTCCAAGGCCAGGGTCATCGAGGCCGAGCGCCCCACCACCAAGTTCACCGACGTCGCCGGCTACGAGGGCGTCAAGCAGGAGATCAGCGAGTCGGTCGACTTCCTGCGGGCGCCGGACCGGTACGCGGTGGCGGGCGCGCGGCCGCCGCGCGGCGTGATCATGATCGGGCCGCCGGGCACCGGCAAGACGCTGCTCGCGCGGGCCGTCGCGGGGGAGGCCGAGGTCTCGTTCCTGTCGGTGACCGGGGCGTCGTTCGTCGAGATGTTCGTCGGCGTGGGCGCCTCCCGGGTCCGCGACCTGTTCACCGAGGCCCGCAAGCGCGCTCCGTCGATCGTGTTCATCGACGAGATCGACGCCATCGGCGGCAAGCGCGGCAGCGTGCTGCCCGGCGGCGGGCACGAGGAGCGCGAGCAGACCCTCAACCAGCTCCTCGCCGAGATGGACGGCTTCGACCAGGAGAGCGGGATCGTGGTGCTCGCCGCCACCAACCGCCCCGACACCCTCGATCCCGCCCTGCTGCGTCCCGGCCGGTTCGACCGGCAGGTCGTCGTCCCGCTGCCGACCCAGTCCGAGCGCGCCGAGATCCTCGCCGTCCACGCCCACGGCAAGCGCCTCGACACCGATGCCGACCTGGACCGCATGGCCCGCGCCACGCCCGGCTTCTCCGGCGCCGACCTGGCCAACCTCCTCAACGAGGCCGCCATCAACGCGGCGCGGGACGGCCGCGTCACGATCACCGCGCAGGACCTCGACACCGCCCGCGACCGCATCATGCTCGGCCGCCGCGACGCCGCCAACGCCCTGCTGCCCGACGAGCGCCGCTCGGTCGCCGTCCACGAGTCCGGGCACGCGCTCCTGGCGGCGCTCTGCGAGCACGCCGACCCGCTCACCAAGGTGACCATCCTGCCCGCCGGCATGTCCCTCGGCTCCACCGAGCAGCTGCCGGAGGTCGAGCGGCACCTTTACAGCCACTCCTACCTCACCGACCTGCTCACCATCCGGCTCGCGGGCCGCGCCGCCGAGCTGCTGGTCTTCGGCCAGGCGTCCACGGGCTCCGCCGCCGACCTGGCCGACGCCACCCAGGTCGCCACCCGCATGGTCCGCGAGTTCGGCCTGTCCGCCGCCCTCGGACCGGTCGGCTACGCCACCGACGGCCACGAGGCGCTCAGCACCATCACCGCCGCGCCCTCCCCCTACTCCCCGACCACGCAACGGCTCATCGACAAGGAGGTGTCGCGGCTCCTCCGCGACGCGGAGACCCGCGCGGTAGAGCAACTGCGCACGCACCGCGTTGCGCTCGACCGGCTCGTCGCTCTCCTCATGACGGAGGAATCCGTGGACGGGAGCGCCGTCATCGCCATCCTCCGCGACGAAGGGACCCAGGACCGCCCCTAATGGGGTTCGGCTGGAGAGGTATAGGCCGGGAGGGGGAGGCGGTGGCCGAGGAGGAAGGCCCGTAGCAGGGCCGTGTACGCGGCGGGCTGGTTGCCGGCTATGGCGTGGCCTGCGCCCTTGACGAAGACGAGCGTCGAGTTGGGGAGGGTCTGGCGGTAGTCGCGGGTCGCCGCCCATTTCACGTAGTCGCACTCGCCGCGCATGATCAGTGCCGGGACGTGGAGTCGCCGCAGGGCCGGACGGGGGTCCGGGACGTCGCGGAAGTCCCGGCTGGTGATCTGGTTGACGTAGAAGCCCTGGCGGTTCCCGTGGGGCGTTCTCGGGGGCGCGCCGGGGCAGGACGAGGCGTCCTTCGCCGCGAGGCCCAGCTCGTGGAAGCGCGCGTCCGCCTCGCGGTCGCCGAGCAGGGCGTGGGCGGCGTTGGGGTTGACGTCCAGGAGGAGGGCGGCGGCGAGGAGCCGGGGCGACGACGTCAGCTCGTCATAGCGCTTCTTCTGCGACGGCGTGAGCCGTGTCCAGGGGTCGCCGTCGCCGTCCGGCAGGGCGGGCGGCCACAGGGCGCCGGGGGAGGTGAAGGCCACCTTGGCGACGTGATCGGGATGGGCGGCGAGGTACTGCGCGGCGAGGGAGCCGCCCCAAGACTGCCCGACGAGGATCATCTTGTCCGCGCCGATGGCGCTGCGGATCGCGTCCAGGTCGGCGACGTGGCGCGCCACCGTGTAGCCGGTGACGTCGGACAGGCGCGTGGAGCGTCCAGCGCCGAGCTGGTCGTAGGCGTACACGTCGAAGCCGTCCGCGGCGAGCGCGGCGCCGCCGACCGGTACGCCCTCGCCGGGGGTGCCGGGACCGCCGTGGAGGAACACGACGGGCGCCGGCTTGCGCTTGCCGGTGGCCGGCGCGTGGACGTAGGCGATCCGGGAGCCGGTCGGCAGGTTCCAGAACCGGACGCCCGCGGGAGGCGCGACGGGCGCGGGGACGGGACCGGGCCGGAAGACGGTCATCGAGGCGACCGCGGCGACGGCGGCGGCGAGACCGGCGCCGAGCAGCAGCGCGGCTCCCCGCTTGCGCCGCACCCCGAGCAGCCCGAACGCGGGGAGGCCGAGCAGGACGCCGACGCCGGCCACGACCAGCAGCCCGATGACCGCGAGGACCGGGATGGCGGCGGTGACGGCCGCGAGGCCGACGAAACCGGCGATCCCGGCGAGCGGGGCAGCCACCGCGGCGGTGGGGAGCAGGAGGGCGCCGGACAGCCGGCGCAGGGCGGTACGTGGCATGCGGATCACGCTAGAAGCGAGGAAAGCCCTGCTCGTGGGACCTTCGGCCCATTTCCAGGAGGCCGGATCCCCGCGCTACGGCGGGGCCCGGACCCCGCCGTCCGGCGGATGGCGACCGGGGCGCGGGCGTCAGCGGATGCCGGGGCGGACGAGGCCGCTCTCGTACGCGAAGATCGTCGCCTGGACGCGGTCGCGGACGCCGAGCTTGCCGAGCACCGCCGCGACGTGGTCCTTCACCGTCGCCGGGCTGATGCCGAGCGCGGCGGCCACCTCCACGTTGGTCAGGCCGCGCGCCACCCGGCGGAGCACCTCCGTCTCGCGGGGGGTGAGCGCCGCGAGGCGTTCGGCCTCCTCCGGACCGGGGCCGCCGGCGAAGCGGCCGATCAGCCGTCCGGTGACGGCCGGATCGAGCAGCGCGTCGCCCCGTGCGGCGAGCCGCACCGCGTCGATCACCCGCTCCGGGTCGGCGTCCTTCAGCAGGAAGCCGGCCGCGCCCGCGCGCAGGGCGGCGAACACGTACTCGTCGAGATCGAACGTCGTCAGCACGACGACGCGGGTCGCGGGGACGTCGGCGGTGATCCGGGTGGTCGCCGCCAGGCCGCCGGCGCCGGGCATGCGGACGTCCATGAGCGCGACGTCGGGGCGGAGCGAGGCGGCGAGGGCCACGGCGGTCTCGCCGTCGCTCGCCTGGCCGACCACGGTCATGTCGGGTTCGGCGCCGATCATGGCGGCGATCCCCGCGCGCACCACGGCCTGGTCGTCGGCGATCATCACGCGGATCATGCGGCCACCGTGCCGGGTGCTGTTCCGACCGCCGTACCGGCCGCCATACCGACCACCGTGCCGGCCGCGGCCGTGAGGCCCGCACCGGTCGTTCCGATCAAGAGCGGGACACCTCCGGCAGCCATCCCCGTGCCTCACCGTCGTCGGTGAGCGCCAGCGTACCGCCGCAGGCGTCCGTCAGCGCGCGCAGGCGCCGCGCCGCCGCGGTGCCGCCGGGCGCCCGCCCGGACACCGCGACGCCCCGGCCGGAGAACGCGACCGTGATCGCGTCTCCGCCGGACAGCAGCTCCCGCGCGACCTGGTACGCGGCGACCTCAAGGGCCGGCGGGAGCGGCCTGCGGTCGCCGGTGAACCGGACGGCGGCGCCGCGCCGGGCCGCCAGGACGGCGATGCCGTCGACGGTCGGCGGCGGGTCGCCTCCGTCGTCCCGCGTCCGCAGGTCGGCGAGCAGTTCGCGGAGCGCGGCCAGCCCCGCCTTGGCCTCGGCGAGAACGGCGTCGAGGCGTCCGGCGTCGGCTTCGTCGGCCACGTTCTGCGCGTGCCGCCGCGCGGTCCGGCGCAGCCCGTCGGCGATCCGCAGGCGCTCGGACGCGGCGGCCGCGGAGACCTCCCGGGCGAGCCGGTCGCGGTCTCTCGCGGCGGCCGCGTCCCGCCGGCTCCGGCGCGCGGCGGTGTGCGTTCCGAGCGCCCAGGCCGCGAAGCACGGGATCGCGAGCGCCGTGGTGAGGACGGCCCCGGCGGCGACGCGGTTCCCGGTGATGCCGTCGCCACTGGCGAGGGCCGCCCCGCCCATGGCCGCGACGGCGAGGGGCGCGGGCCACGTCCGGCCGCCCGGAGGGAAGGCGGCGACCGCGTACACCAGCGCCAGCTCGACCCACCAGTACCAGAGGAACACGTCGCTGAGGGGCGGGCCGGGCCAGCCGGCCAGGTCGAGGCCCAGCCACGCCAGGAGCGTCGCGAGGGCGATGGTCAGCGCGCTGCGCGGCGCACGCCTCCGCCACCACAGCGGGAACGCGTGCACGGTGAACAGCAGCGCGAGCGGAGCGCCGAGAACGGGCGAGGAGAAGGGGTCCGGGTCGTCTCCCGGCGGCAGTTCGGCGCCGAGGGACAGCGCGAACGCCAGCACGACCAGCACCGCGTCCAGCGCGGCCGGCCCCCGCCAGCCGCCCGGGCCGTTCGGATCGGCGACGAGGGCAGAGACGCGCGACCTTGCCGTCCCGTGCTCCGGAACGGGTGCGGGTGTGGCCAGAGGGAATTCGGCGTGTACCGTCCAGCCGCCTCCGTCGGGGCCTGCGGAGAGCGAACCGCCGAGGGTGCGTACGGCGGAGCGCAGCCCGGCCAGGCCGTGTCCCGTGCCGAGACCGGGAGCCGCGGGCGGGCCGCCCCTGTCGGTGACCGTGACGGTGAGCTTCGCGGCGGTTCCCTCGACCCGGACGCGGCACGCGCCCGAGGCGTATCTGACGGCGTTCGTCAGCGCCTCGCGCACCACCCGGTGGGCCGCCGCGACGACGTCCGGCGGCGCGTCGGCGGCCGTGCGCAGGTAGTCGACGGCCGGGTGCTCTGAGACCAGCGCGTCGATGTCGTCGAAGGTGACGGTCCCGGCGGCCTCGATGAGGCGGTCCAGTTCGGCCACGGCCTGCCGGGCCGCGCTCGCGGCGTGACGGGTGGCCTCGGCCGCCAGGTCCCGATCGGCGAGGCGGGTCGCGGCGCCGGCCGACACCACGATTCCGGTGAGCCGGTGCGCCGCCACGTCGTGCAGTTCGGCCATGAGCCGCTCGCGTTCGGCCTCGGCGGCGAACCGCGGCAGCGCGGACGTTCCGGCGCGGTAGGCCGCGAGCGCCGACCGGTCCGCCCGCCTGCGCCGCCGCGATCTCCCGAGGACCCAGAGCATCGCCGCGCCGCCCGCCGCCAGGAGCCCCGCCCCCGCCGCTGTTCGGGGTGCCGCGCCCGCGACGGCGGTCGCCACGGCCACGGCCAGCGAGGTCGCGGCGGCCCCGGCGGCGGCGAGCCCCGCCGTGCGGTGCACGGCCAGCGAGTACAGGGCGATGACCAGGGCGAACGGCCACACCACGGCGGTTCCACCGGCGCCGGCCGCCAGGAGCGCGGCCACCAGCGCGCAGCCGAGCGCCCACACGGGTGCGATCCGGCGGACGGCGAGCGAACCGGCGGCGACGCACGTGCTGAGCACGGCGGCCGAGGTCTTCGCGGTCTCGTCGGTGAAGCCAGGAGACCCGAGGTCGAAGACCCGCGCGAGGGCCGACGACACGTCGGGCGCGGCCCATACGAGCACCTGCCCGGCGACGACGGCCGCCGCCAGGAGCAGGTCCCTGCGGGTCGCCGGCTCAGGCGCCCAGGCCATGGGCGTGTCCGAGCCGTCGCGCCGGTCCCTCCCCCAGGCGGACGATCATCGTCACCACATCGCGAGCAGGGGAAGGAGGACGGACGCGACGGCATGGTCGAGTTGGAGCGTGGCTGCCGTCAGCGAGCTGGTCACGAACCCGTTGCCCAGCAGCAGCAGAGGCCCGGTGACGGTGTTCTTGGCGGGCGGGGTGCCGAGCAGCGCTTCGACGCGCTGCACGACCCCGGAATCGGCGAACCCCGCCGCTGGACCCGCCGCCGGACGGTGGGCGAGCGCGACCCGGGCGATCGTGCGGGCGACCAGGGCGCGGTCGCCGACGGCCTCGGCGGCGTCCTCGTCCGCCCAGCGCTCGACGGCGAGCCGGAGCCGGGCCTCCAGCGGCCGCAGGAACGGCAGCAGCGTCGCGGCGACCGTCCCGGCCGCCAGGTGGCGGTGATGGCGATGGCGCAGGTGCGAGCCCTCGTGCTCGAACACCACCCGCAGTTCCTCGGACGTCAGGTCGCGCAGCAGGCCGCGGGAGACCAGCACCCCGCCGCGCCGACCCGGGACGGCGACCGCGATCGGAAGCGGCGTCTCCAGCGGGCGCCGGGCGTCGTCGCCGGCGGCGCGCAGCTCGCGCGTCCACCGGGCGCCGGCCCGGACCACGGCGAGCAGCCCGGCGAGCGTCAGCGCGGTCACCGGGATCCCGACCGCGCCCGGCACCGGACGGTCGTCGCCGAACAGCGCCCACTCCGGCAGGCGCGCGGCGGCTCCGGGCGCCAGCGACGCCCCGTAGTTGACGGCGACGAAGACCCCGGTCCCGAGGGCGGCGACGGCGGTCATCGCGCCGGTGGTGGCGAGCAGCCGCGCCGTCCACACCGGATGGACGGGTAACCGGGCGAGACCGAGGACCACGCTCAGCGTGGCCATCAGGCCGAGGGGCAGGAACGTGAGGACGTTCACCGGGGCTCGTCCAGGCCGCCGAGGATCTCGCGCAGTTTCCGCTCCTCGGCGGCGGTGAGCGTGCGGACGAACCGGCTCAGCACGCCGCCCGGGTCGCTGGCGTGCCGCAGATGGTCGCGCATGCGCCCGGCGACCAGCTCCGACTCGTCCACCGCCAGCCGGTACCGGTAGTGGCGGCCCACGCGGACACGCGTGACGAGCTCCTTCTCGTACAGCCGGAACAGCACCGTGTTGACGGTCGTGTACGCCAGGTCGGCGTCCAGGTGCGGGAGCAGCTCGGCCGTCCCGGCCTCACCGCCCCGTCCCGCGAGCGCCGCCAGGACCTCCGCCTCCAACTGCCCGAGCGCCTTACGCGACACGTCACTCACCCCTCGGTTACTACAAGCGTACTGATAACCGAGATCACGGACCGGGGACCTGCCGTTACCGGCGGTCCGACGACCTGCCGCTACGCGTGCGCGGCGATGGCGGGCAGCAGGTCGTGCAGCGTCCGGCCCTGGCCCGGTTCGCCGATGGCGTTCATCTTCCAGCCGCCGCCCTGCCGGTACAGGCGGGCCCCGAACAGCCCCTTCTTCTTGACCGCGTCCCATCCCAGGCCCATCCGGACCAGGGTCAGCGCGCCCCCGGATTTCTCCAGCGAGATCCGCTGCCCCTTGACCATCGACACCGCCACGGTCCGACGCCTCCGCTCCACGATCGCCACGCCGCGCGTCCCGGCCTCCCCGGGACGCGCTTGAAACTACACTTGTAGCAGATGTGCGGCGCCGTGGCACGGGCTCTCCGCCTCCGGCAGGGGGCGCGCCTCAGCGGACGAGCCGGAAGAACGCGCGGACGTCGTCGACCAGCAGGTCCGGCGCCTCCATGGCGGCGAAGTGGCCGCCCCGGTCGAACTCCGACCAATGGACCACGTTGTGCTCGCGTTCGGCGACGCGGCGGATCCCGGCATCGCCGGGGAAGACCGCCACGCCGGTCGGGACGTCGGACTTCCCGACGGGCTGCCCCCAGTCGGTCGCGCCCTCCTTGTAGAGGCGGGCGGACGACCCGGCGGTGCCGGTGAGCCAGTAGAGGGTGACGTCGGTGAGCATCTGGTCGCGGTCCACGGCCTGGTCGGGGAGGTCGTGGGCGGGGTCGGTCCACTCCTTGAACTTCTCCACGATCCAGGCCATCTGCCCGGCGGGCGAGTCGTGCAGGCCGAAGGCCAGCGTCTGCGGGCGGGTGGACTGGATCATGGCGTAGCCCGAGCGGTCCTGGTCGGTGTAGACGGCCAGCCGGGCCCGCTCCGCCTCGGTGAGGCCCTCCGTCTCGTCGGGCGCGAAGGTCGGGAAGCCGAGGGAGCCGTTGACGTGCACGCCGATGACGTTCTCCGGCGCGACGCGGCCGAGTTCGGGGGAGACCAACGAGCCGGTGTCGCCGCCCTGGGCGCCGTACCGGTCGTAGCCGAGGCGGCGCATCAGCTCGGCCCAGGCGCGGGCGACCCGCCGCAGGTTCCAGCCGGCCTCGCGGGTGGGGCCGGAGAACCCGAAGCCGGGGAGCGAGGGCGCCACCAGGTGGAAGGCGTCGGCCGGGTCGCCGCCGTGGGCGCGGGGGTCGGTGAGCGGGCCGATGACCGTCATGAACTCGGCGACCGACCCGGGCCAGCCGTGCGTGAGGACGAGCGGGAGCGCGTCCGGCTCGGGGGAGCGGACGTGCAGGAAGTGGATGTTCTGGCCGTCGATCTCGGTGGTGAACTGGGGGTGCTCGTTGAGCGCCGCCTCCTGCCTCCGCCAGTCGTAGCCGGTGCGCCAGTACTCGGCCAGCTCCCGGGCGTAGGCGGTCGGGACGCCGTACGACCAGCCGACGCCGGGCAGGTCGTCGGGCCAGCGGGTGCGGGCCAGGCGGTCGTGGAGGTCGTCCAGGTCGGCCTGCGGGATGTCGATGCGGAACGGGTTGATCTTCGCCATGCCCTGAACGCTAGGAACCGCTTAGGACGGATTCGGTCCTAGGTTGCCGCAGGATTGGGGACATGGCGGAGACCTCGGCGCGACTTCTCAGGCTGCTGTCGCTTCTGCAGACCCACCGCGAGTGGTCCGGCGCGGAGCTGGCGGAGCGGCTCGGCGTCACGATGCGGACCGTCCGGCGGGACGTGGAGCGGCTGCGGGCGCTGGGCTATCCCGTGCACGCCGTGCCCGGCGCGCCGGGCTACCGGCTGGGCGCCGGGTCCGACCTGCCGCCGCTGCTGCTCGACGATGACGAGGCGGTCGCGGTCGCGGTGGGGCTGCGGACGGCCGCCGGGGGCACGGTTTCCGGGATCGAGGAGACGTCCGTCCGGGCGCTCGCGAAGCTCGAACGGGTGCTGCCGTCGCGGCTCCGGCACCGCGTGCACGCGCTCCAGTCGATGACGGTGCCCATGACGGGTGCGGCGGCGCCGGTGGCCCCGGAGGTGCTGACCGCCATCGCCGCCGCCTGCCGCGACCATGAGGTGCTGCGGTTCGACTACCGGTCGCACGAGGGCCGGGAGAGCAGCCGTTCGGCCGAGCCCCATCGGCTCGTGCATTCGGGACGCCGGTGGTATCTCGTGGGCTGGGACGTCGGCAAGGAGGACTGGCGGACGTACCGGGTCGACCGGCTGCGCCTGCGGACGCCGAACGGGCCGCGCTTCGTCCCCCGGGACCCGCCCGACGAGGACCTCGCCTCCTACCTGTCCCGGGCGATCTCCAGCGCTCCGTACCGCCACCGGGCGCGCTTCACCATGCACGCCCCGGCGGAGGTCGTGACCGGGCACATGCCGCCGACGATGGGGACGGTGGAGCCCGTCGACGCGGACACCTGCACCCTGCTGTGCGGGGCGAACGACCTGGACGAGATCGTCGTGTGGGTCGCCCTGATGGACATCGGGTTCGAGGTGCACGAACCGCCGGAACTGGTCGAGCGGATCGCCGTCTTGGCCGACCGCCTCCGCGCCGCGTCCGACGCGACGGGGCGATGAGGGGTTCCCGCACGTCGCGGCGGACGGTCGGCAGAGCCGTGCGGCGTCCGGGATGCCGCACGGCCGTGCCGTTCCGGTTCAGGACATGATGCAGAACGGGTGGCCTTCGGGGTCGGTCAGGACGGTCCACCCGCCCGCGCCCGGCTGGAAGTCGGGCTTGGCCGCGCCCAGCGCCTCGAACCGCCGGACCGCCTCGTCGACGTCGTCGACCTTGAAGTCCAGGTGCGCGTGCTTGCCGTCGGCGGGCCAGCCGGGGCCCTTGTAGCCGTCGACGCGCTGGAAGGCCAGCTGGACGGGGCCGTCGCCCAGGTAGGCGGTGTCGCCGTCGCTCTGGGTGATCTCCCAGCCGGTCAGGTGCCGGTAGAACTCGGCGAGCGCCTTGGGGGCGGCGCAGTCGAGGATGATCGTGGTGAGTTCCGTGCGGGCGGTCATATCGATGGCTCCTTGGTGTCGTCGCCTTGCCCGCCCAGCATCCGTCCCGGGGCGCCGCCGGGTCTTGAAGATCCTTGCGGGCCGTTCCGTCGTACCGGCGGCGTAGCGTCCGCGGTGTGCTGTCAGCCGTGACCCTCGCCGCCCGGCCGCAGTTCGCCGTGACCTCGGTGGACTGCCGCTCCGACCACGTCCGGTGGTCCGAGCCGGAGGCGCACCGGGACCACCGGATGGTGCTCGTCCGGCGGGGCCGGTTCCGCAGGTGGGCCGACGGCGCCGCCGCCGACCTGGACCCGACGGTCGGCTACCTGGGCGCACCGGGCGCGGAGGAACGGTTCGCGCACCCGGCCGGCGGCGACGCCTGCACCTCGGTGAGCTTCACGCCGTGGCTCGCAGAGGAGCTCACGGACGGGCCGGCGGAGCGCGGAGCGACGGTCTACGTGGACGCGCGCGTCGATCTCGCCCACCGCCGCCTGCTCGCCGCCGCAGAGGGCGGCGACGTCGACTATGCCCTGGTGGAGGAGCTGCTCCGCCTCGTCGCGGCGGCCGTGGGACGGCCGGCCGAGCGGCCGGGGCCCGCCGACCGGACGCTGGTCGCGGCGGCCCGGGAGGCGATCATCGCGGGGGCGCCGGAGGCGGCGGGGCTGTGCCCGCTCGCCCGGCTCCTGGACGTCTCGCCGTACCGGCTGAGCCGGGCGTTCTCGCGGGACATGGGGGTGTCGCTGACCCGCTACCGCAACCGGGTCCGGGTCGGCCGGGCCATGGACCGGCTGGCGCAGGGCGAAGCCCGCCTCGCCGACCTGGCCGCCGATCTCGGGTTCGCCGACCAGGCGCACCTGGCCCGCACCGTCCGCGAGCACCTCGGCCGCACGCCGACCGCGCTGCGCCGGCTGCTCGCCGCCCGTCCCGCGGGCACGGGCCTCGGCGCGACCGGCGGGCCGGAATAAAACGCGCCGCTCCCCCGGTGTAATGGTGATTACCGCGATGACGGCCGGCCGGACCGCGGTCCACCGCAGGGGAGGGAACGGGAGCCGATGAGCCTTCGCCAGTACGAGTACGCCCTGGCCGTCGCCGAGGAGGGCTCGGTGACGGCGGCCGCGGAGCTGCTGCACGTCGCTCAACCATCGGTGTCCCAGCAGATCCGCGGCCTGGAGCGGGAACTCGGCGTGAAGCTGTTCGCCCGCACGCCGACCGGACTGGTGCCCACCGTCGTCGGCCGCGCGTTCCTGCGGGAGGCGGAGGTCGCGGTGACCGCCGCGCGGCGGGCGAGGGCGACGGCGCAGGCCGGTGCCGGAGAGCTGGCCGGCGAGCTGGTGGTCGCGGCGCAGATGGGCTTCGGGACGCGGCAGCTGCCGGGCGCGCTGGGCGCGCTGCGCCGCCGCTTCCCCCGGCTGGAGGTCACCGTCTTCGAGGAGCCGAGCTCCGCCGAGCTGGACCGGCTGTGCCGCCGGGGCGTGCTGGACCTCGCCCTGATGGCGGCGTGCGACCAGAGCCCCGACCACGCCCACCGCCTCGGCGGCGAGGAGTTCGTCGTGGTGCTGGGCGCCGGGCACCCCCGCCTCGCCGCCGACCGGGTCGAGCTGCGCGACCTGGAGGGGGAGCCGTGGGTGCGGTTCGACCGCGACAGCGCGCTCGACGCCGTGCTGCTGGACGTGCTGCGCCGCAACGACCTGTCCCCGGCCACGGCCGCCCGCGCGTCCCAGACGGCGACGGCCGTGCGCTGGGCCGCGCACGGGCTGGGGGTGACGCTCGTCCCCGCCTCCGCGGTCCCGCAGGGGCACGAGCACCTCGCCCGCCCGGTGTCCCCGGCCGTCACCCAGCCCGTCATCGCCGTCGTCCGGCAGGACGCGGGCCCGGCGGAGACGGCCCTGCTCGACCTCCTGCGGCAGGAGACCTGGTCGGCGTCCGCCTCCTTCTCGCCGGTGTCCTGACGGGCCGGCCTCCGGCGTCACCCCCGGGGGAACTCGCCGCCGTCCACGAAGAGGTTGCTCCCGGTCAGCCAGCTCGCCCGGCCGGACACGAGGAACAGCACCGCCTGGGCGATGTCGTCGGGCTCGCCGTCGCGCCCGAGCGGGGTGGCGGCGGTGGCGCCCGGCCCGACGTCCAGGCGCGCCCACTGCTCCCGCGTCGCCTCGCCGCCGGGAGTGGCGACCCTGCCGGGACTCACGGTGTTGACCCGGATCCCGAACGGGGCCAGCTCCAGGGCCAGCCCCCGGCTGTAGTTCTCCAGCGCCGCCTTCGCCGCCGTGTAGTGCAGGAACGGCCCCATCGGGGTGAGGACGGCGGCCGAGGAGACGTGCACGACCGCCCCCGAACGCCGTTCCCGCATCCCCGGGACCAGCAGCGCGTCCAGCCGCACCGACGCGAGGTAGTTCAGCTCCAGCGCCTCCCGCCACTCCTCGTCGGGAATGGCCGCGGCGTCCTTGAACGGCTGCGCCCCGCCCGCGTTGTGCACCAGGACGTCCACCCCGCCGAGCCTTTCCCGCGCGGCCTCGGCGACCGCCTCCGCTCCGGCCTTCGTCCGCACGTCGGCCGCCACGAAGGCGGCCCCGTCCGGCACCGTGGCCGTCGCTGACCTCGCGGTCGTGAGCACCTCGGCGCCCGCGTCCAGGAACCGGCGCACGACGGCCGCGCCGATCCCGCGAGAGCCGCCCGTGACCAGGGCCCGCTTTCCCGCGAGTTCCCGCGTTCCCGCTTCGTTCTCCATCGTGGTCATGCCAATGGTCCTCTCGATAGCGTTTTGGCTCGCTCGACGGAAGAAGAAGCGACGTGCACGGGTCCGCGAATTGTCGAAGGAATCGCGGTGAGCACCTCGCCTCGTCGAGCCGTTTCACGGTACGGCCGGAAAAGGACGAGAGGCAAAGACGAAAAGACAGCGGAGGCTATAGGAGATTCCTATGGCGGCCCGGTCGCGCCGTGAGGCGACGCCCGGCCGCCTCGCGCGGCGCCCGGTGGCCGGCGGGGTCGTCCGGGGCCGTCCGGAGCGCTCGGGTGTGCCGGGCGCTCGGCGTCGCGGGGCCTGAGGGCGCGGGTGTCTGATTTTAGCTGACTTCGAACTTGTGTTCGATATCTGCCGCATGGTTCTGGGTACGCTCTCCTTGCGGAGAGTGGTGGTGGACGGACGCAGTGTCAACAGGCGGGAGAGGGAAGGTGATCGGGATGGGGAAGCATCACCGTCGCTGGAACTGGCGGCAGGTCGCGGCCTTCGCCGCCCTCGGGCGCTTCGCGCTCGAGGCCGTGCGCATCGCCTGGGAATGGCTGAACGACGACGGCCCTGGCCCGTCCCTCTGACGGGGGCGGCCGTGATCGTCACTCCGGGCCAGCGGTTCGTCACCGCGCTGTGACGGCAAGGGGGCCGTGAGGGCAGTGTTCCCCGGCGAGGGAACGGGGACGACGGGAGCGTGGCGAGCTCCTTTCAGCGAGACAAGGTCCGGCTGGTCTTCGACGCCATGGACGGCGACGGGGACGGCGCCCTCCGGCAGGCCGACTTCGACGACCTCGCCCGTCGGTGGGCGGCCGTCCGGGCCGCGGGCGACGAGGAGCGGCTCCTCGCGGTCATGCGCGGCTGGTGGGACACCCTGGCCGCGCACTCCCGGACGGCCGGCGCGGTCACGATCGACGACGTCCTGACCGTCGTCGACCTGCTCGACGGCATGCCGGGCGCGGTCACCGCGACCGCCGACGCGATGTTCGAGGCGGTGGACGAGGACGGCGACGGCCGCGTCTCCCCGGCCGAGTACCGGCGGATGATCGAGGCGTGGAGCGGCGGCCGCGCCGACGCCGGCGACGCCTTCGCGCTGCTGGACTCGGACGGCGACGGCGCGATCTCCCGGGCGGAGTTCGCCGCCCACTGGTACGAGTTCTGGGCAGGGGACGACCCCGCCGCCCCGGGCAGCCGGATCTTCGGGCGCGTCCCCGGCTGACCAATCACCGGTCAAGGTATGGAAGGCGTGGTTTGCGCCGCCACGCGAATGGCGAACCATCGGTAGGAGCCGCGGTGCCGCGCGCCGCCAGGTGAATCGACCGATTGGTTCGAATATGTCGACGGGCCTCAATACCGGTGATTCCGCCTGGCTCATGGTGAGCACGGCGATGGTGCTGCTGATGACCCCCGGGCTCGCCTATTTCTACGGCGGCATGGTCCGTTCGAAGAACATGCTGACGATGCTGTACATGAGCTTCATCAGCATCAGCCTCGTCACGGTCCTGTGGTTCCTGTACGGGTACGGGCTGACGTTCGGCAAGGACGCGGGCGGCGCCGGGCTCATCGGCTGGGGCGACTGGCGGCTCGGCCACATCGCGCCGACGGCGCTGCAGGGCCGGATCCCGGAGCAGATCTACGCCTGCTTCCAGCTGACCTTCGCCATCATCACCGTCGCGCTCATCAGCGGCTCGATCGCGGGCCGTGCCCGGTTCGGCCCGTGGATGCTGTTCGTCGTGGTGTGGGTGACGCTCGTCTACATCCCCGTCGCCCACTGGGTGTTCGCCGGGTCCGGCTGGCTGAACAGGTGGGGCGTGATGGACTTCGCCGGAGGGCTCGTTGTCGAGCTGAACTCCGGCATCTCGGGGCTCGCGATGGCGCTCGTGCTCGGGCCGGGCGTCGCCTTCCGGCGCCGGGAGGGCCCCCGGCCGGGCAACATCCCGTTCGTGCTGCTCGGTCTCGGGCTGCTGTGGTTCGGCTGGTTCGGCTTCAACGCGGGTTCCGCGCTCGCCGACGGCGCGCTCGCGACCCGGGCGTTCGTCAGCACGATGATCGCGGGCTCCGCCGGGATGCTGACCTGGCGGCTGGTGGAATGGCTCCGGTTCCGGCGGCTCACCAGGCTCGGCTCCACCAGCGGCGCGCTCGCCGGGCTGGTCGCCATCACCCCGTCGTGCGCCTTCGTCAGCGTCGAGGGCGCGTTCCTCATCGGCGTCGTCGCGGCCGTCGTGTGCACCTACGCGGTGGAGCTGAAGCTGGTCGCCGGGTACGACGACACCCTGGACGTCACCGGGATCCACGGTGCCGGCGGGGCCGTCGGGGTGCTGTCCCTCGGCTTCCTGGCCACCGGCTGGGACCGCGGCGCGGCGGGACTGTTCTACGGGGGATCCGCCTCGGTGCTGGGCAAGCAGGCCGTCGCCGTGGCCGCCGTCGGCTGCTACGCCTTCCTCGTCACCTTCGCCATCGGCAAGGTCATCGACCGGCTGTTCCGGATGCGCACGACCGAGGCCGAGCAGGCCGCGGGGATGGACGCCGCCTTCGCCGACGGCTGAGACTGGCGGGCGTGCGACTCGAGCTGATCACCATCGTCGTCGACGACTACGACCGGGCCATCGCCTACTTCACCGGGGCGCTCGGGTTCGACCTGGTCGAGGACTCGCCCTCGCTGACCAACGACGGCCGTCCGAAGCGGTGGGTGGTCGTCCGGCCGCCGGGGGCGGAGACCGGTGTGCTGCTCGCCCGCGCGGACGGCCCGCGCCAGGCCGGCGCCGTCGGGGACCAGGTCGCCGGGCGCGTGGGCTTCTTCCTGCGCGTCGACGACTTCGACGCCGCGTACGCGCGGATGGCGGGCGCGGGCGTCGAGTTCGTCACCGCGCCTCGCGACGAGCCGTACGGGCGGGTCGCGGTGTTCCTCGACATCGCCGGGAACCGCTGGGACCTGCTCGGCCCGGCGGACGGGTGACGAGGCGGCTAGGGGGTGAGGTGGACACGGGCGAGGTGGACACGGGCGAGGCGGACACGGACGAGGCCCCTCGCGGAGTGCGCGAGGGGCCTCGGAGGCCGGACGGGTCAGGGCTGGGCGGGGGGCTGCGTCGGCGTCGGCGTCAGGTTGAGCATCGGCTTGCCGACGAAGAGCGTCGTGCGGCCGAGCATGCCGTTGATGACGCCCGCGGCGGAGGTGTACCAGGCGACCAGGGCGGTGATCACCCCGAAGTAGCCGCCGATCTTGATCGTCGTCTCGCTGGTGGAGAAGTTCCCGATGAACAGGATGATCTCGGTGATCTCCAGGGCGAGGAAGACGCCGAAGACGGCCAGGTTCACCTGCGTGCTCCACAGGAGCATGTACGTGTTGAAGATGGCGAAGGCCAGCAGGATCCAGCCGAGGTCGTTGGCGACCTGGTCGGCGTTGCCCTCCTTGGCGACGAGCAGGATGTAGAGGCCGAGGCCGATCCAGAAGCCGCCGTACGAGGAGAAGGCGGTCGCGCCGAACACGTTGCGGTTGCGGAACTCCCACATGCCGGCCAGGAGCTGGACGAGGCCGCCGTAGCCGAGCGCGTAGCCGAGCCAGGCGTCGGTGCCGTCCGTCCACTGGGCGTTCTTGGCGGAGAGAAGGAACGTGGTGAGGGCGAAGGCGGCCAGCCCGAGCGGGGCGGGGTCGGCGGCCGAGGGCGGGGTTTGAGGAGTGGACTCTTGCTCGACGTAGGTCATGTTGCCTCCTCGTTGGAGTCCCCACGTCGCGGCTTGCTCGGGAGCAGGCGGGGATGGACGAGGGAACGCGGGAACAGACGTTCGGAAAGGCCGCATCGGCGGGACAGGGACTCGCCATGCCGCATGCTGGTCCGACCTCACCGTCATGCCGTGCATCTGGCGCGAGGTTGGACGCGCGTCAGATGCGCCCAGTAACTGCGGAGACCCGTAGTGTCGCTGGCCTCGAGGCGATCATAACTCCGCATGTGTCTCAGGTCACTGTCCTGTTGGACGTCGCTTCACCAAAGAATCGCCGGAAGATGACGGAGCCCCGCCGCCCGATGCGGCGTTCGGACGGCCATGCGTTGAACATCGCGGAACATCGGTGGTCGTGGCGGTTCGGAGGGTGTTGCCTGCCTTCGACTGACCCCGGGGAAGGGACGGCGGGATGAGCGTGTTCGGTGTCGACTACGCGTGGGGACGCCCGGGTGCGTCCGCGCTGCGCGATGCGGGGGCGAAGTTCGTCTGCCGCTACCTCTCGCACGACACGACCGGCAAGAACCTGACGGCCGCCGAGGCGCGGGAGCTGTCGGTGGCCGGCCTGTGGCTGGTCGTCGTGTGGGAGAGCACGGCGTCGCGGGCGCTGTCGGGGCGGGACGGCGGCGCCGCGGACGCGCGGGACGCCGCGGCCCAGGCGAGGGCCTGCGGGATGCCCGCGGACCGGCCGATCTACTTCGCGGTCGACTTCGACGCGACGCCGGAGCAGCAGGCGGCGATCAACGCGTACGCGGACGGCGCGGCGTCCGTCCTCGGGCGCGGTCGGGTGGGGCTCTACGGCGGATACTGGCCGGTCAAGCGGGCTTTCGACGCCAAGAAGATCACGTTCGGGTGGCAGACGTACGCGTGGTCGGGCGGCAACTGGGACTCGCGGGCGCAGCTCCAGCAGTACTCGAACGACCACCGGATCAACGGCGTGGGGGTCGACTACGACCGGGCCGTCCACGACGACTACGGGCAGTGGAAGGCGGGCGGCACGTCCGCGCCGCACGCCCCCGCGTGGCCCGGCCGGTACCTCACGCAGCCGCCCGTCATGCGCGGCGACGACGTGCGGACGTGGCAGGCGCGGATGAAGGCGCGCGGGTGGTCCATCACGGCGGACGGCGTGTACGGCCCGGCCTCGGAGGCGGTGTGCCGGTCGTTCCAGGCCGAGAAGGGCCTCGGCGTGGACGGGATCGTCGGCCCGGCGACCTGGAAGGCGGCGTGGGAGTCGCCGGTCACCTGACGGGCCGCCGGTCAGCCGGCGGGCGGGGGCGCCTCGGGAAGGGTGACGCGGACGGTCGTCCCGCCCGACGGGCGGGAGCGGAGCTCGGCGCGCCCGCCGTGGGCGGCGGCGATGGCGGCGACGATGGGCAGGCCCAGGCCGGTGCCGGTGCTGCCCTGCTCGGCGCGGTGGAAGCGCTCGAACGCGCGGGCCGCGTCCTCGGGCGACATCCCGGGGCCCTCGTCGGAGACCTCGATGACGCCGGGCGCGAGCCGGATCGTCGCGGGCGTCCCCGGCGGGGTGTGCGCGGCGACGTTGGCGAGGAGGTTCGCGAAGACCTGCCGGATGCGGGCCTCGTCGACGTCCGCGACGAGCTCGCCGGGCGCGTCGAGCCGGACGGGATGGCCGGGCGCGGCGGCGGTCGCGTCCGCCACCGCGTCCCTGGCCAGCGCGACGAGGTCGGTCGGGGCGGGCCGGACGGCGGCCTCCCGGTCCAGGCGGGCGAGGTCGAGCAGGTCGGTGACCAGCCGGTTCATCCGGCCGGCCTCGTCCTCGATACGGCGCATCGCGTCGGGCAGCTCGTCCGGGCCGAGGGCGCCGTGCCGGTACAGCTCGGCGTAGCCCTGGATGGTGGTCAGCGGGGTGCGCAGCTCGTGCGAGGCGTCGGCGGCGAACGCGCGGACGCGGGCCTCGGAGCGGCTGCGGGCCCAGAACGCCTGCTCGATCCGGTCGAGCATGACGTTGATGGCGGTCGCGAGCCGGGCGGTCTCGGTGCGGTGGCCGGGGCCGGGCATGCGGGCGCCGAGGTCGCCGCCCGCGGTGATCGCCTGCGCGGTGGCGGCCATCCGGTCCAGCGGCAGCAGCCCGCGGTGGATCAGCCACCGGCCGAGCAGGGCGAGCAGCGCGAGCAGCAGCGCGCCGGTGGCGGCCTCGGTGAGGACCAGGTTCCGGACGGCCGAGTGGATCTCGTCCAGCGGGGAGGCGACGACGACGGTGCCGTTGCGCCAGGGGCGGGCGACGGCGCGCAGCCCCGGCAGGGAGAACGGTTCGAGCGACCGCGCGCGGGCGGCGAGGCCGGCGGTGCCGAGGCGCTCGACCTCGCCGACCGCGTGGTCCGGCGCGGGTGCGTCCCCGCTGAGCACCCGGACCCGCCCGTTCGGCCCGACCGCCAGCACCACGAACCGGGCCGGCGCCACGCCCTGCTCGGGCAGCCCCGGCCGGACCAGCCGGGCGACCGCCCGGTCGCGGGTCGCCTGGAGCTGCCCGTCCACCCGGTGCATCAGGTATCCGTGCAGCACGAGCGCGCTGACCAGCCCCATGATCGTCAGTCCGGCGAGGGTGACGGCGAGCAGGCCGGCGAGCAGCCGGGCGTTGAGCGTCATGGCCGCAGCGCGTACCCCACCCCGCGCTGGGTGTGGATCAGCGGCGTGCCCAGCGGGTCGAGCTTGCGCCGCAGGTAGCTGATGTAGGTCTCGACGACCTGCGGGTTGCCGTGGTCCCAGCCCCAGACGCCCTCCAGCAGCTGGGCGCGCGACAGCACCATCCCGGCGTTGCGCATCAGGTGCGCGAGCAGCCGGAACTCCGTCGGGGACAGGTCGACCTCGACGCCGCCGCGGCGGACCGTCCACTGCCCCTCGTCGAGCTCCAGGTCGGCGACGCGCAGCACCGCGCCGGCGGGCGGCGCGGCCCGCCGCAGCACGGCCCGCACCCGGGCGATGAGCGCCTCGATCGAGAACGGCTTGGTGACGTAGTCGTCGCCGCCGAGGGTGAGCCCGGTGACGGTGTCGGACGGGGTGTCCCGCGCGGTCAGGAAGATCACCGGGACCTGGTCGCCGCCCGCGCGGAGCCGCCGGCACACCTCGAACCCGTCGAGGTCGGGGAGCATGACGTCCAGCAGGACGAGGTCGGGCCGCTCGCCGGCGGCCACGCGCAGCGCGTCCTCCCCGGACGCCGCCGTGACGGTGGCGAAGCCGTGGAAGCGCAGCGCGACCTCGATGAGGTCGCGGATGTTGGCCTCGTCGTCCACGACGAGCACCCGCCGGTTCTCGCTCATGCGCTCCCGCCGTCGGCCTCCGGCCGGGCACCGCGCCCGGCCGCCGTCCTCGCCCCGAAACTACCTCCCGCCGCCGCCTTCCCAGGCCAGAGCGCTCGCCCCGCGCCCGCGGGCCGGCCGCCCGGCGCTCGAAGGAGCTGCGCCGGGCGGCCGCCCTGTACTCCTCAGTCAGCCCTTCTTCGGCTGGCGGACGAACTTGGCGGTGCGGGTGCCGCCGGAGCGCTCGCCGAGCACGAACACCTGCGCGCCGCCGGTGAGCCCGGACAGCGTCGACTTGCCGCCGTCCTTGCGGACGCGGGTGTCGCCGTTGGTGGTCCAGGTCCAGGTGGCGCCGTCGGCGCTGCGGACGGTGAGGGTCGTCCCGGAGACGCCGGTGATCGTGCCGCGCTGCCAGTCGGCGAGGCGGAAGCCGTCCTTGGTGCGGACGGTGGCCTCGCCGTGCACGCCGCGGACGCGGCGGAGGGCGGCCATGCGCTTGCCGTGGCCGGGGTGCTCCTTCGGCGCGGCGGTCGTCGCGGAGGGGGAGGGGGACGGGGCGGAGTTCGCGGCGGCGGGGACGGCGAGGTACAGGCCGAGCCCGAGCAGTCCGGCGGCGCCGGCCCCGGCGGCGATGGTCTTCCTGTTGGTTCGCATGGTGGCCATTGAAGCCGGGCCGGCTGGTAGGAGTCCGTGGCGGATCCTGGGAGAACCCTGGGAATCGGCCGCACGCCTCCTGTGCGCGCTCTCCCGGCGCCGTTCAGTGGAGGGCTCAGTGGAAGGTGCGCAGGCCCTTCAGCATCGCGGCGACGAGCTGGACGGCCTGGTCGCGGGCCTGCGCGGGGTCGGCGGCGTCGGCGATGGTGAGGGCGAGCTCGGTGAGCGCGCCGTAGAGGGCGGCGGCCGAGAGCGGGAGGGGGTGGGCGGGGGCGGCGCCGAGGATCGCGGTGAGGCCGTCCTCCAGGAGGGCGCCGAGGTAGCGCTGGTCCAGCTCGCGCCAGCGCTGCCAGCCGAGCGCGATGGGGCCCTGGAGCAGGACGATCTGGCGGTAGCCGGGCTCGGCGCAGATGTCGAGGAAGGCCCGGATCCCGGCGATGCCGCGGTGCCACGCGTCGCCGCCCGCGCCCTCCACCGCGGCGGCGATGCGCTGGGCGGCCTCGTCCTCGAACTCCTCGAAGACGGCCTCGAACAGGCCCTGCTTGCCGTTGAAGTGGTGGTAGAGGGCGCCGCGGGTGAGGCCGGCGGCGCGGACCAGCTCCTCGGCGGAGACGTCGGCGAAGCCGCGCTCGGTGAAGTGGCGGCGTCCGGTGTCGAGGAGGGCCGTGCGGGTGCTCTCGACGTACTGCTCGCGCCGGCTCTTGACATGCTCCACGCGGCATGTATAACACATACAAGACGTATGTGAGATGCGGTACGTATGGGAGGCGCCATGGAGGCCGAGGTCGCGATCGTCGGAGCGGGCGCCGCGGGGCTGGTCGCGGCCCGCGACCTGGTCCGGGACGGGCACGACGCCGTCGTCCTGGAGGCCCGCGACCGCGTCGGCGGGCGCCTGCTGAACGGCGAGCTCCCCGGCGGCGGGCCGATCGAGGTCGGCGGCCAGTGGGTCGGCCCCGGGCAGGACGAGGTGCTCGCGCTGATCCGCGACCTCGGCCTCACCACCTACCCGACGTACGACGAGGGACGGCACATCGCCGAGTTCGGCGGGCGCCGCAGCGAGTACGCGGGGCGCGTCCCGCGCCTCTCCCCGGCCGCGATCCTCGACATCGGCCAGGGCTCGGCGCGCCTCGACCGGCTCGCCCGCCGCATCCCGGTGGACGAGCCGTGGGCCGCCGCGCACGCCGCGCGCCTCGACGGCCGGACGTTCGGCACCTGGATCCGGCGGAACCTGCACACGCGCGCGGGCCGCTCGTTCATGCGGCTGATCACGCAGGCGGTCTTCGCGGCGGAGCCGGACGACATGTCCGCGCTGTGGGCGGGCTTCTACGTCGCGTCCGCCGGCGGCCTCGACCCGCTGATCGAGACGACCGGCGGCGCGCAGCAGGACCGCGTCTCCGGCGGCTCCCAGCGGATCGCGCTCGCCCTGGCCGACGAGCTCGGCGACCGGGTCGTGCCGAACGCGCCCGTCACCGAGATCGAGTGGACGGACGGCTCCGTCCGGCTCCGCACGCCCCGCGCGGAGGTGCGGGCGCGGCGCGCGGTCATCGCCGTCCCGCCGCCGCTCGCCGCCCGCGTCCGGTACGCGCCCGGCCTGCCCGGCGACCGCGACCAGCTCGTCCAGCGCCTGCCGATGGGCCGCGTGATCAAGGTGAACGTCGTGTACGACGAGCCGTTCTGGCGCGCGGACGGCTTCAGCGGCCAGGCCAACAGCGACCGCCGCGGGTTCGCCGTCGTCTTCGACAACACCCCGGAGGGCGGGGCGCCCGGGGTGCTCGTCGGGTTCCTGGAGGGCCGGCACGCCGACGCCGCCGCGCGGCTCGACCCGGCGTCCCGCCGCGAGCGGGTCCTCGCCGACCTCGCCGGGTACTTCGGCCCGCGCGCCCGCGACCCGATCGCGTTCATCGAGCGGGACTGGGCGGAGGAGGAGTACTCGCGGGGCTGCTACGGCGCGTTCGCCACGCCCGGCACGCTGACGCGGTTCGGCCCCGCCCTGCGCAGGCCCGTCGGGCCGCTGCACTGGGCCGGCACCGAGACCGCCACGCGCTGGGCCGGGTACATGGACGGCGCCGTCGAGTCCGGCCACCGGGCCGCCCGCGAGGTCGCCGCCGCCCTCACCTGATGAGGATTCTCGGCGGGACCCCCTGGTCAGGCCGTTTCGGCGAGGGTCTCCAGGACCTGCTCGCCGTACTTGGCGAGCTTGTTCTCGCCGACGCCGCTCACCTTGCCCAGCTCGGCGAGCGACGACGGCCGCGCCGTCGCGATCTCGCGGAGCGTCGCGTCGTGGAAGATCACGTAGGCGGGGACGCCCTGCTCCTTGGCGGTGGCGGCGCGCCAGGCGCGGAGCCGCTCGAACAGCGGCGCCGCCTCGGCGGGCAGCTCGACGGGCGCCTTGCGCTCCTTCGCGGCCTTCGCCGCCTTCGCCGGGGCCCGTTCGGGCTCGCGGCGCATCGGCACCGTGCGCTCCCCGCGCAGCACGTCCGCGCTCGCCTCGGTCAGCACCAGCGTGCCGTGGTTGCTCTCGACCGCGACGAGGCCCTGCGCCAGCAGCTGCCGGACGACGCCGCGCCACTCCGCCTCGCGCAGCTCCGCGCCGATGCCGAACGACTTCAGCGCGTCGTGGTCGAACTGGATGACCTTGGCGTTCTTCTTGCCGAGCAGGATGTCGATGATGTGGCCGGCGCCGAACTTCTGCCGCCGCTCCCGCTCCAGCCGGACGATCACCGAGAGCACCTTCTGCGCCGCGACGGTCGCGTCCCACGTCTCGGGCGGGGACAGGCACGTGTCGCAGTTGCCGCACGGCTCGCCGGACTGCCCGAAGTAGTTCAGCAGCTGGACGCGGCGGCACTCGACGGTCTCGCAGAGCGCCAGCATCGCGTCCAGGTGCAGGGACTGGCGGCGGCGGAACGCGGCGTCGCCCTCCCCGGAGTCGATCATCTTGCGGAGGTTGACGACGTCCTGCAGCCCGTAG
Source organism: Actinomadura sp. RB99 (assembly GCF_014706005.1). Classification (NCBI taxonomy): domain Bacteria; kingdom Bacillati; phylum Actinomycetota; class Actinomycetes; order Streptosporangiales; family Thermomonosporaceae; genus Actinomadura; species Actinomadura sp. RB99. The sequence goes on along the minus strand of NZ_JABMCA010000001.1, from coordinate 215,236 downwards.
GCGAGCCAGGCCGTGGACGGCAGGCCGTCGCGCCCGGCGCGGCCCGTCTCCTGGTAGTAGCCCTCGACGGACTTGGGCAGGTCGAGGTGCGCGACGAAGCGGACGTCCGGCTTGTCGATGCCCATGCCGAACGCGATCGTCGCGACGATGACGAGGCCGTCCTCGCGCAGGAACCGCGCCTGGTTCGCGGCGCGCGTCTCCGCGTCGAGGCCCGCGTGGTACGGCAGGGCCTCGATGCCGTTCTCGGTGAGGAACGCGGCGTGCTTCTCGACCGAGTTGCGGGACAGGCAGTACACGATGCCCGCGTCGCCCTGGTGCTCGGTCTGCAGCAGCCGGAGGAGCTGCCGCTTCGCGTCGGTCTTCGGCTCGATCCGGTACTGGATGTTCGGGCGGTCGAAGCTCGCGACGAAGTGCCGGGCGTCCTCCAGCCGGAGCCGGGACGCGATCTCGGCGCGGGTCGCCTCCGTCGCGGTCGCGGTCAGCGCGATGCGCGGCACGTCCGGCCAGCGCTCGTGCAGGCCGGACAGCATCAGGTAGTCGGGCCGGAAGTCGTGCCCCCACTGCGACACGCAGTGCGCCTCGTCGATCGCGAACAGCGCGACGTCGCCCCGGTCGAGCAGCTCGACCGCCGCCGGGACGCGCAGCCGCTCCGGCGCGAGGTAGAGCAGGTCGAGCTCGCCCGCGAGGAACTGGGCCTCCACGACGCGGCGCTCGTCGAGGTCCTGCGTGGAGTTGAGGAAGCCGGCGTTGACGCCGAGCGCGCGCAGCGCGTCCACCTGGTCCTGCATGAGCGCGATCAGCGGCGAGATCACGACGCCGGTGCCCTTCCGGACCAGCGACGGGATCTGGTAGCACAGCGACTTGCCGCCGCCGGTCGGCATCAGGACCAGCGCGTCCCCGCCCCCGACGACATGCTCGATGATCTCCCGCTGCCCGTCCCGGAACGCGTCGTACCCGAACACGCGCCGCAGCGTGTCCAGTGTCTCCGGGGTCTCGAGGAAGTCGGGGGAGGCCATCGGCCCATACTATGAGCGCCCGCCGACAGCCGTCCCCGGGATGGGGTCAGAGGGCGGTGAGCAGGGCGGGGGTCAGCTCGTCGAGGTCCTTCGCGACGTGCGCGGCGAGCGCGAGCGCGTCGTCCGAGGGCGGGTGCGCCTCGCGCGGGATCGCGATCACCGTCATCCCGGCCGCGTGCGCGGAGCGCAGGCCGTTGCTGGAGTCCTCGACCGCGACGCACTCCTCGGGCGGGACCTCCAGCTGACCGGCCACGGCGAGGTAGCCGTCCGGTGCGGGCTTTCCGGCGTCGACCTCCTCGGTGGACAGGGTTGCGCGGAACAGCGACTCGATCCCGAGCTGCCCGAGCACCAGGTCGATCAGCGCGCGCGGGGACGAGCTGGCCAGGCCGAGCGGGCGGAACGCGGCGAGCCGGTGGACGGCGTCCTCGGCGCCCGGCAGCAGCGGCGGCCCCGCCGCGTACCGCTGGGACATCTCGTCGATCACCGCATAGGCGACCTCCTCCGCGGTGACGCCGTCGACGAGGTCTGCCGCGATGTACCGGGCCCACTCCACGGTGCTCATGCCCATGAGGCGCCGCTGCGTGTCGGGCAGCCACCGCCCGCCGTGGGACGCGACGTAGCCGCGCCGCACCTCCTCCCACACCGGTTCGGAGTCGATCAGCACGCCGTCCAGGTCGAAAACGATGGCCTCCAAGGGCATGGCCCCTCCCGGGAATCGGCGCCGCCTACGGCAACGATCATTACCCACCGCGCTCGGCGGGCAACCTCGGGTCATCAATCGGACTAACAGCCCCTGACCTGGATTTATCCGACGAATTCGACATGATCGGCTTCGCGTCTGGCATGGTGGTGGGCCTCCGTACCCCCTCCGGAGTCACCGCAGAGGAGATCTGCACATGGCGTTCATCGGACTGCTCCTGCTCGCCGCGGCCGTCGCGGTCGCCGCCGGGATCATCATGGACAACACCGACCCCTCCCACCTCACCGCCTTCGGCCAGGCCGTCCCCGGCATCCACAACGAGTGGCAGGTCTTCCTCGCCGGCGCGGCCGTCGCCGTCGTCTTCGTCGTCGGCGTGATGCTCACCTTCGCCGGCGCCGGCCGCATCCTGCGCGCCCGCCGCGACCTGCGCTACCTGCGCGAGGAGCACGAGGAGTCGCTGACCACGCTCGAGATGGAGAAGCGCCGGCTCCAGCGCGAGCTCGCCCGCGTCCGGCAGACCGGCGGCCCCGCGCCGTCCGCGCCGCCGGCGCGTTCCGGCGCGGGTGCGCCGCCGCTGTCGCGCCAGGGCGCCGCCGCGCCGTCCGCCCCCGCCCCGGCCCCGGCGCCCGCCGCGTCCGGCCCGCAGGCCCCCCGTGGCGGACCCCGCTCCCAGGTCTCCGCCCGCTCCCCGTTCTTCGACCGGGCCGACTGACGCCCGCCCGCCGGGCCGTCCCCGGTCGTTCCGGATGATGAGCCGCACCCATGGCGAATCGCCGCGCAGAGGGATGAATTCCGCGTCCTGCCCTACGATCCTCGTGCTGTGCGCATCCTCATCAAGGTCGTCATCACCGCGATCGCCCTCTGGGCCGCCACCGCGCTGATCGACGGCATCACCCTCACCGGCCGGGACACCGCCCACCGCGCGCTGACACTGCTCTGCGTCGCGGTCATCTTCGGCCTGGTCAACGCCGTCATCAAGCCGATCGTGAAGACGCTCGGCTGTGCCTTCTACATCCTCACCCTCGGCCTCATCGGCCTCGTCGTGAACGGCCTGCTGCTCTGGCTGACCAGCGCCCTCGCCGGCCGCCTCGACCTGCCGTTCCACGTCAGCGGGTTCTGGCCGGCCTTCTGGGGCGCGATCGTCGTCGGCGTCGTCGGCTGGCTCCTGCATGTCCTCGTCCCCGGCGACGACGACGATGACGACGACCGGGACTGACTAGCTCCCGTCCCCCACCAGCCGGGGTGCGGCGACCGCGCAACGCGCGAACACGCCGTGCCCCGGCTGTTCGTCATCAGGCGAGCCCACGAGGACCCAGCGGGCCGCCCTGACGGCGCCGACCAGGAAGTCCGCGTCGTCGAGCGCGCCCACCGCGACCAGGGCGCCGAACCGCTCGCCCGGCACCGCCGCCCCCACGCCCACCGGCGTCCCGACCACCAGGTCCGCAGCGGGCAGCAGCGCGGCGCCGTCCGCCTCGCCGCCTCCCAGGAGCCCGCCCAGCTCCTCGATCCGGGCCATCGCCGCCCGCCGGCGCTCCCCGAACACCTCGGGATCGTCCGCCGGGTCCGCTCCGAACACCTCCCGGACCTTCTCCCGCGACCGCGCCTCCGTCTCCGCCGCCGCCCGCAGGTCCGCCTCGGCGGCGGCCGTCTCCGCCTCGCCCTCCGCGCCGCGCCGGTCGAGCTCCGCCCGTCCCTCGGCGGCGCGTGCCACCGCCGCCTCCGCGTCCGCCCGCGCGCGTTCGACCGCCGCGAGAGCCTCCTCCCGGCCCGTCCGCGCGGCCTCCACCCGCTCCTCGATCACCCGGGCGGCCTGCTGCGCCGCCCGCGCCTCCAGGCCCGCCTGCGTCGCCCGGTCCACCGACTCCGCCGCGCGCCGCGCCTGCTCCTGGTGCTCCGCGCCCGCCGTCTCCCGCTCCGTCGCCAGCCACGCCAGCTCCGTCGTCAACCGCTCCTGCGCCTCCCGCGCCGTCGCCAGCCGCGGCCCGCTCTCCGCCACGAACGTCGCGAGGCCCTGCCGGTGCGCCTCCGCGCGCTCCGCCGCGTCCTTCGCCTCCTGCGCGCGCTTCGCCGCCTCGTCCGCCTCCCGCGCCCGCGCCCGTACCTCCGCCCGGACGCTCCGCAGGTTCGACGGCGGCGCCGCCACATGCAACCGCTGCGTCAGCGTCATCTTCCGCCGCACCGCCGCCAGCGCCGACTCCGCCGACACCAGCCGGTAGTAGGCCGCGTGGCCCTCCGCCGACGCGTCGGCGTCCACGGCGGCCAGCCTGTCCGCCTCCTCCATCGCCGCTGGCAACGCCGCCTGCGCGCGCGCCAGCTCGTCCTTCAGCGACGCCTCCACCTGCTGCGCGTCCCGCAGCTCGTTCTGCGCCTCATGGGTCCGCTGTTCCAGCTGCGTGCACCGCGCGAACGCCTCGTCCGCCACCCGCGTCAGCTCGCTCGCCTCAGCGCCCGCCGCGTCCGCGAGCGCCTGCAACCGCTCCGCCTCCGCGCGCGGACCGGCCAGCTCCTCCTCCGCCTCCCGCTGCACCGCGACCAGCCGCTCGGCCTCGGCCTCCGCCTCGGCGGCCCGCTCCTCCGCGCTCTGCGCCGCGTCCCGCGCCTCCTCGATCCCGCTCGCGATGCTCGCCAGCTCCGCTTCCAGCGCCTCCTTCCGCGCGGCCGTCTCCGCCCGCACCGCCGCCAGCGCCTCCGCGTCCCGAGGCCACTGCTCCAGCAGCATCAACCCGCGCCGCAGCGCTCCCGCCTCGGCCCGCCATGTCCGAGGCCATCCCTCGCCGACGGCCCGCAACGCGGCTTCCAGCGCGCGCGCCTCCGCGGCCTCGGACGCGCCCTCCATGCGCTCGTAGACCTCATCGGCCGGCCCGGGCAGCGTCGAGCCGGGATCGGCGCCGTCTCCCGCAGAACGCTCGGCCGCGCCGGGCAGGGCCTCGCCGATGCCGCCATGGGCGTCTGAGCCACCTGCCGCCGGTGCCGCATCCTCCGCGTGCGCGCCGGTCTCCCTTGCCGGATCTCCGGACGCATCGCTCAGCGTCGCCTCTGCGGCGCTCTCCTCGGGCGGGACGTCAGGACGCGCCCCGGCCTCGCCTTGCACGTGTTCCGCCGACGCGGTGCCAGGGCTCTGCTCGTCGGGCACCGGGACGGGGAGCGCCATGGTCTCCGTGGAGTCCGGGGCGCTCGGGCCGGACGGGGCTCCGGCGTCGTCGCCTGGCCGTCCGGGCAGCGCATGGGCCGCCGTCGCCTCCGCCGAGGCGAGGACGTCCGGGCTTGCCCCGGGTTCGGGATGGTCCGGCGCGGCGGGCTGCTCGTCGTCCGCCATGGGGCCGGGCAGGGCCTCCGCGCGCGTCGCGTCCGCGCCGGGAAGGAGGTCGTCTCCCACGGGGGCGGGCAGCGGTTCGGCTCGCGTCGCGTCCGCGGCGTCCGCCTCAGGCATGCCTTCAGCGCGCGCGCCGGGCAGGGGCTCGGCCCGCGTCGCTCCAGCGCCGGGCTCGGGGAGGCCGGTCACCGGCTTGAACTCGACGGTCCCGTGGGATCCGAAGTCGTTCCGGGCCGGCGCCGCGGCGGCGTCCTCCTCCTGCGGCTGGACGGCCTCGGGGGCGGCGGGCTCCGCCGGGGCGGCGTCAGCGGGCGGCTCGTCGGGGAGCGTCGGAAGCTTGAGGGTCTCGTCGGACCGGGCGGGCTGCACCGACGGAGCGGGCTGCACCGACGGGGCGGGCTGCACGGGCGGAGCGGGCGGCACGGACGGAGTCGGCGACACGGACGGCGCGGGCGGCGGCGCGGCGGGCCGGGGCGGCCCGGTCTCGATGAGGAGGGTGCGGATCTCCGGGTCGTCCTGGACGGCTTCGAGGAGCTCGGCGGCCTTCTCGGGGGTGGGCGCGAGGAGCAGGGTGCGCTCGCCGGCGGCCTTGAGGTCCCCGAGGAGGGACCGGACGGTCTCCGCCTCGTCCGCCGTCCGCACGAGGCGGACCGCGCCCGTCTCCTCAAGAGTCCCGGTCTCTTCGAGGGTGCCCGGGGCGACGAGGAGGCGGGCAAGGGTCTCCCAGTCGCCGGCGACACGTGCGCCCCGGAGCGCCCGGAGCGCGTCGATCTGGGCCGTCCAGCCGAGCGCGTCGTCCTCAAGGCCCGACTGGAGATGCTCGTACTGTTCCGTCAGCGGCGCGTAGACGTTCTCGACGAGTTCGGGACCGCCCCAGGAGACCTCCTCCACGCCCAGGGCCGGCGTCTCCTCCACCGGAGCCTCGGCCAGCGGGATCGTCTCCAGGTCAGGACGGGCGTCGAGCTCGGGCTCCGGCACGCCGTCCGGCCCGTTGGGTTCCGTTGAGTGGTTCACCTACGCCATCCCGTCCCAGATCGACCCGGGGCCGTATGTGTCCCCTTTTGCCCGCGTCTAACGTCTCACATGGAAACGATCACTCGTGGCCCGCGCGGTCGCGCGTGATGATCTTCACCGGTCAGTGCGGATTCGTGGCCAGGAGCTCGGCCAGGAGGTCGTCCAGGGTGACGATCCCGGCGAACGCGCCGCGGTCGCCGTTGACGACGGCGAGCTGCGCGCGGGCGCGGCGCATCCGGCTGACGGCGTCCAGGACGGTGGTCTCCGCGGTGAGGGCCGGCGCCGGGTAGGCGAGCTCGCCCGCGGGCCGGTCGCCGTCCGGCTCGGTGATGGCGGCGCGGACGTGCACGATGCCGGTGGCGGTGCCGTCCGGGCCGCGGACGAGGAGCCGGCTGTGGCCGCTCGCGGTCGCGGTGCGGCGGATGTCGGCGGCGGACGCGCCCGCGTCGATCGTGGTCACCGACGAGGCGGGGATGACCAGGTGCCGGACGGTCGCCTCGCGCGCGGAGATCGCGCGGCGGAGCAGCTCGTGGTCGTGGCGCCCGATGAGGCCGAGGCGGCGGGACTCGCCGACCAGGTGGCTGAGCCGGGCCGGGTCGGTGTGGCTGTCCAGCTCGTCGCGGGGGGTGACCCGGACGAGCCGCAGCAGCCCGTTGGTCGTGGCGTTCAGCGCGGCGAGGATCGGGCGCGACACCTTCGCGAACCCGCGGAACGGCAGCGCGAGCAGGACCGCGGAGCGCTCCGGGTTCACGATCGCCCAGGACTTCGGCGCCATCTCGCCGACGACCATGTGCAGGAACGTGATGACGCCGAGGGCGCAGGCGAGGGCGGCGGCCTTGGCGCCGGCATCGGGGACGCCGACGGCGTGCAGGGGCGGTTCGAGGAGGTGCTCGAACGCGGGCTCGGTGACGATCGCGAGGCCCAGCGAGCACATCGTGATGCCGAACTGCGCGCCGGCGAGCATCAGCGACAGCTCGCGGACGCCCGCGAGGGCCGCCGCGGCGGGGCGGCTGCCCTTGCCGGCGGCGCGTTCCAGCTGGGACCGGTTGGCGGCGACGAGCGCGAACTCCGACGCGACGAAGAAGCCGTTCCCGATCAGCAGCAGGACGGTGACGAGCAGGGAGGTCAGCGGGTCCATGACACCTCCTCGGCGTCCGGGGACGGCGCGGCGGCGCACGGCGGGTCGGAGACCTCCGGCCGGCCGGACGGCGCCGGGGCGGCGGCGGTGCGGATCCGGATCTTCTCGGCGACGCGGCGGGCGACGCTGACGACCTCCAGCTCGGCGTGCCCGGCCGCGCCGTCCAGGGCGACGGTGAGGCGGTCGCCGGGGCAGGGGAGGCGGCGCAGCTCGGCCATGACGAGGCCGCCGAGGGTGTCGTAGGCGTCGCCCTCGGGCAGGTCGAGGCCGGTGAGGCGGCCGACCTCGTCGATGCGCATGCCGGCGTCGACGAGCCAGGACCCGTCGGGGCCGCTGGTCGGGGCGTCCTCGCGGGCGTCGGTCTCGTCGGCGATCTCGCCGACGAGCTCCTCGGCGACGTCCTCGAAGGTGAGGATTCCGGCGAGGCCGCCGTACTCGTCGACGACGCAGGCGAACTCCTCGCCGGACTCGCGCATCCGCTCGATGACGCCGTACAGCGGCTGGCTGCCGGGGACGAGCAGCGCGGGGCGGGCGATCCGCCCGACCGGGGTGGCCGGGTCGAGCGCGTCGTCGGCGACCTCGCGGACCCCGGCGACGCCGATGACGTCGTCGACCTCGCCGTCGTACACGGGGTAGGCGCTGTGCCCGGTCTCGCGGATCAGCGCGACGAGGTCGGCGGCGGGCGCGGTGGACGGCAGCGTGCTGACCTGCGGGCGCGGGACCATGACCTCGTCGGCGGTGAGGTCGCCGAACGACAGGGCGCGGTCGAGGAGGCCGGACAGGTCGGCGGGCAGGTGGCCGGAGCTCTGCGACTTGCCGATGATGTCGCCGAGCTCCTCCAGGGTGGCGCCGCTGTGCAGCTCCTCGACGGGCTCGACGCCGACGAGGCGCAGCAGCCGCTCGGCGGCGCGGTCGAACAGCCGGATCAGCGGCCCCGCCACGGCCAGGTAGACGAGCGTGGACGCGGCCAGCGCGCGCGCCAGCGACTCAGCGCGGGCCAGGGCGAGGTTCTTGGGGAACAGCTCGCCCAGCAGCATCTGGATCAGCGTGGCCAGCACGAACCCGGCGGCCAGCGCGATCGCGCCGGTGGCGCCCGCGGGCACGCCCGCGGCGTCCAGCAGCGGCCTGATCAGCTCGGCCAGGGCGGGCTTGGCGATGAACCCGACGACCAGCGTGGTCATCGTGATGCCGAGCTGCGCGCCGGACAGCATGAACGACAGCCGGCCGATGACCTTCACGGCCCGGCGGGCGGACGCGTCGCCGCGCGCGGCGGCCTGCTCGAGGGACGCGCGGTCGGCGGCGACGTAGGCGAATTCCTGGGCGACGAAATATCCGGTCGCGGCGGTGAGAACGATCACCGCGAGCACTCCCAGCGCCGCCGTCAGCATGGGGCACCGGGTCTATGACTGGGGTCCGACACCGCGGACTCACCACTCCTCTCATCTGGGCCTACCTGCGTAACGCCGCCTCGGGCGGCGAGGTTCCCGGCGCACCAGGGTAAAGCCCCTCGCCGATCGTCCCACCGGCGCGGCGGCCTGTCCCGCGAGGACAGGCGCTTGTGTCGCCAAGTGTCACGGATCACACTTGTTGGGGAGAGCGTGCCCGATACTTGGACGGTCCTTTGCTCCCAGGCCGCCGGAACGAGGGTGCGCACGGGGACCGAGAGAACCGAACGCGGGGCTGAGGTGGACGAGAGCGGGGCCGGGGCCGCCGCGCCCATGAGCCGGGAGGGGGTCGACCATGCCCTCAGGACGCTCGGCGCGGAGCGGGAGCGGATCGCGGCGTCCCTGCTGGAGCTCGACGGCCACACCGGCGTCCGGCTGCTGAAGGGCGCCCGGCTCACCGGCGAGACGTGGCGGCGCTGGGAGCGGGTGCGGGACCGGCTGACGCTGCTGTGGCGGGTCTTCGACGCCTACCAGCGGGTGCTGGACGCGGCGTGCGCGCTGCGCGGCCGGTCGCCGCGCCCGGACGTGCCGACGCTGGTGGAGCTGACCGGGATGCTGTCGGGGCGGTCGGTGGAGCTGCCGGACGGCGAGATCCCCCTCGAGGACCGGACGCTGCTCGGCCCGCAGGAGAAGCGCGCGACGCTGGACGAGGCGGTCGGGATGATGTCCGACGCGTTCGCGTTCGTGGCGAAGGAGGTCGCGGCGGCGGACGCGGCGTGGTCGGCGCTGCTGAAGCCGCTGGAGGAGGCGGAGGAGAGCTGGCAGCGGACGGCGCGGCTGGCGCACTCCCTGGACGGCACCCGGCACCCGGAGCTGGACCGGCTGGGCCGCGAGCTGACGTCGCTCGGCCGGCTGGTCCGCACCGATCCGCTGTCGCTGTGCCCGGACGGCCGTCCCGACACCGCGCGGCTGGACCGGGTCCGCGCGTCGCTGCGGTCGATCGGCGACGAGCTGGCCGGGGTGGCGCGGCTCCGCGACGAGTACGCCGAGCTGGTCGCGGGCCTCGGCGAGGCGATCGGGCGGGTCGAGGAGACCGAGCGGCGGGCCTGGGAGGCGCACGCGACGGTGCTGCTGAAGATCCACGCGCCGAACGTGCCGGCGCCGTCGCGGGGGCTCGGGGAAGGGCTGCGGGACCGGCTCGCCGCGCTGGAGCGGCTGCGCGAGGCGGGCCGCTGGGTGGAGATGGCGGGCCGGGTCGCGGCGCTGGAGAGCGCGGCGGCGGAGGCGCTGGAACGGGCGCGCGACGATCTGCGTCTCAGCGAGGGGCTCCTCGACCGGCGGGGCGAGCTGCGCGGGCGCCTGGAGGCGTACCGGGCGAAGGCGGCGCGGCTCGGCCTCGCCGAGGACGAGGCGCTCACGGCGCTGCACCGGCTGGCCCGGGACGTGCTGTGGTCGGCGCCGTGCGACCTGCGCCGTGCGACCGCGCTGCTCGCCGAGTACCAGCGCGCGATCAGGGCGCGCGAGAACGACGGGACGGGGACCACATGACCCGATGCACCCAGCCCGGCTGCACCGGAGAGGTCGGCGAGGACGGCTTCTGCGACGTGTGCGGGATGGCACCGCTGGCGGAGCCCCCGCCCGCGGACCCGGGAGGCTCCGGCCCGGTGGCCGGGCCGCCGCCCGGGCCGCCCGCCGCGCTCTCGTCCGGGCCGCCGTCCGGCGGGTCCGGGCCGGTGGCGCCCGTCTCGCCGGCTCCGGTGACGGTGGTGAACGCGCCGGCGACGTCGGTCGAGCGGCCCGCGCCCCGGCCGGGCGGCGGTCCCGCGCCCGGGACGGGCCCGTCCGTCCCCTCGGGGACCGCCGGGCCGGGCGGGTCGAGCGGGCCGGGCGGGTCGAGCGGGCCGGGCGGGTCGAGCGGGCCGGGCGGATCGGGCGGATCGGGCGGGTCGCGCAGCGAGCCCACGAGCGGGTCCGGGAGCTCGGGCCGCACCGCGTCCCGCGGCGGGACGCGCGGGACGGGCTCCAGCGGGTCCGCGCGGCGCGGGATGCTCGGCGCCGGGCTGGTCGAGGTGCCGCCGGTCCCGTTCCGCGACCCCGCGTCCGCGATCATGGAGAACCCGGAGGTCCCGGAGAACCGGCGGTACTGCAGCCGGTGCGGCGAGAAGGTCGGCCGCGGCCGGGACGGGCGGCCGGGCCGCACCGAGGGGTTCTGCGCGACCTGCGGGCACCGGTTCTCCTTCACCCCGAAGCTGAAGCCCGGCGAGCTGCTCGGCGGGCAGTACGAGGTGCTGGGCTGCCTCGCGCACGGCGGCCTCGGCTGGGTGTACCTGGCGCGCGACCACAACGTCAGCGAGCGGTGGGTGGTGCTGAAGGGCCTGCTGGACACCGGCGACGCCGACTCCCTCGCCGCCGCCGCGGCCGAGCGGGCGTTCCTCGCCGAGGTCGAGCACCCCAACATCGTCAAGATCTACAACTTCGTGCGGCACGGCGACTCCGGCTACATCGTGATGGAGTACGTCGGCGGGCGCTCGCTCAAGGAGATCCTGCTCGCGCGCCGCGAGGAGGAGGGCGACCAGGCGGCGCTGCCGCTCGGGCAGGTGCTGGCCTACGGCCTGGAGGTGCTGAGCGCGCTCGGCTACCTGCACGGCGTCGGGCTGCTGTACTGCGACTTCAAGCCGGACAACGCGATCCAGTCCGAGGAGCAGCTGAAGCTGATCGACCTCGGCGGGGTGCGGCGCGCGTTCGACGTGGACAGCCCGATCTTCGGCACCCCCGGCTACCAGGCGCCGGAGATCGGCTCGTCGGGCCCGTCGGTCGTGTCGGACCTGTACACGGTCGGCCGGACGCTCGCCGTGCTGAGCTTCCCGTTCCGCGGCTACACGCGGCGGCACCTGCGCAGCCTGCCGCCGCGCGAGGAGGTGCCGCTGTTCCAGCGGCACGAGTCGTACCACCGGCTGCTGCGCCGGGCGACGCATCCCGATCCGGCGCGCCGGTTCCAGAGCGCGGCGGAGATGGCCGAGCAGCTGACCGGGGTGCTGCGCGAGGTGCTGTCGGCGGAGGACGGGAAGGCCCGTCCGGCGCCGTCGCCGCTGTTCGGCCCGGAGCAGCACACCGCCGGGACCGACATCATCGACCCCGACCCGGCGCGCGACGGCGCGACGCCGGTGCTGGCGCCGCTGGAGCCGGGCGCGGCGGCGATCGCGCTGCCCGTCCCGCTCGTGCACGGCTCGGACCCGGCCGCCGCGTTCCTCGCCGGGCTGACCGCCCGCGACCCGGGCGACCTCGCGGCGGCGCTGGCCGCCGCGCCGGTGGCGTCGCGGGAGGTGCGGTTCGCGCTGGTCCGGGTCCGGATCGAGCTGGGCGACCTGGACGTCGCCGCGCGGCTGCTGGGGGAGCTGGAGGCCGAGCAGCCCGACGACTGGCGGGTCGACTGGTACCGGGGCGCCCGCGCGCTGGCGGACGGCCGCGCCGCCGACGCCGCCGCCGTGTTCTCCGACCTGTACGACCTGATGCCGGGCGAGCAGGCGCCGAAGCTCGCGCTCGGCTTCTGCAAGGAGCTGCTGGGCGAGCACGTGGCCGCCGGGCGCTTCTACGCGACGGTCTGGCGCACCGACCCGACGCACGTCAGCGCCGCGTTCGGGCTGGCCCGCGCGTACCTGGCGGGCGGCGACCGGGGCAGCGCGGGACGCGTGCTGGACTCGGTGCCGCGCATCTCCAGCCACTACCTGGCCGCGCAGCTCGGCGCGGTCGGGGCGGCGGTGCGGGGCCGTCCGGCCGGGGAGCTGAACGCGGCGGCGCTGGTGGAGGCGGGGCGGCGGCTGCGGTCGCTGCGGCTGGACACCGAGCGGTACTCGGCGTTCGTCGCGGAGGTGCTGGAGGCCGCGCTCGGCTGGCTGCGCGCCGACCGGACCCCGGCGCAGCTGCGACCGGAAAAGGACATCCTCGGCATCCCGCTGGAAGAGCCTCGACTGCGGGCGAAGCTGGAGGAGACTTACCGGGTGCTCGCCAAGCTCGCGGACGGACCGGGACACCGCCACGCGATGGTGAAGCGCGCCAACGCCGTCCGCCCGAGGACGCTGTTCTGACGATGAGGGGCCACCGGAACGCGGCGCGCGGGGACGCCGCCTGCCTCGACTGCGGGAGCTGGGCCGTCACGGCGGACGGCTTCTGCGAGCGGTGCGGGCTGCGGCAGCCGGGCGCCGACGAGCACGCCGAGGCGCACCTGGTGGTGGACGGGCGGCCCGCGCTGGGCGCCGGCATCAGCGACCCGGGGCTGCGCCGCGTCCGCAACGAGGACGCGTTCGCGCTGGCGGCGCTGCCGCACGGGGCGTGCGGCGTCGTCTGCGACGGGGTCGCGACGGCGCCGGGGTCGCGGGAGGCGGCGCGCGCCGCGGCGCAGACGGCGTCGGCGGTGCTGCTCGACCGGATCGCGGCGGGCGCGGCCCCCGACGAGGCGACCCGGGAGGCCGCCGGGCGGGCGGGCGAGGCCGTCGCGGCCCTCGCCGACGCCGACGGCCCCGGCCCGGCCTGCACGTTCGTCTCGGCGGTCGTGGCGGCGGACCGGGTCACGATCGCCTGGCTCGGCGACAGCCGCGCCTACTGGCTGTCGGCGGCGGAGTCGTTCCCGCTGACCACGGACGACTCGTGGGCGGTGCGGGCGGTCGCGCGGGGCGAGCTGACCGCCGACGCGGCCTGGACGGACCGCCGCGCGCACATGCTGACGGCGTGGATGGGGGCGGACGCGGGCGCGTTCGAGGCGCACGTGGCCGCGTTCGAGCCGGACGGCCCGGGACTCGTGCTGATGTGCAGCGACGGGCTGTGGAACGATCTCCCGGACGCGGCGGCGCTGGCGTCGGTCGCGCTCGGCGGGACGGGCGGGGAGGCGGGGCCGCTGGGGGCGGCGCGGCGGCTGGTGCGGGCGGCGCTGGACGCGGGGGGACACGACAACGTGACGGTGGTGGTCATCGAGTTCCCGCCGCCCGACCCGACGAGGGAGCCCGGCAGATGAGCGAACGTCCCGAGTTCACGATCCGCGTGGACCAGAACCCCTACCTCCCGGCGGGCGGCCGCGAGATGCACGCCATCGTGACCGTCGAGTCCCGCGCGGACGGCGACACCGGACCGCCCGCCGAGGGCGGCGCCGCGGAGGTCATCATCATCGACACGTCCGGGTCGATGTCGTACGGCGGCAAGATGGCCGCGGCGCGGCGCGCGGCGAAGGCGGCCGTCGAGGTGCTGCGGGACGGGGTGCGGTTCGCGGTCGTCGCGGGCGCGAACCGGCCGCGGATGATCTACCCGCAGGGGGAGCGGCTGGTCGAGGCGAGCGCGTCGACGCGGCGCAGCGCGGCGAACGCGGTCGCGCGGCTGGACGCGGCGGGCGGCACCGCGATCGGGTCGTGGCTGCGGCTGGCGGACCGGCTGTTCGAGGGGCAGGACGGCCTCGTCAAGCACGCGATCCTGCTGACCGACGGCAAGAACCAGCACGAGAGCGCCGAGGAGCTGGACGCAGCGCTGCGGCAGTGCACCGGGCGCTTCCTGTGCGACGCGCGCGGCGTCGGCACGGACTGGGAGGTCGCCGAGCTGCGCAAGATCACCTCGGCGCTGCTGGGCGGGTTCCTGGACGTCCCCGACCCGAAGGACCTGGAGGCCGACTTCCTCGCGATGACGCGGGCGGCGATGGGCAAGCAGCTCGCGGACGTGGCGCTGCGCGTGTGGACGCCGCAGAACGCGGAGCTGCGGTTCCTCAAGCAGATGGTGCCGACCGTGGACGACCTGACGGCCCGGCGGGCGGAGTCGGGGACGCAGACCATCGACTACCCGCTCGGCGCGTGGGGCAGCGAGAACCGCGAGTACCACCTGTGCGTGGAGGTCCCGCCGGGCGACATCGGGCGGCAGATGCGCGCGGCGTGGGTGAAGCTGATCGCGCCGGGCGCGGGCGGCGAGGCCGAGCGCGTGCTGGCGTCCGGGAACGTCCTCGCCGAGTGGACCGACGACGAGGCCCGCTCGACGCGGATCAACGGGCGGGTCGCGCACCACACCGGGCAGTCGGAGTTGGCCGACGCGATTCAGGAGGGGCTGGAGGCCCGGCGCGAGGGCGACGAGGACACCGCGACGGCCCGGCTCGGCCGCGCCGTGGTGCTCGCCCGGGAGGTCGGCAACGAGCAGATCGCGGGGCTGCTGGACAAGGTGGTGGACGTCATCGACCCGGCGACGGGGACCGTCCGGCTGAAGTCGGACGTGTCGAAGGCGGACGAGATGTCGCTCGACACCCGCTCGGTGCGGACCGTCCGGACGGCCCGGACGCGCAAGGACGACGTGCCGCCGCCCAGGGCCCCCGGCGAGCCGCCGAGCGCGCCGCCGAGCGCGCCCCCGAGCGCGTCCCCGAGCGCGTCCCCGGGCGAGCCGCCGAGCGCACCCCCGAGCACGCCGCCGGGCACGCCGCCGGACGAGGCCGGGAGCTGAGGCCATGCCGGTCTGCGCGAACGGGCACGTGTCCGCCGCCGACGATTACTGCGACGTGTGCGGCGACCTCATGGAGGGGGCGCAGCGCGCGGAGTTCACCATGGTCGAGCACGGCGCCGTCTCGGTCGCCGACCCCGCCGGGGCGGGAGCGGCCTCCCGCCCGGCGCCGGAGGAGGCACCGGAGTCCGAGGAGTGCCCCGACTGCGGCACCCCCCGCAGCGGCCGGTTCTGCGAGAACTGCGGCTACGACTTCGCGACCGGCACCGCCCAGGCCGGGGAGGCCCCCGGCCCGGGGCCGCAGGCCCCCGCGCGCTGGCACGCGGTGATCACGGCCGACCGCGACTACTACGCCTCGGTGATCGCGCAGGAGGGCCCCGACTCGGCGTCGCTGGAGTTCCCGCCGTACTGCCCGGAGCGCCGCGTCCCGCTGCTCGGCGAGCAGATCCGGATCGGCCGGCGCAGCGCGTCCCGCGCGACCGTCCCGGAGATCGACCTCGGCGGCCCGCCCGAGGACCCCGGCGTCTCGCACCTGCACGCCGTGCTGCTCGCCCGGCCCGACGGCGGCTGGCTGCTCGTCGACCCCGGCTCCACCAACGGGACGACGGTGAACGGCGGCGCCGACCCGATCGCGGTGAACACGCCGGTCCCCCTCGGCGACGGCGACCGCGTCCACGTCGGCGCCTGGACGACCATCACCCTGTCCCTTCAGGAGGGCCCGCCATGACGATGACGCCCGCGCAGCCGGCGGCGCCGCCCGGCGCCCGCCCTCCCGGGACGCCGGCGCCCGCGCCCGGCACGGACGCCGTGCCCGCCGCTCCCCCGGCGCGGCGGGGGCGGCTCGCCACGTTCGCGCGCGGCCGCTGGCTGCGCACGATCCCCGGCCGGATCCGCGCGCACGTCGCGCTCGTCCTGGCCGCGCTCGTCGCGCTGCTGGCCGTGCTGACGGTCGCGGTGGGGAACGCGCGCGACTCCGTCCAGACGATCGGGCACGACGCGGGTCCGCAGGTCGTCGCGACCAGCACGCTGTACTTCGCGCTCAGCGACATGGACGCGCAGGTCTCCAACATCCTGCTGATCGGCCGCCAGCACGACCTCGGCAGCGGCTACGACCAGATGATCGGCGCCTACGAGCGGCGCCGCGCGGACGCCGACGCGGCGGCGGTGCAGGCCGCGCAGCTCGCCGGGCGCGACCCGGCGCTGCGGCAGACCGTCCAGGACGTCCTCGACGGCCTCGGCCGGTACGAGCGGCTCGTCGGGTCGGCGATGCAGCTCAACCAGCAGGCCGACCATCCGGCGGGGGAGCCGCCGAAGGAGGTCGTCGACGCCTACCGGCAGGCGACCGACCTGATGAAGCTGGAGCTGCTGCCGAAGGCGTACAACATCACGCTCGACACCGGCGCGCACGTCCGGCAGGCGTACGAGTCGAAGCGGACGTCGGTACTGGCGGGCCGTGACTGGGTGGTCGTCGCGGGCGTGGTCGCGCTGCTGCTGCTGGTCGCGACGCAGCTGTACCTGGCGCGGACGTTCCGGCGGCTGCTGAACCCGGCGCTCGTCCTGGCGACGCTCGGGACCGTGGCGCTCACCGCCGTCGGCGCGGGCCTGCTGTCGGCGCAGGCGGGGCACATCCGGAAGGCGAAGGAGGACGGCTTCGACTCCGTGCTGTCGCTGTCCCGGGCGCGGTCGATCAGCCACAGCGCGTTCGCGGACGAGAGCCGCTACCTCCTCGACCCCGGCCGCGCCGACACTTACGAGCAGACCTACCTCGACAAGTCCCTCTCGGTGGTCTATCCGGACATCGGCGACAAGCCGCTGAACCTGGAGAACTACTACGCGGGGCTGGAGCAGAAGGTGGGGCCGTACCGCCCGCGCGAGGGCGCGGCGCCGTTCCTCGGCTTCCTCGCGGACGAGGCCGCCTCGGCGCGGAACGCCCGCGAGGCCGACGCGGTGCGGCGGACGCTGCGCGCGTACATCGTCGTCCAGCGCGACGACCAGCGGATGCGGTCGCTCGCGGCGTCCGGGAACCGCACCGGCGCCATCGCGCTGCGGATGGGCCGCCAGACCGGCGCGATCCCGGACTTCGACGCCTACGACGCCGCGCTCGGCTCGCTGATCGCCGTGCACCAGGACGCGTTCACCAGGCAGATCAAGGACGCGGACGGCGGGCTGCGCAGCTGGAAGGCCGTCCCGCCCGCCGCCGCCGTCATCGCGCTGCTGATCGTCGCGGGGGTCCGTCCCCGGCTGGCCGAGTTCCGCTGACCGGAGGAGACCCCCCATGCGCGCCACCCGTGCCCGTTCCGTCCGCCTCCCTTCCCGGCGCACGGCCGCCCTGGCCTGCGCCGTCCTGTCCGCCGCCGGGCCGCTGTCGGCGTGCGGGCTCGGCGGCGCGGACCGGCCGACGATCGCCCACAAGCACTCGCTGACCATCGGCGTGAAGGCGGACCAGCCGAGCCTCGGCGTGAAGGGCAAGGACGGGACGTACCAGGGCTTCGACATCGACGTGGCCACCTACATCGCCGGACGGCTGGGCGTGCCGAAGGACCGGATCAGGTGGCGCACGACGAACTCCTCGGTCCGGGAGAAGGCCCTCGCGGACGGCACCGTCGACATGATCGTCGCGACGTACTCGATCACCGCCACCCGCAAGCGGGTCGTCACGTTCGCGGGCCCGTACTACGTCGCGCACCAGGACACGCTGGTCGCGCCGGGCAACACGGCGATCCACGCGATCCGGGACCTGAAGGGCCGCAAGATCTGCGCGGTGACCGGGTCGAACTCGTGGCGGCGGGTGATCGAGGAGCGCAAGATCGCCGCGGTGCCGGTGCAGGCGCCGACCTACGGCGCCTGCATGGGCGACCTCGCGGCCGGGAGGCTGGACGCGGTGTCGACCGACGACCTGATCCTCGCCGGCTTCGCCGCCGGCCGCCCCGGCAAGATCATCAATGCGCCGTTCACGGACGAGAAGTACGGCGTCGGGCTGAAGAAGGGCGACCTGGAGGGCTGCGAGCGGATCAACCGGGCCATCACCGACATGTACCAGGACGGGACGGCGGCGCGGCTGCTGACCAAGTGGTTCGGCAAGTCGGGGCTCAAGCTCACCACGAGCGTGCCGCAGTTCGAGGGCTGCAGCTGACGCCCGCCGCCTCCGGCGCCCGGCCGCCGTCAGGCCGTGATGCGGTCAGGCCGTGGTGGACGGCAGCGCGCCGATCGCCTCCCGCAGCGTGTCGTAGATCGGGACGAACTTGTCGATCCCGGTGATGCGGAAGACGCGCTGAACGCGCGGCGGCAGCGCGACGAGCGCCACCGTGCCGCCGCGCTCCCCGGCGCGCCGGTTCGCCGCGACGATCGCGTTGAGGCCGGTCGAGTCGCAGAACGTGACCTGCCGCATGTCGACGACCATGGGCTCGCCCGCGTCCACCACCTCGAACAGGGCCTCCTCGAAGCGGGCCCGGGAGACCACGTCGATGTCGCCCTGCACCCGGACGAGGGTGCAGCGTTCGTCCTTCATCAGGCTGATGTCGAAGTCCATGGCCACCTCTCGCCCCGGCTCCGGGGGCGCCTCGGTCCCGCGCACCTGGTACCCCACCTCAGGTGACTCCTCAGGATTGCGCACCCGTGCCCGCAATCCAAGCACTTCCAGGGATAAGGACCGGGTCGCCCTCCCCCGTCCCGGACCGTAACACCCCTGGCCGCCGGGGCCGCGCGGCGCCCCGTCCGTGCGCCGTCCCGTGCGTCCCGGCGTGCCGCGACCGCCGCCCGAATAACTTACTCCAGAGGAACTTACTGGATGGTAGGAAATGGTTTCACGATTGCCGCACCTCCCCAATGTGACCGAAGTCCCACCCCGGGATCAAGGCCCCCAATAGTTCACCGGCGCCCCCCATGACCAGCGGTTGAACCATTTCTTACGTCCGGTGCGGCGGGAAAAGCAGGTGCTGACCCGGGGACGGATCGGCGCAGAGGTTACAGTGGCGGTGCGAATGACAGGAGGCTGGGTGTTCTACACGTTCATGACGCGAGTGGTGCGTCCGATCCTCTGGCTGCTTTTCCGCCCGAGGGTGATCGGCGGGGAGAACGTGCCCGCCTACGGGCCCCTCATCGTGGCCAGCAACCACCTGTCGTTCATCGACAGCTTCATCATCCCCCTCGCCGTCCCGCGGCCGGTGACCTACATCGCCAAGGCCGACTACTTCGTGGGCGGCGGCCTCAAGCGCGGCTTCGTCCGCTGGTTCCTCACGAACCTCGGCCACGTCCCGGTCAAGCGCGGCGCGCGGCGCGCCGCCATGGGCGCCCTGGAGCAGGCCGGCGACGTCCTCGCCAACAGCGGCGCCTTCGCGATCTACCCCGAGGGCACCCGCTCCCCCGACGGCCGCCTCTACCGCGGCCGCACCGGCGTCGGCTGGCTCGTCCTCGCCTCCGGCGCCCGCGTCCTGCCCGTCGCGCTGGAGGGCACCGAGAAGATCCAGCCGATCGGGGCGTCCAAGCCGCGGATCTTCGGGCCCCGCCCCACCGTCCGCATCGGCCCGCCGATGGACTTCTCCCACTACCGCGACCTCCCGCCCGCCAAGGCCCGCCGCGCCATCACGGACGAGATCGTCGAGACCATCCAGAAGATGTCCGGCCAGGAGTACGCGCCCGTCTACAACGAGCGTGCCGACGAGGGGCAGCAGTAGGGGCGCCCCGCCCCGGCCCGCCCTGGTCAGCCGCCGAGGTTGGGGGCCTTCTCCTGGATGGTCGCGCCCGCCCGGCTCTGGGCGTCGGACTTCAGGCCGTCGACCGCCGAGTTCACCGACCCGATCTGCGACTGGTCGAGCCGCCCGGACTTGAACCTGCCGGCCAGCGCCGAGAACATCGCCGCCACCTTCTCCGCCGGGACCTTCAGAGCGTTGCAGAGCTTCGGGTCCGCGCCGATCAGCTTGCGCGCGGCGTTGAGCCGGTTGGCCGCGAACAGCCCCGCCGCCCCGGCCTTCGCGAACGCCTTCGTCCGGCCGTCGGCGCCCTGCTTGAAGCTCCCCGCCTGGTACGGCTTCCAGATGTAGCGGTGGAAGGCGCCGATCGCCAGGCCGGCGTCCGCGGCGAACCGCGTCTTCGCGAAGTGCTTGGTCGCCTCGGTCGGGCAGGACGACGGCGACGCGGCCGGCGAGCCCGCCGCGGCGCCCCGTCCCGCGGCGGCATGGGCGCCGTCCTCGTGCGCCTTCTCACCGCCTCCGCCGCACCCGGACGCGGCGACCAGCGCCAGCAGCAGGACGGGCAGTACCAGAACTCTGCGGAACATTTTCTTCCCCCGATGTGAGCACGCGCCCGGTCCCGGGCGCCCTCCGTGGCCTACCCAGCGATCAACAGCCGTCACGGAGGGTCCGCATGACGCGGCGGTCCGGTGGCGCGGACGTGCCGCGCCACCGGATCACCGGGCCGTCCGCGCCGGTCAGCGGCGGCGGGCGGTGCGCAGGAGCAGCAGGCCCGACGCGAGGACCGCCGCGGCGGTCGCGCCGTGGACGCCGAACGCGGTCGCCTTGGAGCCGTGGTGGGCGAGCACCGTCAGCATGTCGCCGGCCGCGATCGTCGAGAACGCGCACATCACCAGGCCGAGCGCCTCCCGCTTCCCGCGGGCCAGCAGCGCGAGGACGGCCAGGCCGGTGCCGAGGTCCCGGACGCCCTTGATGTTCAGCCACGCGGTGGCGTCGCCGGACGGCACGGCCGGCAGCCCGAAACCCGCCGCGGTGCCCACCGGGTCGAGGATGTACGAGAGCCCGACGTAGCCGATGCCGACCCCGGTGAGCAGGGCGATGGCGCTGCCGGTGCGGGACGTGCGGACGTCCTCGCGGAGCCGCCGCATCCGGGCGGCGTGGTGGCGTTCGCCGTAGAGCCGCCAGAAGCCGCGGGCCGGAGCGGGCAGCCCGGAGAGGAACTCGGCGCGCTCGTCCGGCGTCGCGTCCTCCAGCACCACGCCGAGCAGCGTGAGGATCTTCGACTTGGGGGTGTGCTCCGCGAAGTGGTCGCCCTGCGCGTTCCACTCGTCCTCGGTGAGGTGGCGCTCGGCGAGCGGCAGCAGGTGCGCCTCCTCGTCGTCCAGGTGCTCGACCAGCAGGGCGCGGTGCTCGACCAGCGCGGCGACCAGGGCGTCACGGCCCGCGGCGTCCGCCGACCGCGCCCAGGGCCCGGCGAGGTCGTGCAGGCGGGCGATGGTCGCGGCGACCTTCTCGTGCTGGGCCTCCATGCGCAGCACGATGTCGGCGTCCAGGTCCACCCGCGACAGCAGCAGCGGCCAGATCAGCTCGTCCTCGCCGTGGTGGTGGTTGTGCAGGCCGAGCAGGTAGTCGGCGAGGTGCGCGGTGAGGGCGCGGGCGCGGCGGCGGTCGCCGGGGCGGGTCGCGCCGATCAGCTCGGCGAGCAGGCGCGACTCGCGGCGCATGCCGCGGTGGATGACGACCATGGAGCGGGTGAAGGTGAGGGCGGTGTGAACGGTGTCGGTGCTCATGCCGCCAACGCTGCCCGGGGCGTCTTGGAACCGACTTGGAGCACGAGCTGGAAGGCGACTTGGAAACCGGCTGGAGGGCTGCTCGGAGGGCGGCTTGGACGGCGGTCCCGGCGCCGGTGGCTACGATCTGTCCGAGATGGTGCGGATTCGGGTGCTCGGCGCCTTCGAGGCCGAGGTGGCGGGCGTGCGGGCGGCGCTGGGCGGGCCGCGGCAGCGCGCGGTGCTGGCGCTGCTGGTCGCCGCGCGTGGCGCGGTCGTGCCCGTCGACCGCATGATCGAGGACCTGTGGCGCGGCGAGCCCCCGGCCCAGGCCGTCACGTCCCTCCAGGCGTACGTCTCCAACCTGCGGAAGCTGCTGGAGCCCGGCCGCCCGCCGCGGGCCCCGGCCCGGGTGCTGGTCTCCGCCGCGCCCGGCTACGCGCTGCGCCTGCCCGACGAGGCCGTGGACGCCTGGCACTTCGCCGCGCTCGCCCGCGACCCCGAGCGCCCGGCGGAGGCCCTGGCCCTCTGGCGCGGCCCGGCGTTCGCCGAGTTCGCCGACGAGGAATGGGCGCGGGCCGAGATCGGCCGCCTGGACGAGCTGCGCCTGGCCGCCCGCGAACGGCACGTCGCCGCCCTGCTGCGCGCGGGCGACGCCGCGGCCGCCGTGCCCGAGGCGGAGATCCTCACCCGCGACGAGCCGCTCCGCGAGGAGGGCTGGCGGCTGCTGGCGCTGGCGCTGTGGGGGGCGGGCCGCCAGGCCGACGCGCTCGCCGCGCTCCGCGAGGTCCGCGCGACGCTCGCCGACGAGCTCGGCCTCGACCCGAGCCCCGCGCTCGCCGATCTGGAGACGGCGATCCTCCAGCAGCGCACCGAGGCGTTCGACCTCCCCGCGCCCGCCCCCGTGCCGGTCCCCGCGCCCGCGCCCGCTCCCGCCCCCGGCGGTCCGGCCTTCCTGGGCCGCGACGGCGAGCTGGCCGCGCTGACCGGGCTCGCACGCGAGGGCGGCGTGCGCGTCGCCCTCGTCACCGGCGAGGCCGGGCTCGGCAAGACCGCCCTGCTGACCCGGCTCGCCGGCGTCCTGGAGCAGGAGGGCCGGCTCGTCGTGACGGGCCGCTGCCCGGAGAGCGAGAGCGCGCCCCCCGCGTGGGCGTGGACGGAGGCCCTCACCGCGCTCGACCGGCACGTCCCGGCCCCCGCCGAGGCGGCGCCGCTGCTGCGGGACGCGTCCGGCGGCGAGCCCCGCGACACCACCGCCGGCCGCTTCCGCCTCCACCGGGCCGTCTGGGGCTGGCTGAACGACGCGGCCCGGCGGCGCCCGCTCGCGGTCATGCTCGACGACCTGCACTGGGCCGACGCCGAGACCCTCGCCCTGCTGGCCGCCCTGTCCGGCGACGCGCCGCTGCTCGTGGTCGCCGCGTTCCGCGCCGACGAGGCGGGCACCCGCCTCACCGAGACCCTCGCGGTGCTGGCCCGGCGGTCGCCGCTGCGGCTGCCGCTGCCCGGGCTGCCGGAGCCGGCGGTCGCCCGGCTCATCGCCGCCGAATGCGGCGCCGACGTGGACGAGGCGACGGTCTCCGCCCTCGCCGAGCGCACCGGCGGCAACCCCTTCTACGTGCGGGAGAGCGCCCGGCTGCTCAGCAGCGAGGGCGCGCTCGTGGCGACCTCGGAGGTCCCCGAGGGGGTGCGGGACGTGCTGCGCCGCCGCCTCGCCCGCCTGCCCGAGCCCGCCGTCGCGGTCCTGCGGCTGGCCGCGCTCGCCGGCCGCGAGGCCGACGTGGACGCGCTCGTCCTCGCGGCCGACGCCGGCGAGGACGCGGTGCTGGACGCCCTCGACGCCGGGCTCGTGGCGGGCCTGCTGACCGAGCGCGCCCCGGGCCGGGTCCGGTTCGCGCACGCGCTCGTCCGGGACACGATGATCGCCGACCTCAGCGCGCTGCGCCGCACCCGCATGCACGCCCGGCTCGGCGCCGCCCTGGAGCGCCTGACCCCCGACGACGCGCCGGCGCTGGCGTACCACTTCCACCGCGCCGCGTCCGCCGCGACCGCCGCCAAGGCCGTCGAGTACGCGGTCCGGGCCGCCGACCTCGCCGAACACCGGTACGCGCACGAGACCGCCGTCGAACTGCTCACCCAGGCGCTGGAGTCGTTCGAGCGCATGCCGGGCCGGGACGCCGCAGACCGCGTCGACCTGCTCGGCCGGCTGCTGCGCGCCCAAGCGCGCGCGGGCGCCGTCCAGGACGCCCGCGCCACCCGCCGCCGCGCCGTCGACCTCGCCGAGGAGGCCGGGCGCGACGACCTGCTGCTGGCGGCGTTCACCGCGTGGACCGAACCGGCCCCCTGGCAGCTCCGCCCGTACGGGGCCGTCGACGAGCACCTGGTCGGCCTGCTCTCCCGGCTGCTGGACCTCGACGGCCTCGCGCCGGACGTGCGGTGCCGCCTCCTCGACGCCTACGCCGCCGAGCTGACGGGCACCGGGGACGCGCGGGGACGGGCCGCCGCCGAGGAGGCCGTCGAGATCGCGCGGAGCCTGGGCGACCCGAAGCTGCGCGCCCTGACCCTGTTCACGCTCGGCCGCGAGCGCGACTACCGCGGGCACGACCCCGGCGAGACCCGCCGCCAGGCGGCGCAGGCCCGCGAGCTCCGCGCCCTCGGCGCCGAGCACGACATGCCCACCGCGCTGTGGTCGGGCACGTTCAACCTCGCCGCCGCCGCCGTGTGGGAGGAGCGCCCCGCCGAGGTGCGCGCCCGGGTCGCCGAGGCGGCGGAGCTGGCCCGCCGCTACCGGATGCCCGAGGCGGGCGTCGTCTGCGAGGTCGCCGAGGCCGCGCTCGCCCAGGCCGAGGGCCGGCTGGACGAGGCGGAGCGCCGCTACGCCGCCGCGACCCGGGCGATGGCCGACCAGGGGTCGCTGCACACCGCCGGGTTCGCCCTGCTCACGCGCGCGACGCTGGCGGTGTCGCGCGGCACGCTGGCCGGGTTCGCCGCCGAGGCCGGGGACGTCCCGCCCGAGCTGGCGCCGCTGGTCACCGACGTCCTCGCCGCCGCGCAGGCCGCCGCCGGCCGGCTCGACGAGGCGCGCCGCCTCCACGCGTCGGCCCCGCCGATCCAGCCGGACTACTTCTTCACGATGTTCAGCACGTTCCGCGCCATGACCGTGGTCGCGCTGGGCGACGAGCAGGGCGCGGCCGAGCTGTACAAGGCGCTGCTGCCGCATCGGGACGGCCCGCCTGCGGGGCTGGAGAGCCTGGCCGTCGCCCTGCCGCCGCCCGCCCGCACGCTGGCCGAGCTCGCCCGCCTCGTCGGCGAGGACCCGGCCCCGCACCTGCGGCGCGCCGCGGAGATCACCGCCCTGTGGAATGCCCCGCAATAGGCGCCTGCGGGCCGATTCCGGCCTGGATGGGGGGCTCCTGCCGCCCGCACAGCGTGTCGGCCGGGCGCCGCGGGGGCCGGGCGCCTAGGGTCGCGGGCATGGCGCACAGGCTCCTCCCGATCGCGGTGCTGGCGACGGTCGCGGCGGCGTCCGCCTGCGGCGGCTCCGGCGGCGGGCGCGCCGGGGAGGCCGTCGGCCCCGCCCGCGCCGCGCCCGCCGGCACCGGCTACACCTCCGACCAGCTCGGGCAGGCGCTGCTCCAGCAGGTCACCGGCTACCGGCGCGGCGAGCCCGACTCCGGCGAGTACGGCTCGCTGAAGGCGCTCCGGAACGCCGCGCAGGTCCGCGAGGAGGCGGCCCTCGACAAGCCGAAGTGCGCGGACGCCCAGGCCGGCGGCGGGAAGGTCGCCGCGGACGTGCCCACCGCGCTCGTCACCTTCGTCAAGAGCGACGGCCAGACCGTGACGGAGACGCTGATGGGCGTCGCGGACGCCGACGCCGAGAAGCAGGTGGAGGCGCGCGTCCCCACCGGCTGCCTGACGTTCCGCACCCGCCTCGCCGGGAAGTGGGCCGAGCACCAGGTCACCGAGACCCGGCGCGGCGACGTCGGCAACGGCTCCCGGACGGTCGGCGTCGCCACCACCAGCGGTGACCAGCGCACGAACACCTGGTACGTGGTGTTCGAGGGCCGCCACTACCTCGGCACCGTCACCGTCTTCGGCCCGAACGCGACCCGCTCCGAAGCCGAGGCCCTCGCCCGAGCCTCCGTGACCCAGGCCCACAAGATTCTCAAGTAGCCCAAGGGGGCTGTGTTTTCCAGGGGGGCGACCCCCTGGAACCCCCGTCAACGGTCGGTGGGCCGTTTCCCGCTCCGCTGGAGCTCCCCGCGAAACAGCCCACCGACCGACGCACGTGCCCGCTGCGCTCGCTGGCGCTCGCTCCGCGGGCCCGTGCGTGATCGGGGAGCGGGGTCGATCTGACGGTGCGGGGACGGGGACCGGGCGGATACCGTTCGCCTTACGCGGTGCGGGGAGCGGCTCCGGGCGGGCCGGGACCCCGGCGAGGGGGCGGCCCACCGGCGTCTCCGGCCGCTCCGTCGGAACGATACGAGCGGGGGTTGCCCTTGATCGGCAAGGAGGGCCGGGTGACCGGCCGGATCGGCCCCGGGCTGGTCGGCGAGGTCATGATCGCGATCCGCGGCGGCGCGGAGGCCTTCTACGCGCATCCGGTCGATCCGCGCGAGGAGATCCCGGTCGGCTCGATCGTCGTCGTGGTCGAGTACCACCCGCCGCGGACGGTGTACGTGGCCCACGCGCTGGGTTCCTAAGACCGCCCCAAAAGGGGCGAACCAACGGCGGGTCCGCTGCGTCTACTGGAAAACGCGGACGGGACCCGCCTCCACCGGGCCGGCCGCCCGCCGAGAGTGAGGAGGCCGCATGCCCATCTTCGCGGTGGCGATCGCCGTGGTCGTCGCCATCATCGTGTTGATCGTGCTGTTCAAGATGGTCTGGCGGGTCGCGGAGCCGAACGAGGCCCTGATCATCTCCGGCCTGGGCGCCCGGTCCAAGCCGATCGACGGGGTGGAGAGCCTCGGGTTCAAGATCGTCACGGGGAAGGGCACCTCGGTGCTGCCGGGCTTCCAGACGGCCCGCCGGCTCCGGCTCGACAGCCGCGCCGCGAACCTCGAGGTGCACTGCGTGACCCAGCAGGGCATCCCGGTGAAGGTCCGCGGCGTCGTGATCTACAAGGTCGGCGACGACTTCGTGTCGATCGCCAACGCGGCGCGCCGCTTCCTGGAGCAGCAGAAGTCGATGGACGGCGCGATCCACGAGCTGTTCACCGGCCACCTCCGCTCGATCATCGGCAACCTGACCGTCGAGGACCTCATCCTCAACCGCGAGCGGCTCACCTCCGAGACCCGCGGCTCGGCCGCCGACGAGATGAGCAAGCTCGGCCTGGTCGTGGACTCGCTGCAGATCCAGGAGATCGACGACGAGACCGGCTACATCACCAACCTGGGCCGCCCGCACGCCGCGCGGGTCGCCGCGGAGGCCCGCATCGCCGAGGCCGAGCGCGACCAGGAGGCCACCCGCAAGGAGCAGGAGGCCATGCGGGAGAACGCCGCGGTGATCCGGGACACCGAGATCAAGAAGGCGGAGTACGAGGGCCAGGTGCAGCAGGCCGCGCAGCAGGCCCGCCAGGAGGTCATCCTCAAGGAGACCCGCAACGCCGAACTGGAGGCGGAGCGCACCGAGAAGCGGCTGGAGAGCGAGGTCCGCAAGCCGGCCGACGCGCGCGCGTACGAGCAGGTGAAGCTGGCCGAGGCCGAGCGGGAGGAGCGCATCTCCTACGCGCAGGCCGCCGCCACCGAGGTGCAGCTGAAGGCGCAGCGGGAGGCCGAGGCGACCCGCCTCCTCGGTGAGGCGCAGGCCGAGGCGACCCGGCAGAAGGGCCTCGCGGAGGCCGAGGCGATCAAGGCCCGCGCGGACGCGCTGGCGCAGAACACCGACGCGGTCATCGCCCAGCAGCTCGCCGAGAAGTGGCCGGAGATCGTCCAGGCCGGCGCGGGCGTGTTCGGCAACGTCGACAACATGGTGGTGCTGAACGGCGCGGAGGGCATCGAGGACATGCTCGCCAAGGCGCTGACGCTCGGCGGCACCGGGCTCGGCGTGGCCCGCCAGCTGCTGGCGGGCATGAACGGCCAGAACGGACAGAACGGACAGAACGGCAACCCGGCCAACGGCGCCGCCCCGGCCGTCCCGGCCGGCCCCGTGGAGGGCCCCGACAAGGACTGACCCCCGAAGACCGTCCCGGCGACGCGGCCGGTGTCCCGCCCGAGCGGCGGGGCACCGGCCGTTTCCGCAGGGGCCCGCCGCCCCCGCCGGGCCCCAATAGACTCGCTCCATGTCCGTGCCGCGGCTCGCTGTCTCCGTCGATCTGGTCGTGCTCACCGTGCGGGAGCAGCGGCTGTCCGCGCTGATGTGGCGGCGGGACCGGGCGCCCTACGACGGGGCGTGGTCGCTGCCCGGCGGGTTCATCCAGCTCGACGAGGACCTGCCCGCCGCCGCGTCCCGGCTGATGGCGGAGCGGGCCGGGCTCGCGGACGTCCGGATCCACCTGGAGCAGCTCGCCACCTACGGGTATCCGGACCGGGACCCGCGGCAGCGCGTGGTGAGCGTCGCCTACCTCGGCCTCGCCCCGGACCTGCCCGCCTCCAGCCGGGCGCAGGTGCTGTGGACGGCGGTGGACGACCTGATCGACAACGACCGGGCCGCGTTCGACCACCGGCGGATCCTGTGCGACGGGATGGAGCGCGCGCGGGCGAAGCTGGAGTACACCTCGCTCGCGGCGGCGTTCTGCCCGCCCGAGTTCACGGTCGCGGAGCTGCGCCGGGTGTACGAGATCGTCTGGGGCACCGTCCTGGACCCGCGGAACTTCCACCGGAAGGTGACGGGCGCGGACCGGTTCCTGATCCCGACCGACCGGACGACGACCCGCGACGGCGGCCGCCCGGCGCGGCTGTACCGGCGCGGCGACGCCGAGCAGCTGCGCCCCCCGATGCTGCGCCCCCGCGGCTGACCGTCCCCCGGGGCCAGGGCGGCGAGGGTAAAAGATCGCCTCGTTGACCTGGGGTGATGTCGCGGGCATCCGGGCGGGATTGCTAGCTTGCGACCTATGAACGGTGACTCGTCCGAAGTGCTCGGCCTGCTCGTCAGGGACATCGGGGAGGCCGGCGTCGCGGAGATGGCCGGGTCCCCCGGGCTGGCGGCGGCGGTCGACCAGCACGTGGCGAGCCTGCGCGACGAGCTGGGCGAGCCGGGCGAGGACGAGCTGATGGGCTACCTGCGGTCGTTCGCGGAGGAGGCGTTCAACCGCGGCTGGTGGCCGGACAGCACCCGCGACTGGGAGTTCGTCCGGATCGTCGCGGTGTGCTGGATGATGCGGGACGCCGCGGCCCCCTGAGCCGGGGCGTGTCCCGCTTTGGCCTGGGACGTGGCGCATTCCGTAGGCTTGACCCCAACACCCCTGTGCAGACCTGGAGGACAACGGTGTCCGAGGCAACCACTCCGCGCTTCCGCTCCGTCCTCGACCGGTTCGTGGCTTACAAGCCCGGGAAGGTCGTGGTGTCGCCCGAAGGCCGCTCGTTCAAGCTCTCGTCCAACGAGTCGCCGGAGGGGCCGCTCCCTTCGGTCCTGGACGCGATCGCCGAGGCGGCGCGGAACGTCAACCGCTACCCCGACAACAACGCGACGGCGCTGACGGAGGCGATCGCGGCGTTCTGCGGCGTGACGCCAGACCACGTCGCGGTGGGCTGCGGGTCGGTCGGCATGACCCAGATGCTGCTGGAGGCGGTCGCCGAGCCGGGCACCGAGGTGGTGTACGCGTGGCGGTCGTTCGAGGCGTACCCGCTGCTGGTGTCGCTGTCGGGCGCGACGGGCGTCCAGGTGCCGCTGAAGGACGAGACGCACGACCTGCCGGCGATGGCCGACGCGATCACCGAGAAGACCCGGCTGGTGTTCCTCTGCAACCCGAACAACCCGACCGGGACCGTGGTGCCGCGCGCGGAGATCGAGGCGTTCCTCGACCGGGTGCCGGAGGACTGCCTGGTCGTGCTGGACGAGGCGTACCGCGAGTACGTCCGCGACGACGCGGTCCCGGACGGGCTCACGATGTACGGCGACCGGCCGAACCTGGCGGTCCTGCGGACGTTCTCGAAGGCGTACGGGCTGGCGGGGCTGCGGATCGGGTACCTGGTGGCGCACCCGATCGTGGCGGGCGCGATCCGCAAGACGTTCCTGCCGTTCAGCGTGAACTCCGTGGCGCAGGCGGCGGGCATCGCGTCGCTGGAGGCGAGGGACGAGCTGCTGGAGCGGGTCGAGCGGACGGTCAAGGAGCGCGACCGGGTCCGCGGGACGCTGCTGGCGGACGGCTGGACGGTCCCGCCCACGGAGGCCAACTTCGTGTGGCTGCGGCTCGGGGAGCGGACGATGGACTTCTCGGCGGCGTGCGACGCGCAGGGGGTGAGCGTCCGCCCGTTCGAGGGGGAGGGCGCGCGCGTCTCGATCGGCTCGCCGGAGGAGAACGACGCGTTCCTGGCCGTCGCGAAGGCGTTCCCGCACCGCAACTGACGCCCGGCCACCGGTCGCGGCGCCCCGGAACCGGGCCGTTCCGCCCCGGCGGGACGGAACGGCCCGGCCGTGGGTCAGCTCGCGGCCCAGAGCTGCTGGCCGCCGCTGCCGACCAGCTTGAAGGCGGCGGTCACCGTGGCCGTGGCCGGGCAGAGCGCGGATCCGCTCAGCTTGCTCACGGTGCCATTGGTGATCTTGGCCTGGGCCTGGGCGACGGAGGTGTCGGGCCGGTTGGCGTTGTTCGGGTTGAAGCCGTCGCCGGTGAGGGTCCCGGAGTAGACGCAGCTGAGTCCGAAGACGGTGGCGCCGACGGTGTAGTGGGCGACGGTGATGGTGCCGTCCCTGCCGCCGGAGACGGGGGCGTAGACGACGGAGCCGCCGGTCCAGGGCAGGTTCTGGGCGGTCACGGTCACGGTGCCGAGGCTGCTGGTGCAGCCGGTGAACGACGCCGACGTGACGTTCAGGGCGGTGCCGTCGGAGTTGATCGTGCCGTTCTGGATCGCGGACGTGCAGGTGGCGTTGCTGAGCGACGTGACGACCGAGACGTTGCCGAGGTTGGTCGCGACGACGCCGCCGGAGTAGAGGGGGCCGGTCTGGCTGCCGCTGTGGATCGTGGTGGTCGCGGCGGATGCCGGCGCGACCGCCAGGGCGAGCACCGAGGCCGATGCGGCCCCTGCGACTGCGAGCTTTCGAACACGTGACACCTGTGGCTCCCTTCGCGAGGTGTCAAGGGGGTGGTACCGGGATTAAGCACATCTCCGCCGGGCGAATTCAAGAGGGTGGCCGGATTGAGACACTTCCTGGTTTCTATTAGACCGGAAGGCTAATTGGCGCATTTGTGCATGCGAAAGTGCGCGCCCGGTGAATGGCGCGTGCGCAGGGAGGAATTGGCGGGGTTCGAAAGGGGCGGGGTGGGGTTCAGGGAGGGGCGGTGAGGGCCGGTCGCCGCCCGGGCGGCTCGCGGCCGCCCGGGGCACCGCGGCCGGGGCGTTCGGGACGGGAGGCGGTCTGCCCTGCTGAGGCCCGCGGGAGAGCCGGACCGGCGCGGACCGCCGGCAGGCGCGACGCGCCGGCCATGGCGATCGGGCTTGTCGGGTGCACGGCGCGCTCCACGGATCCGGAAAGGGGTGAACCGGTACGGGGGCACGCGCCCAGCGCCGAGGAATCCGGCCGGGCATGCGGCCGGGATCAGCGATGATGCCTCACGTGACCGCCATCATGAAGGGCGAAAGGTGATCGGTCAAGGCCATTCGCGGCGCATTTGATCCGGCCGCCCGGAAACTCGTTTCCGGGCGGCGCCGTCCGATCTCGCCGCAATGCGCGGCCCCGGAAATCGGACGACCGAAAATGATCTTGAGGTCGGGCGGGTGCGAACCGCCCGCGCGACGGGGCGCCTCCGGCGAAGCGCGAAGGGAGCCTGCGGCGAAGCGGGGCGGGTGCGCGGAGTGCCGGGGCGGCCGCCTCGGCCCGGCCGCCTCGGCCCGGCCGCCCCGGCCCGGCGCGGGGGCGCCGGCGAAGCAGTTCGCTGCGCGAATTATAGAGGGTGTCCGGTGTTAACCTGGCCCCGTGGTCAAAGAAGATGACGGCCGGATCGGGGTCGTGGCCGCGCTCGTGCGGTCCTCGTTCCTCGTGGACGCGGTGTACGCGGCGTCGGCCCGGGAGTACGGGCTGACCCAGCAGCAGGGGCAGCTCCTCTGCGTGCTGATGGGACGGTCGTACGGCATGGGCGAGCTGGGCGCGACGCTGGGGCTGGCGAAGTCGAGCCTCACCGGGCTGGTGGACCGCACCGAGCGCAACGGGCTGGTGCGGCGCGAGCCGGATCCCCGGGACACGCGGGCGGTGCGGGTCGCGCTGACCGCCCGGGGCGCCGAGCTCGTCGACGCGTTCTACACCGAGACCTGCAAGCGGATCGACGATCTGGCGGGCGGTCTGAGCGCCGGGGAGCGGGACGCGCTCGCCGGGCTGCTCGGCCGCGTCGTGCTGGACAACGAGGTCCCGATGGTCTTCCAGGAGCCGGACGAGGAGGCCGCCGCCGACCGCCCGCGCTGACGCCGGGGAATCGCCTCCCGCACCGGCGAGGTTGTTGTTCGTAGTACGAACTGCTACTGTTCGTACTACGAACTGAACCTTTCTTGCGGGAGTGGTGTCACCATGGGTCGTACGGTCGCGGTCATCGGCGGAGGGTACGGCGGCGCGTCGGTCGCCAAGGCGTTGCAGGCGGAGGCCGACGTCGTCCTCATCGATCCGCGCGACGCGTTCGTCAACGCGGCCGCGTCGCTGCGCGCGCTCACCAGGCCCGAGTGGGCCGCCAACATGTTCTTCCCCTATGCGACGCTGCTCACCGAGGGCGGCCGGCTGGTCCGCGACCGCGCGGCCTCCGTCGACCCCCGCGGCGTCACCCTCGCGTCCGGCGGCCGTGTCGACGCCGACTACCTGGTCCTGGCCACCGGCTCCAGCTACGCCTATCCCGCCAAGCCCGGCTCCGACACCGTCGACGAGGCGCTCGACGATCTCCGCCGGACCCACAAGGAGCTGCGGGGCGCCGGCCGGGTGCTGATCCTCGGCGCCGGGCCGGTCGGGCTGGAGCTGGCCGGGGAGATCAAGGAGGTCTGGCCGGACAAGCGGGTCACCGTCGTCGACCCGGCCGCCGGCCTGCTGCCCGGCTTCGAGCCCGCGGTGGTCGCCGACCTGCGGCGCCAGCTCGACGAGCGGGGCATCGAGGTGCGGCTCGGCACCGCCCTCGCCGCGCCGCCGGCCACCGAACCCGGCCGGGCCGGCACCTTCACCGCCGCCACCACCGGGGGCGAGGAGATCACGGCCGACATCTGGTTCCGCGCCTACGGCGTGCGGACCAACAGCGACTACCTCGCCGACGGGCGGCTCACGACCCCGGACGCGCTGGGCCGGGTCGGCGTCACCGAGTCCCTCAACGTCGCCGGGCACGACCACGTCTACGCGGTCGGCGACATCACCGACGTCGCGGAGGCCAAGATGGCCGGGTGGGCGACGCGGCACGCCGAGGTCGTCGTCGAGAACATCAAGGCTCAGCTGAACGGCGAGCGGCCCACGGCCGTCTACCGGCCGCAGCCGTACCCGATGATGCTGCTCCCGCTCGGCACGCGCGGCGGTGTCGGGCAGCTGCCGACCCCGGACGGCCCGACCGCCGCGTCGCCCGCGATGGTCGCCGAGTACAAGGGAACGGACCTGTTCACCGGCCGATTCGTCGCCCAGTTCGGGCCCACCGCCTGAAAGCGAACGCCCCAGCGGCGTCCCGGATCCCATCGAAACGAAAGGCGGAGCCATGTCCGCACAGGAAGTCGTCTTCGGTTTCGGCGCGCACAGCACCATCGACGAGGGGCCGGCGCTCATGCGCAAGGTCCAGCGCGCCGACCGCGACGGGCTGGACATCTTCTCGCTCTCCGACCACCCCTACATCGGCGCGCGCCTGGACGCCTACGCCACCATCGGGTTCCTCCTCGGCCGGACGGACCGCATCGCCGGGTTCGCCAACGTCACGAACCTGCCGACCCGCCCGGCGCCGATGCTCGCGCGGGCGGTGACGACGCTGTCCGCGCTGTCCGGCGGGCGCGTCGTGCTCGGCATGGGCGCGGGCGGGCTGTGGGACCGGATCGCCGACATGGGCGTCCTGCGGCTCGCGCCCGCCGACGCCGTCGACGCCTTCGAGGAGGCGATCGTGCTGGTCAGGGAGCTCTCCGGTGGCGGCGAGCCGGTCACCCACGAGGGGCGGCACTACCGGGTGACCGAGATCGAGCCGGCACCGGTGGACGCGCCGCCGGTCTGGACGGGCTCGGTGGGCCGGCGGTCGCTGGCCGCCACCGGCCGGGTCGCCGACGGCTGGATCCCGGGCCACGCGGCGGACTGGCTCAGCGAGCGGTACCGGACGTCGCGCCCGGTCATCGACGAGGCGGCCGCCGCCGCGGGACGCGACCCGGCCGCGGTCCGCACGGTCTTCAACCTGCCCGGACGCATCACCGACCGGCCGCTCGCCGCCACCCGCGACGGCGACGGGCGCTGGATCGGCGGGTCGGCCGGCCAGTGGGTCGAGGAGCTGACCGGCGCGGTGCTGGAGCACGGCGCGTCCGGTTTCATCCTGTTCTCTCCCAAGGGCGGCACCCAGGACGAGGTCTCCCTCGGCCGCTGGGCGGAGGAGGTCGTCCCGGCGGTCCGCGAGGCGGTCGCCAAGGAGCGCGGTTGAGGGCCGCCGGGCGCCGCCCGCGGGACGGCGCCCGGCACAGCACCCCGCCTAGGACAGCATGTACACCCGGTACTGCATGAACCGGTAGTTCGTCGGGTCGTACCACTGGCTGACGATGATGTGGAAGTCGCCGAACGTCGAGCCGGGGACGACGAACCCGCCGTACGGGGCGGTGACGACGTTGCCCACCTGCGCCTGCGCCGGGCCGTTGACGATCATCGTCTGCTCCAGCGTCCGGGTCAGGTCCGAGGTCGGGAGCGGGAAGACCATCGCCCGGATCGTCGCCGTCGCGGCGTCCAGCCAGGTGAGGACGTACTTGCCGTCCATCGCGCGGAAGCAGATCTCGCCGTACCGGCGGCCGGCCATGACCGTCGTCGGGGGCGCGCCCCAGCGCCAGCCGCCGTCCCGGTCGCCGCGCTGTCGCCGTCCGATGAACCTGCCATCGCCGCCGCCTTCCAGATCGGGGTGCCGGGAGCCGTCCCCGGCGCCGCCGCCCGGGGGCGGGGTGGGAGCGTTGCGGGCGCCGGATCAAAAGAACACCGATGTCTGTTTTACAGCACGCAGGCGCCGGACGCCAGGGCGTGACGTCCGGTGGACGGGCTCCGGCGGCCCATGGCCCGGGCCCGGATGGGGCGGGCGGGGCGCGCGGCAGGCCGGGCGGGTCAGCCGGTCTTCGCCGGGCCGAGCTTCTCGACGATCAGGCGGTAGAGCTGGCGGGGACGGCCGGGCTGCGGGGTGCGGTTCGGGGGGAGCGGCCAGGCGAGGCCCTCCTCGACGAGGGTGCGCAGCAGCCGGCGGGCGGTGCGCGGCGTGACCCCGAGCATCTTCCCGGCGTTCTCGGCGTCCACGATCAGCGGCTGCTCCTGGTCGCCGAGCTTGTCGGCGAGCCGCGCGAGGATCTCCAGGCCCTTCGGCTTGGCCTGCGGCTGGCTGCGCGGCGGGGTGCGCGGCGCCGGGACGAGCGCGCGGCCGTCCCGGTCGAGCGCGAAGCCCTGCGCGCGCTGGGAGCTCTGCGACCGGGCGAGCGCGGCGCGGGCGTGGTTCTCCGCCTCGTGCGCGGTGCGCCCCATCCCGATGCCGACCTCGATCGCGAGGCCGAGCTCCTCGCGGACCCGCTCGACGAACGGCGGCGTCCGGAAGCCCTCGGTGGACGCGGTGACGGACCCGCGCGTCGCGATGACGAGGTAGCTGTGGTCGTCCAGCGGCCACACCGACGCGTTCATCCGGTGCGCCTCCTGGAGCAGCACGCGGTGCAGCGCGAGCTTCAGCTCGTCCCGCCAGTAGCGGGGGGTGACGCGGCGCGGGGTCTCGCGCAGGGTCGGCACGTCCACCAGCACGACGACGAGCTGCGACTCCTCCAGCCGGTGGTGGGCGCCGAGGAGCGCGGCGGTCTGCAGGGAGCTGCGGATGGACGCGCCGGTCGGGCGGACCCGGATGGTCGGCACCCCCGCCATCTCCATCCGCTCGGCGGTGGCGTGCACGCAGGTCATCGCGACGGTCGTCGCGCCGCGCCGCCACAGCCGCTCGTGGAAGGCGGCGAGCGTGCCGGGGCCGGCGGCCTCCTCGCGCAGGTGGACCTGCTCGGTGCCGAGGTTGATCTCGGCGTAGGCCTCCTCGACCTCGGCGCGGCCGAGCACGTCGATGCTCACCCGGGACGGGTCGAAGCGCTCGTCGAGGGAGGCGCGCAGCAGCGCCCCCTGTAACGCCGCGCCGTTCAGCGGGACGTAGGTGGCGGGCATCGTGAGCACGCCGGCCTTGCGCGCGAAGTCGTAGGGGACCGGGCTGGCGAACAGGCAGACGTCCACCCCCGACCCCAGCCGGACGACCTTGTCGGCCGCCTCCTGCTCGTCGCGGTAGGCGGCGGCCACCAGCCGGCTCGGCACCGGCGTGGGGCCGTGGCCCATCAGCATGACCCGTTCGACGAGGTCATGGGGGCCCACCACGCCGATGGTGAGATCGGGCGTGACCGAGCCCGTTCGTGCCGCCGTCATCGATGATCGCTCGCTTCCGGTCCATCCTCTCGGGGGCACGGCCCCGGCCACGCGTTCGCGCACGCTCCGCCCAACGGTCGTCTCATGGCTTGTCGCCCCTGCCTTCTGACCCTGCACCGCAGTTCCCGTGCGATTCGTTCCTCAGTGGGCAGATCGGGTCAGGGCGGCGATGTGTGACGCCCAGACGCGAAATCGAATCAAGAGTGCGGCGAAAAAGTAACCTACGCGACCCCCTGGTCAGTAATTTGTCACCAATCGGTCAGTCTTGATCCTGCATCTTCGGACGTCCGAAGTTGAAAAACAAGACCCGAAAACGCCAGGAGGCCCACCTCCGGGCGCTGACGCGCACTGAGAAGACCCCTGCGGTGGCCGTTTGGTTTACGCGCGGGCCGAAACTCGATCAACCCGTTGCCGGCGGCCCGGGAAAGACGAGTGATCCGTCCGGGCGGCCCGGAGGGGCCGTCCCGGTGATTTTTCACCGTCCCCGGAAGGGGCGTTTTTGGATCGTTCCATACAGATTTCCCCGCTGGTCAGGAACCCGCCCGTCCGCGCTGGTGCGGCGCCGTGCGCCGACTTTGCGTGACCATCCGGTGACGACTGGTCCCCATCGTTTCCCGGCCCGCTGTGACAACGCCGGTAAGGAACCACTCGCGATTGGGTCAGAGCGAAGGCCACATGCGGCCGATTGGACCGGACGAAAATGACCAGTCAGTCAGCAGCAGACCGGCCCGGCGGGATCATCCCGCCGGGCCGGTTCCGGAGTCGTTAAGGGGTCCGGTCAGTCCGCTTCGCGGACGATGTCGGCGCCCAGCTGCGAGAGGCGCTCGGCGGTGTGCGCGTGACCGCGGTCCAGGTAGTAGGCGGAGGTGATCGTCGTCTCGCCCTCGGCGGCCAGGCCCGCGAGCACCAGCGCGCTGCCGCAGCGCAGGTCGTGCGCCTCCACCTCGGCGCCGCGCAGCCCGCGCGGTCCGTTGACCTTGGCGCGGTTGCCGTCCACCTCGATGTCGGCGCCCATCTTGCGCAGCTCGTCGGCCAGCTTGAACCGGCCGTCGAAGATCCGCTCGTAGATGTAGGAGGGGCCCTCGGCCAGGCAGGACAGCGCCATGATCGGCGACTGCAGGTCGGTGGCGAAGCCCGGGTACTCGTCGGTGATCACGTTGATCGGGCGGAGCGTGCGCTGGCGGCGGACCTGGAGCACCGCGCCCTGCTGGTGGAACTCCACGCCCATCTGCTCGAGCTTGTCGGCGGCGACGCCGAGGTGCTCCAGCGTGGCGCCGACGAGGTTCAGGTCGCCGCCGGTGATCGCGGCGGCCATCACGAAGACGCCGGCGTCGATCCGGTCCGGCATGACGGTGTGCTCGACGGCGGTCAGTTCGTCGACGCCCTCGACGGTGATGAAGCCGGTGCCGCCGCCGCTGATCTTCGCGCCCATCGCCTGCAGGATCGCGATGTTGTCGAGGACCTCCGGCTCCAGCGCCGCGTTCTTGATCAGCGTGGTGCCGTGCGCCAGCGCGGCCGCCATGATCAGGTTCTCGGTGCCGGTGTGCGACGGGGTGTCGCAGTACAGCGTGCCGCCGCGCAGGTCGCCGGCCTTGATGTGGATGATGCCGTCGCCGTTGTCGGCCACGTGCTCGGTGACAGTGGCGCCCATCCGCTTGAAGCCGTTGTAGTGGAAGTCCAGGTTGCGGCTGCCGAGATTGCAGCCGCCGACGCCCTCGATGACCGCCTCGCCGAGCCGGTGCAGCAGCGCCGGCACGAACAGGAACGAGCCGCGGAAGCGGGAGGCGATCTCGGCGGGCAGCACCGGGCTGCTGAGCGAGGAGGCGTCGATCACGAGAGTGCGTTCGGTCTCGTGCAGCTCGGCCTTGGCGCCGACGGCCCGGGCGAGCTCCACCGCCCGGCGTACATCCTCGATGATCGGAACGTTCCGCAGCACCGTGCGTCCGCGGGAGGCCATCAGCGAAGCACCGATCATCGGCAGGACGGCGTTCTTGGCGCCCTGGACGAAGACGGTGCCGTGCAGCTGCCGGCCGCCGCGCACGCGATACCGAACCTCGTGGCCCATGCTCATTCCGCCATATCTCCTTTGAAACGCGGTTAAGGTGCCTGCCCGATGAAGGTGGGACCACGGGGGCCGGGCGCGCCGATCGGTCCCGCTGCGCCAACGCGCCCCCAGTAAACCACCGGCCCGGGGGTGGGGTGTCCGCATGCGCCACCCTTGCGCCAGTCTGCTTGGTGAGACCCCCAGAGCGGCCCAAAGGTTCGCATTCCCGAGGAAAATCCGA
The DNA here is from genome assembly GCF_014706005.1 of Actinomadura sp. RB99. Taxonomy (NCBI): domain Bacteria; kingdom Bacillati; phylum Actinomycetota; class Actinomycetes; order Streptosporangiales; family Thermomonosporaceae; genus Actinomadura; species Actinomadura sp. RB99. The sequence continues at coordinate 176,760 of NZ_JABMCA010000001.1, read as the reverse complement.
GCTGAGGCGTCCGGCGGACGGGTGCGGGCCGGCGGGTCTAGGGTGATCATCCATGGACGAGTCGCCGGGTTGGGACGCCATCGACGCCGCGCTGCGGCCCCTCTACGGGGACGCCGAGCCGTACCACTTGGGCACCCTGGTCAAGTGGGCGCTGGGCGGCCCGGATCCGCTCGACGGGATCAGCGTCTACGCCCGGACGGAGCCCGTCCCGCACTGGCATTTCATTTCGTACGGAATGTCCGAGTTGTACAGCAAGGAGTCGGCCGACCCGGACGAGTCCGGCTGGGGATTCGAGTTCACGTTCCGGCTCGCCCGCGACCCGGCGGAGGCCGAGCCGCCGGTCTGGGCGGCCAACCTGCTGCAGAACCTCGGCCGGTACGTGTTCAGCTCGGGCAACTGGTTCGAGCCCGGGCACCACATGAACGTCAACGGGCCGATCGCCGCCGACCGCGAGGACTCGGAGATCCGCGCCGTCGCGTTCGTCACCGACCCGGAGCTGGGCGAGATCGGCACGCCGCACGGCCGGGTGCGGTTCCTGCAGGTGGTCGGGCTCGCGTCGGAGGAGTACGAGGCGGTCCGGCAGTGGGACGCCACGTCGTTCCTGCGGGCGGTCGAGCCGCACCTGCCGCTGTTCGTCACCGACATCGACCGGCGCTCACTCCTCGCCGTCCCGGAGCTGGCCCGCGCCGTCCGCGAGGGCATCGCGCGCGACGGGTCGAGCAGCGGCGCCCTGTACGTGACCACGGCGCACTGGGACCTGGACGGCGCGTCCGCGACCCTGCGGATCGGCGCGCTGCAGGCGGAGGCGATCGCGCAGTCGCTCCAAGGGCGGCTCCCCTTCGGCCGCACGCTGCTCCTGCAGACCGAGGACACCCGGATGGTGTTCCAGCCCGCCGGCGCGTACGCGGTCGTGGAACCCGAGGACGGGCGCCTCGACGTGAGCATCCCGCCCGAGGGCCTGGACGAGTTCGTCGCCGCGCTCCGCCCGGTCGCCGGTACCACCCCGATCGCGTCGCTGCCGGGGCTGACGGTCGAGATCGTCCCGACCCGCATGCGCGACCGCTTCGGCAACGAGACCGGCGAAGTCGTCGGCTGACCCGCGCCGGCCGACCCCCTCAGCGGCCGACCCCTCAGCGGGCGGCTTCCAGGACCTCCACCTCGTCGCCGACCGTCAGGGTGCCCAGCTCGCGGGGGACGGCGTTCTGGCCGAACCGGATGCCGCGGTCGATGGTCCGGTAGGACGCCAGCGTCCGCAGCGGCTCGCGCCCCCGCTCGCCGGTCTCCTGGTCGGTGGTGGTGATGACGCACCGCGCGCACGCCTTGACCATCTCGATGACGGTCCCGCCGACGCGCAGCAGCCGCACGGCGTCCTCCGCGTACGCGCCGAGCCCCTCGACGACCAGGCTCGGACGGAACCGGTTCATCGGCAGCGGCTCGTCCAGCCGCGCGTTCAGGTCGGCGAGGGACTCGGCGGAGATGACCAGCAGCGGGTAGCCGTCGGCGAACATCACCTCGCCGCCGCCCCGCGACGTCGCCCGGTGCCCGGTGAAGCGGACCAGCCGGCAGTCGGCGTCCAGCAGCGCCGAGAACCAGGCGGCGGCCTCGTCGCCCTGGTCGACGCCCCTGGCCTCGTGCCGGTGGACGGTCACCTCGCGCACCTCGCCCTCGTCCACCGCCTTGTGGACGAACCGAGCGCCGCCGGGCGCCTCGACGGTGAGGACCTCGCCGTCGAAGGACGGGCGCAGCAGCGCCATCCCGGCGAGGTCCCGCTGCGACAGGAACCGGCCCGACGGCGCGACCAGCATGAACTCCCGGTCGTACGGGAGGCCCCGCGCGGTCAGCTCGGCGGTGCGCAGCGCGGTGCCGCCGCCGCTCTTGAGCGGGTAGGCGTTCAGCTCGGTCAGGATCGCCGTCACGGTCGCTCCGAGGGATCGGGTCAGGCCAGCGCGGCCAGGCGGTCGAAGACGGGGCCGAGGCGCTGCACGAACCGCTCGGGCCGGCACACCTCGTCCAGCCGCGCCTCGTCCAGCGCGAGGCCCGCCTCGGCGGCGTGCTTGCGGAGCGTCTCGCGGAACGGGACGCCCGTCTCCCACGTCTCCATGGCGGCCTTCTGGACCAGCGGGTACGCCTCGTCGTCGCGCGACATCCCGGCCTCGACCAGCTCCAGCAGCACCGTCGAGGTGTAGATCAGGCCGCCCGTCGACTCCAGGTTCTCCGTCATCCGCGCCTCGTCCACGATGAGCCCGGACATCAGCCGGTTCGTCAGGTTCAGCATGTAGTCGAGGGCGATCGACGCGTCCGGCAGCGCGATCCGCTCCGTCGAGGAATGCGAGATGTCGCGCTCGTGCCAGAGCGGGATGCCCTCCAGCACCGGGACGACCTGCGCGCGCACGATCCGCGCCATCCCGGCGAGCCGCTCGGAGATGATCGGGTTCTTCTTGTGCGGCATCGCCGACGAGCCCTTCTGGCCCTTGCCGAACGGCTCCCACAGCTCGCGGACCTCGGTGCGCTGCCCGTGCCGGACCTCCAGCGCGATCGCCTCGCACACCGTCGCCATGATCGCCAGCGTGGACGTCCACTCGGAGATGCCGTCGCGCATCACGACCTGCGTCGACACGTCCGCGCTCTTCAGCCCGAGCTTGCGCGCCACGTGCAGCTCGACGGCCGGGTCGATGTTGGAGTACGTCCCGACCGCGCCGGAGATCGCCATCACGCCGACGGCCTCGCGGGCGCGGCGCAGCCGGTCCCGGGACCGGGCCATCGCGAACGCGAAGTCGGCGACGCGGTGCCCCCACACGTCCGGCTCGCCGTGGATGCCGTGCGTCCGGCCGACCCGCAGCGTCGCCCGGTGCGCGAGCGCGTGGTCCCGCAGCGTCGCGACCAGCGCGTCCGCCTTCGCCAGCAGGATGTCCGTCGCCTCGACGAGCTGCAGCGCCAGCGCCGTGTCCAGCAGGTCGGACGACGTCATGCCGAAGTGGACGTACCGGGCCGCCTCGCGGGGCTCGGTGTTGTCCGCCCACGCCGACAGGAAGGCGATCACGTCGTGCTGGGTGACCGCCTCGATCTCGTGCACCGCCTCCGGCGTCGGCGGCGGCGCCTTGCGCACCGGCTCCACCACCTCCGGCGGGATCGTGCCGGCCTCGGCGTGGGCCTCGACCACCAGGGTCTCGACCTGGCACCACAGCTCGTATTTGTGCGCGTCGCTCCAGACGCGCCCCATCTCCGGAAGGGTGTACCGCTCGATCACGCTCGAATTCTCCCAGGTCGTGTAGGTGCGGTGGCCGGGCGGGTCAGCCTTGGGCGGCCTTGAGGGCGATGTCGGTGCGGTGGTGGGAGCCGGGCAGGCCGATCCGGGCGACGGCCTCGTAGGCGGTGGCGCGGGCCGCGGCGAGGTCAGGGCCGGTGCCGACGACGTTCAGGACGCGCCCGCCGCCCGCGACGAGCCGCCAGTCCGCGCCGTACTTCGTCCCGGCGTGCAGCACGTACGCGCCGTCGACCGCCGCGGCCTCGTCCAGCCCGGTGATCTCCCCGCCCTTCACCGGCGCCGCCGGGTACCCCTCGGCCGCCACGACGACCGTGACGGCGGAGCCCGGACGCCACTCCAGCTCCGCCCGCGGGTCGAGGCCGCCGATCGCGCAGGACTGGAGCAGCACCCCGAGCGGCGTCGCCAGCCGGTCCAGCACGACCTGCGTCTCCGGGTCGCCGAACCGCGCGTTGAACTCGATCACCCGGACGCCCTGGGACGTGATCGCGAGACCCGCGTACAGCACCCCCACGTACGGCGTCTCGCGGCGCCTCAGCTCGTCCAGGACGGGCTGGACGACCCGGTACATGACCTCGTCCACCAGGTCGTCCGGAGCCCACGGCAGCGGCGTGTAGGCGCCCATCCCGCCGGTGTTGGGGCCCTCGTCGCCGTCGTGGGCGCGCTTGAAGTCCTGGGCGGGCAGCAGCGGGACGGCGTGCTGGCCGTCGCACAGCGCGAACAGCGACACCTCGGGGCCGTCGAGGTACTCCTCGATGACCACGCGGCCGCACGCGGCGGCGTGCGCGGCGGCGACGTCCCGGTCGAGGGTGACGACGACGCCCTTGCCGGCGGCGAGCCCGTCGTCCTTCACCACGTACGGCGGCCCGAACGCGTCGAGCGCCTCCTCCACCTGCACGGTGGTCTCGCAGACGCGGGAGTCGGCGGTCGGCACCCCCGCCGCCGCCATGATCTCCTTGGCGAACGCCTTGGACCCCTCGATCCGCGCGGCCTCCTTGTCGGGGCCGAAGCACGGGATGCCGGCCCGGCGCACCGCGTCGCCGACGCCCGCCACCAGCACCGCCTCGGGGCCGACGACGACCAGCTCGATGCCGAGCCGCCCGGCCAGCTCCACCACCGCCGTCGGGTCGCAGGGGTCGAGCTGGTGGTTGTCCGCGATCTCGGCCGTGCCCGGGTTGCCCGGGGCGCAGTGGAGGGCGGTCACGGCAGGGTCGCGGTGCAGGGCGCGGACGAGCGCATGCTCGCGGCCACCCGATCCAAGGACGAGTACTCGCACGTCACGCGAGCTTACTGGTACGGGCGGTTCGGTGTGGTCGGCGGGAAGGCGGGCATAAGGCCCGAGCGGCAAGGCGTTATGGACAGTGCCGGCAGGCGTCCCCGACGCCGCCGGGCCCGGATGAGGCGGCCGTCACACGCGCCCCTTGTGAACCTCACCGAACGGCCCGGCGTCCTATATATCGGCTGGTAAGCTGCGACGGGCTTGACGCCCCGTGGTCGAGGTGGGTGAAAGGAGGTGGTCGGGATGAGTCCTGGTGATACTTGCAGTTCGCCAGAGAACCCTCACAGTCCGGACTGGACTGTCCATCCGTCCGCCTCCATCTGGCGTCCGGCCATCGCCCTCGCGCGCTCCCCTCGCTGACGCGGTCCCGCTGAGCGGGCCCCGCCGATGCGGAACGGGTAGAGCGCGCCCCTGCGTGCGTGGCCGGCGGGTTAGGAGCACCTCATGGCCATGACACGAGTCCGTCCTGCGCGCGCCACCAAGTCGCTGTTCAAGGCCCGCGGGCGCGCGCACGGTGCACGGGTACAGGGGCGTGCCCGCGATTCCGCCGTCATCGACTGGGCCGCCTACATCGACGGCCACCGCGCGTCCACCGCCACCGTCGAGGACGCCGTCCGCCTGATCCGCGACGGCCGCCTCACCCCCGACGGCGACAGCGCCGGCTTCGTCTGGGTGGGGCTGCACGAGCCGTCGGCCACGGAACTGACGGAGCTCGCCGAGGTCTTCGGCCTGCACCCGCTCGCCGTCGAGGACGCCATCCACGCCCACCAGCGGCCCAAGCTGGAGCGCTACGACGACGTCCACTTCGTGGTGATGAAGACGGTCGGGTACGTCTCCAGCGGCCCGGACGAGGCCGAGGTCGTCGAGACCGGCGAGATCATGATCTTCTGCGGCCCGGACTTCGTGGTGACGGTCCGGCACGGCACCCACGGCGAGCTCGGCCCCGTCCGCCGCCTGCTCGAGAAGGACCCGGCCCGCCTCGCCATGGGGCCCGCCGCCGTCCTGCACGCCGTCGCCGACCGCGTCGTGGACGGCTACGTCTGCGTCGCCGACGCCGTCCAGGAGGACATCGACGAGGTCGAGGAGGCCGTGTTCTCGCCGGAGCGCACCGACGAGGCCCGCCGCATCTACCGCCTCAAGCGCGAGGTCATCCAGCTCAAGCGCGCCGTCGGCCCGCTCGCCGGCCCGCTGCGCAACCTGTCCGGCCGGCGCTTCGTGCCCGCCGAGATCAAGGAGTACCTCCGCGACGTCGAGGACCACCTCACCCGCGTCCGCGAGCAGGTCGAGGCCTACGACGAGCTGCTGAACCCGATCCTCCAGGCGCACATGACCCAGGTGACGGTCACCGACAACAAGGACATGCGCAAGATCTCGGCATGGGGCGCGATCTTCATGGTGCCCACCGCGATCACCGGCGTCTACGGGATGAACTTCGACTTCATGCCCGAGACGAAGTGGCACTACGGCTACCCGATGATCGTTGGCGTCATCGCCTTCATCTGCCTCACCCTCTACCGAGGCTTCCGCCGCAACGGCTGGCTGTGATTCCCAGGGGGGCGCCCCCCTGGGACACCGGTCGGGGCGTCAATCGAACAGGTCCTCGACCTTCTCGATCACTGCGGCGCGCCGGATCCACTTCTCGAGCACGTGGGTGTCGGCGCAGCGGATGATGCGCTCGCGGACGGAATCGGGAACGTGCATGCCACGTGCGTCCAGCATGAGCAGCAGGGCCTCGGCCTCGCCCTCCGCCTTGCCCTTCGAGAGTCCCTCGACGAGCCCTTCGTTCTTCCCGCGGCCGAAGTGTTCGCGGGCGAAGGGGCTGTGGACCGGCCACGCGGTCGAGGCCATGAGTTCCTCCAAGGTGCGACGTACTGGTGGCGGGGCCATGCTGTATGCGTGTTCATAGTACTGCGGTGCGTGATCACTCGGCATGAGATGCAGGCCGTCGACGAACGCTTCGGCCACCTTCCGCTCCCGGTGCACCAGCACCGACAGCACGGCCACTTCGGGATGGGCCGCGGCCTCGGCGGCGTCGCTGATCGCGGGAACGTCGTCAGGGCCCAGCACCACTACCTGGAGCGCGTAGCCCGGCAGGTCGGTGGGAGTGACGAATTATCCGTCGGATCTGTCAGCGCGGGCGGTCGCGGAGGGGCGGGGCGCTGCGCGGGCGAAGCGGTCGGGGTAGTCGGTGACGATCGCGTCGGCGCCGTACGTGATGAAGCGGGCCATGTCCGCGGGGGCGTTGACCGTCCAGACGGCGACGGGGAGGGCGAGGGCGTGGGCGTCCTCGACCAGGCCGGGCGTGGTGATGGCGTGCTCGGGGGACAGGGCGGTCGCGCCGATCGCGGCGGCGGCCGCGACCGGGTCGTCCGGCGGCAGGCCGGCGAGCCAGCGGGTGCCCGGCACGAGCGTCTTGCGTTCGATCAGCGCGGTGCGGCGGAGCCCCGGGTGGTTGCGGTGGGCCTCCACCAGGACGCGCCAGTCGAAGGCGAGGAGCCGGCTGCGGTCCGTCATCCCGGCGGCGGCGAGGACCCCGGCGACGGCGGCGGTGAAGAGCCCGATCTCCTCGTCCGTCCAGCCGGGGTCGGTCTTCAGCTCGACGGCGAGGCCGACGTGCGTGGGCGCGAGGAGCGCGCACGCCTCCGCCAGCGTGGGGATCGGGGTGCCGGGCAGCGGGCGCTGGGTCCGCGCGAACGCGTCGTCGCGCTGCCGGACGCCCGCGTCCACCGTCTTGAGCTGCGCGAGCGTCAGCTCCCTGACCGGCTTGCCGACGTAGGGGAACGCGGGGTCGTCCGGCTGGGCGGGCGCCGTGTCGGCGAGGTTCGCCGGGGACAGCACCTGGTCGTGGCCGAGGACGACGACGCCGTCCGCGGACAGGCCGACGTCCAGCTCGATGACGTCCACGCCCAGCTCGGCGGCGTGCGCGAAGCCCGGCAGCGTGTTCTCCGGGCGCAGCCCGCGCGCCCCCCGATGACCGTGCAGTTCGACGGTCTCCCCGATCCCGACCACCGGGGGAACGGTACCGGTCGTCGCCGAACCCCAGGTGGAGGTCCGGTGAGAACGGGGGGAACGGCGCGTCAGCTGTTACACCAGGGGGCGGAGGGAGAGCGTCTGGTCGCGGCCGGGGCCGACGCCGATCGCGGAGATCTGCGCGCCCGACATCTCCTCCAGCGCCCGGACGTACGCCTGCGCGTTCTTCGGCAGGTCGTCGAAGGACTTCGCGCCGGTGATGTCCTCCTGCCAGCCGTCCAGGTACTCCAGGATCGGCTTGGCGTGGTGGAAGTCGGTCTGGGTGGCGGGCAGCTCGTCGACGCGCTCGCCGTCCACGTCGTAGGCGACGCACACCGGGACGCGCTCCAGCCCGGACAGGACGTCCAGCTTCGTGAGGAAGAAGTCGGTGATGCCGTTCACCCGGGACGCGTAGCGGGCGATCACCGCGTCGAACCAGCCGCAGCGCCGGTCGCGTCCGGTGGTGACGCCGTACTCGCCGCCGGTCTTGCGGAGGAACTCGCCCCACTCGTCCAGCAGCTCGGTGGGGAACGGCCCGGAGCCGACGCGGGTGGTGTAGGCCTTGAGGATGCCGATCACGCGGGTGATCTTCGTGGGGCCGACGCCGGAGCCGGCGCACGCGCCGCCCGCGGTGGGGCTGGACGACGTCACGAACGGGTAGGTGCCGTGGTCGATGTCCAGCAGCGTGCCCTGCGCGCCCTCCAGCAGCACGACCTTGCCGTCGTCGAGGGCCTTGTTCAGCACGAGGGTGGTGTCGGCGACGAACGGCCTGATGCGCTCGCCGTAGGCCAGGTACTCCTGGACGATCGGGCCGGTCTCGATCCGGCGCCGGTTGTAGACCTTGGTGAGGACCTGGTTCTTCTCGCGCAGCGACAGGTCGAGCTTCTGGGTGAGGATGTTCGGGTCGAACAGGTCCTGCACCCGGATGCCCATCCGGTTGATCTTGTCGGCGTAGGCCGGGCCGATGCCGCGGCCGGTGGTGCCGATCCGCGCCTTGCCGAGGTACCGCTCGGTGACCTTGTCGAGGGCCCGGTGGTGCGGCATGATCAGGTGCGCGTCCGCCGAGATCAGCAGCCGTTCGCAGCCGATCCCGCGCTCCCGCAGCCCGTCGATCTCCTGCAGCAGGACGGCCGGGTCGATGACCACGCCGTTGCCGATCACCGGGACGACGTCCGGCGACAGGACCCCGGACGGCAGCAGGTGCAGCGCGTAGCTCTTGTCCCCGATGACGACCGTGTGGCCGGCGTTGTTGCCGCCCTGGTAGCGGACGACGTAGTCGACGTCGCCCCCGAGCAGGTCTGTTGCCTTGCCCTTGCCCTCATCTCCCCACTGGGCACCGACAAGAACGATGGCAGGCATGCCACTTTTCCTTCCCACGACGAAGGCCCCGGTCGCCGCAAGCGCGAAGGGGCCTCTTGCGATCAAAGCGTACCCGTACCCGGCCGTTAAAGAAACCGCACCTCATCGGCCGGGTACGCGTGCGACGCGTGGGTCGGTGCACCGTACGGGGGACGGACCCCCGGCGGCGCGTCCGGAAAGCGGTCAGCCGGCGAGGGCGTCGGCGGCGGTGGCGCTGCTGTCGCGCAGGAACGCGCGGCAGCGTTCGGCCTCGTCCTCCTCGCCGATGGCGGCGGCCGCGCGGGACAGCGCGTGCAGGGCGCGCAGGAAGCCGCGGTTGGCCTCGTGCTCCCAGGGGATCGGGCCGTGGCCCTTCCACCCGGCCCGGCGCAGCTGGTCCAGCCCGCGGTGGTAGCCGGTGCGGGCGAACGCGTAGGAGTCGATCACGCTGCCCTTGGCGAAGGCGCGGTCGGCCAGTTCGGCCCAGGCGCCCGGGTAGTCGGGGTGGCGCGCGGCGACCTCGAACGGGTCGACGCCGTTGTCCAGCGCCTCACGGGCCTCGGTGTTGTCCGGCAGTTCCGTTGGTGGCGGGCCGCCGAGCAGGTTCTGGGTCATGCGGGTCATCGTAAGTCGACGCGCCCGGTCCGCTTCAACCCGGGTCACGGCGGTGTTCCCCGGCCGCCTCGTCACGGTGTCGCCGCCTGTGCGAGGTCGTAGACGGCCTTGCTCTGCACGCCGAACCCCTGCCCGGCCGACCAGGGGCCGACCTGCCACGAGGGCGCGACCCACGGGTACCAGGGGGCGTCGCCGGTGGGGTTGGTGAACCGGGAGGTGACGGCGATCTGGGTGCCGGTGCCGGTGGCGGGGTCGAAGCCGGTGAGCCACGGGCCGCCGCTGGAGCCGGGCGACATGGCCGAGGCCATGTCGTGGCCCATGTTCCCGAGCTGCGCGTCGTCGATCGTGGTGCTGTTGTGGGCGTACATCATGGTGCGCCCGTCAAAGCCTCGCCGCTGGGATGCGGGCACGCCGTAGCTCGCGTTGGTGCCGTCGTTGTTCTTGCCCCAGTACCAGTTGCGGACGTTATCGGTCGGGTAGCCGAACTGGTACAGCTCCTTGGGGTTGCCGCTGACGCCGAACGCGATGTTCTGCGCGCCGACCACCTGGCCGATCGGCCGGGACTCGCCCGGCTTGGCGACCACGGCCATGCCGACGTCGCTGCCCAGGGTCCAGTTGGAGTGCACGTGCCAGTCGTAGGTGACCCATGCCCGGGTCACGCCCCATACCCCGTAGGGGGCGACGGCCGGGCCAGGCGCTGTGGTCCCCGGCGTGCTGCCGGGGACGTAGCGCGCCAGGGACGCGCCGTTGAAGCCGGGGATGAAGACCGCGTTGTCGGCCTCGTACGTCCCGGTCAGGCCGACGTTGGAGTCGACGCGGAAGCAGTGGCCCGCGGCGGTGATGACGCTCTGATTGGCGCTGGTGACCACGTTGGCGGAGCACGAGGTGCTCAGCGTGTCGGAGGCGTTGCCCGTGTTGTGGAAGTGCACGAGCAGCTTGCCGGCGGTCCGGGAGATCAGCCCTCCGGAACTCCAGGGGGCGCTGAGGGTGTCCCAGCCGCCGGCCGGCGCGTACGCGTCGGCGCCCTGCCCGTTCTCGTTGCCGGAGTCGTCGTTGAAGCCGATGCGCGCGATCCGGTCGGTCGTCCAGTAGGCCACCTCGGCGGCGAGGTCCCGGTCGTGCGCGGCGCCCGCCGCGACCAGCGGCGGCAGCGCGTACGGGGTCGCGTCGTCGGCGTGCGCCGGCGCCGCGGCCAGGGCCAGCGCGGCGACGGTCCCGGCGAGCGCGCCGCCCGCCGTGCGGCCTCGTCGAGTGATCATGCTGGGCATGGGACGGCCTCGTTTCCCCTCGGACGGCGGCGGGAGGCGTCCCCGATCATACAGACATGATTGTTCATATGGAACGTCCGATTCCTGCAAGCGCCGCCGGGCCGGGCGTGCCTACGCTGACCTGCAAGGAGAGCGCGAAGACGGCAGGGGGACGGCGTGACCGACTCAGACCTCACCGGACTGGTCAACGTGGGACGGGCGGTGGCCCGCTACTTCGAGCGCATCGGCATCACCCGCGTCGAGCAGCTGGCCGGCCGGGACCCGGTCGAGCTCTACGAGCGGATGTCGGCCGCGTACGGGGAGCGCCTCGACCCGTGCCTGCTGGACACCGTCATGTCCGCCGTGGAGCAGGCCGAGGGCGGCCCCGGCCGCCCCTGGTGGCACTACACGCCCGAGCGCCGGCGCATCCTGGCCGGGGGCGACGAGTCCTGACGTGCCCCGTCCGGCTCTCAGAGCCGCGCTACGGCCACAGACGGGGGTAAGGGGAGGCGGAGCCGGGCGGCGCCCCCTTCGGCGCGCGAGCGGTCCATCCGCACGGCCGGCGATCGGTCCTGTGCGTAACGCGCACGGCCGGGCGGCGGATGAACGAGTGAGGGTGTGTGCGGTCCGGAGTCGACGTCGAGCGGCTGGTGCCATGAACACACACGACCCAGGTAACCGATCACCAACGATCATCGCGGCGATCGTCACCGCGACGGGGGCCGTCATCGCCGCCGTGTGCGGCGCCGTGGTGACGGGCGGGTTCGGGCTGCTGCGGCCGCCGCAGCCCACGCCGTCGCCGACCGTGCCCGCCGGAGGACAGCAGGTGGCGGGGGCGACGCCGCCGAGCGGGCCGGACGGTGCGGCGAAGGACGTCCCGCCGGCGTTCCTCGGATCATGGCAGGGGACCGCGGTGAGCAACGGCGCCACCGTCGACGTGGGCCTCTACGTCCAGCAGGGGGCGACCGGCGGGTACATCGGGTCGTTCCAGATCCCGATCGCCGGATGCCGGTCGGACGTGACGCTCACCGAGCCGCAGGCGATGTCCATCAAGGTCCATATCGAGGTTAAGAGCGGTGCCTGCGTCAGCGGTGACGGGCTCTTCGTCCTCCAGTCGGACGTGCTGCGCTACCGGGCGCTGGGGGCCGACGGCCAGTTGATCGACGGCAGCCTGCACCGGTCGTGACCGTCCCGGACGCCGGGGATCACGAGCGGAGGGGCAGGCGGAACCGGGCGGCGCCCTCTTCCATGCGCGAGCGGGCGGCGGGCCACCCGTGCCGGATGAACAGCAGGGCGTCCCGGTTGGTGAGGATGACGTCGGCGCCGAACTCGGTGATGCCGCGCCGCGCGGCGAGGTGCGTCAGGTAGCCGATGAGGCGGCTGCCGAGGCCGCGGCGCTGCCACGGATCGGCGACCAGCACCGCGATCTCCGCCCGGAACGGCTCCCGTGCGTCCCGGACGTACTCCGCGATCCCCGCCATCTCCCCGCCGACCAGTGCCACCAGGGCGTCGCGGTCCCAGTGGTCGAGGCGGTCCATGGCGGCGACGTAGTAGTCCGGGATGCGCGGCGTGCCGGAGAAGAACCGCGTGTAGAGGCTGCTGCCGGAGAGCCGGTCGGACATCCGGACGAGCCGGTCGTGGTCGGTGACCCCGTACGGCCGGATCCGCACGTCCTCCAGCGCGGGCGCGGCGGTGCGCCCAATGGGTTGCTTCATGAAACCCATTGGAGCGCAGAGGGTTTCGTCAAGCAACCAACATTCCGATGAACGGCCGGCCGATTCTTCGTCGGGATCCGCTAGGCGCCGGGGCCGGGCCGCGGGTCGACGTCCCCGGGGCCCAGGGCGGCGCCGCAGGAGTCGCAGGTAAAGCGGGCGGTTAGGGTGCCGTCGCAGCCGCGGTGCCCGACGATCACCGGTGGCCCGTCGGGGGCGTAGTGGCGGTCGCCCCACATCAGCAGGGTCATCATCGCCGGCCACAGTTCGACGCCCTTGCGGGTGAGCCGGTACTCGTGGCGCTCGGGCCGCTCCTGGTACGGGACGCGGCGCATGATCCCCTCGTCGCACAGCCGGGTCAGCCGGTCGGTGAGGACGTTGCGGGCCACGCCGAGCGCGTCCTGGAAGTCGTCGAAGCGGCGGACGCCCTCGAACGCGCTGCGGATCACCAGCAGCGTCCAGCGGTCGCCGACGACCTCCAGCGCGCGGGCGATCGAGCAGTTCTGGCTCTCGTAGGTGCGGGGCAGCGCCACACCACCGAGACTACCGAAGTTTCATCACAAAACGCGCGCCGATCTCCCCACGGAGGAGCCGGTCGCGCCCCCTTCCGGAAGACCGGACCTCAACCCCGGCCACGGGCGGGCACGCGGAGCGAGTGCAGCGAGCGCAGCGGGCCCGCCCGACGGTCGTGAGGCCGTTTCGCCGCGGAGCGCCAGCGGAGCGGGGAAACGGCCTCACGACCGTGACGGGGGTTCCAGGGGGTCGCCCCCCTGGGCTAGCTGAGCTTCTTGCCCGCCGACTGGAGGTTCTCGGCGGCCTCGACGATGCGGGCGGCCATCGCGGCCTCCGCGGCCTTGCCCCACGAGCGCGGGTCGTACTGCTTCTTGTTGCCGACCTCGCCGTCCACCTTCAGGACGCCGTCGTAGTTGCGGAGCATGTGGTCGGCGACCGGGCGGGTGAACGCGTACTGGGTGTCGGTGTCGATGTTCATCTTCACGACGCCGTACGACACCGCCTCGCGGATCTCGTCGAGGCTGGAGCCGGAGCCGCCGTGGAACACCAGGTCGAACGGCTTGTCCTTGCCGTACTTGGCGCCGACCGCGTCCTGGATCTCCTTGAGCACCTCGGGACGCAGCTTCACCGAGCCCGGCTTGTACACGCCGTGCACGTTGCCGAACGTCGCGGCCAGGATGTAGCGGCCCTTCTCGCCGACGCCGACGGCCTCGGCGGTCGCGATCGCGTCGCCGGGGGTGGTGTACAGCTTCTCGTTGATCTCGTTGGCGACGCCGTCCTCCTCGCCGCCGACGACGCCGATCTCCATCTCCATGATGATGCGCGCCTTCGCGCACTCCTCCAGGAGCCCGGCGGCGATGTCGAGGTTCTCGTGCAGCTCGACGGCGGAGCCGTCCCACATGTGCGACTGGAACAGCGGCTCCTCGCCGCGCGCGACCCGCTCCTGCGAGATCTTGATCAGCGGACGCATGAAGCCGTCCAGCTTGTCCTTCGGGCAGTGGTCGGTGTGCAGCGCGATGTTCACCGGGTACTTGGCGGCGACGACGCGCGCGTACTCGGCGAGGGCGCTGGCGCCCACGACCATGTCCTTGACGGTGGACCCGGACAGGTACTCGGCGCCCCCGGTGGAGACCTGCACGATGCCGTCGCTCTCCGCCTCCGCGAAGCCGCGCAGCGCCGCGTTCAGCGTCTGGCTCGACGTCACGTTGATGGCGGGGAAGGCGAAGCCGTCGCGCTTGGCCTTGTCGAGCATCTCCGCGTAGACCTCGGGCGTTGCGATGGGCATTGTCAGCGTCCTTTCATACGCAGGGTGCCGCCGGGCATCCGGCCGGGCGGTAGCACCACGAACGACCGTCTACCCAGGTGAGCGGCCCGGGTCACACGGTCTCCGGTCTGGCATGCCGTCCGATCTCAGTATCCCGTCGGGGTGCGCGTTCCGCCTAATCGCGAGGTGCGGAAAGGTACGCTCGCGGTGTGGATCTCACGACGATTCCCCTCGACATCACCGAGTGGCTGCATCCGACCGCCTGGCTGCGGCTGTTCGGGACGTTCGCGACGATCGGCGTGCTCGCCATCATCTTCGCGGAGACCGGACTGCTGATCGGCTGCATCCTGCCGGGCGACTCGCTGCTGTTCACGGCGGGGATCCTCACGGCGGTCTCGACCGTCAACGGCCAGGAGTTCCAGTCGCTGTCGCTGCCCTGGCTGCTGGTGGGCGGCCCGGTCGCGGCGATCGCGGGCGCCCAGCTCGGGCACTTCCTCGGCGCCCGCTACGGCCGCCGCCTGTTCGACCGGCCCGACTCTAAGCTGTTCCGGCGGGAGTGGGTCGACAAGGCGGAGTACTACTTCAACCGGTTCGGGCCGGCCCGCGCGGTGCTGCTGGCCCGGTTCATCCCGATCGTCCGGACGTTCCTGAACCCGCTGGCGGGGATGCTGGGCATGGACGCCCGCAAGTTCTTCCTCTGGAACGTGATCGGCGGCGTGGTCTGGACGGACGCGCTGTTCCTGCTCGGCCACTTCCTCGGTTCCGAGGTCCCGGACGTCGAGAAGTACATCCTGCCGGGGGTCGCGGTGATCCTCGTCCTGTCGGTCATCCCGATCGTCCGGGAGATCATGAAGGGGCGTGGCGGTGGCAACGGTCCGAATAAGAATGACCGTGAAGAGTCACGTCCGTCGCTCAGGAGTGACAGTTATCGCTAACCTCCCCATGTGGGACGTCATCGGTCGGACCCTATAGGTCTCGCACGCATCGTGATCGCGGCCATCGCCGTGGTCTTCGCCTTAGCGCTTCTTGTGGTGGGCGGCATCGCACTGGTGAACGCGGTGGCCGGCTCGCCGGACAAGGAGAGCCCCTCGGCGGCCCCGGCCTCCCCGAGCGGCCAGAGCACGTCCTCCCCCGACGCGTCCCCCACCGTGCACACCCCCGCGGCGAGCGTCCCACTGCTGATCCGCGTCACCGGCCAGCCGACCACGGTGATCGTCCGCGTCCCCGACACCGGGCGGGTACTGACCCAGGGCGTCCACGACACCGGGGAGGTCCTCCAGTTCAAGGAGGACACCCTGGACGTCGTCGCGACGAACGGCGGATCGCTCCAGGTCAGCATCTACGGCAAGCTGCAGGCGGCGAAGCCGCAGGGGGTGCGCGCCACCTGGTACGTGCGCCCGAAGGCCTAGGAGAGGCCGAGGTCGTCGACCGCGTAGGGGTGCCGGTAGGTCAGGCCCTCCTCGGCGATGCGGGCGGCGGCGCCGCGCTCCAGGATCGTCGCGACGGCGACGACCTCGGCGCCGGCCTCCCGGAGCGCCTCGACGGCGGTGAGGACGGATCCGCCGGTGGTGGAGGTGTCCTCGACGGCGAGGACGCGGCGCCCGGTGACGTCCGGGCCCTCGATGCGGCGCTGCAGGCCGTGCGCCTTGCCGGCCTTGCGGACGACGAACGCGTCGAGGCGGCGGCCGCGCGCGGCGGCGGCGTGCAGCATCGCGGTGGCGACCGGGTCGGCGCCGAGGGTGAGGCCGCCGACGGCGTCGTAGTCCAGGTCGGCGGTCTCGTCCAGCATCACCCGCCCGACGAGGGGCGCGACGGCGCCGTCCAGGGTGACCCGGCGCAGGTCGACGTACCAGGACGCCTTCTTGCCCGAGGACAGCGTGAAGTCCCCGTGCACGACGGCCTTGTCCTTGATCTCTCGCAGCAGCTCATCACGATCGCTCACAGGAGGAACCCTATTCATCCCGCGCCGGGCCGCCGCAGCCGCACTGTACGGTTGCGGCGGGAAGGGGGCTCATGACGCCGGGTTCCGTGGTGCTGCTGCACGCGCCGGGCGCCACCGCGGCGTCCTGGGGCGACATGCCGGAGATGCTGCGCTCGTACGGGATGGACGTGATCGCTCCGGACGTGCCGGACGGCGAGGGGGCCCGCTACGTCGCCCGCGTCTCGCTGATCGTCTCGGCGGCGGGGCCGTCGGTGCCGCTGGTCCTGGCGGCGCACGGCGCGGCGGGGCCGCTGGTGCCCGCGATCGCGCTGGCGCAGCGCGCGGCGCACCGCCCGGTGGGCGGGTACGTGTTCGTGGACGCCGATCTGCCGCGCCCGCCGGGCGCCGCGCACGACCACGATTCGCTGCCGGGGCCGCCGGACTGGCCCGAGGCGCCCTGCGGCTACCTGCGCACCCATGCCGACCGGGCCGCCTTCCCGGATCGGGACGGGACGGTCAGGGAGGCCCGGCTGCGCGGCTGGGCCGTCGTCGAGCACGAGCCTCCCGCCGCCGCGGCCCAGGCGCTCAGCGAGCTGATCACCACGCTCTAGGCCGCGGCGGGCGCCGTCAGGGCGCGTCGGCCCCGGGGGCGTCGGCCTCGACCGCGGAACGGTCGGCGCCGCGCAGCGTCAGGAGGGTGAGCAGCGCGGACGCGAGGGCGGCGGCTCCGCAGACGACGAAGCCGATGGAGTAGCCGTGGCCCACGGCCTCCAGGGCCATGGAGTGGACGGGCTTGAGCGGCGGCGCGGCGGCGGACGCGCTGTTGATGCCGAGCGGGCCGCCTTCGTGCAGCACCTCCATCGCGGCGTGCTTCAGGCCGGCGGGCAGCGGCGAGGCGTCGAGCTTGTCGGTGAATCCGGAGCCGGCGCGGCTGAGGGCGACGGCGCCGATGACGGCGGGGCCGAGGGTGAAGCCGAAGTCGCGCAGCAGGTTGGTGGTCGCGCTGGCCATGCCCTCCAGGTGGTGGGGGACGGTGTTGACGGCGGTCGCGGTGATGGAGGAGACGGTGACGGCGAAGCCGATGCCGACCAGGCCGAGCGGCAGGATCAGCGAGGTCATGGCGCGGTCGCTGATGGGGAGGGTGGCGGTCCAGAAGTCGCCGGCGGCGATGAGGATCAGCCCGCCGCCGGTGAGCAGGCCGGGCGCGACGCGGTGCAGGAGCCGCTCGGTGACCGGCAGCAGCACGAGCGCGAGGCCGTTGAGCAGCAGGAACGCCATGGCGGTGTGCATGGGCTTCTGGTCCTGCGCGGGGCCGAGCCGGATGCTGACCGAGTAGGCGGTGCCGAGGAAGCTGAACATGCCGACGACGGCGACGATCGAGGCGACCGCGAAGGACCGGTTGGCGAACAGGTCGAGGCGCAGCAGCGGGGAGCGGACGCGCAGTTCGGCGGCGACGAACGCGGCGAGGAACAGGGCGGCCAGCACGAACCCGGTGACGACGGGCGCGGAGCCCCAGCCGTCCTCGGGGCCCTGGATGATCGCGAAGAGCAGCGCGAACAGGCCGAGGCCGATGGTGATCTGCCCGGCCGGGTCGAGGGAGCGGCCCTCGGGGGCGCGGGAGTCGCGGGCCAGCAGGGTGCTGACGGCCGCGCTGATCACCGCGAGGACGGTGACGACGATGAACGACCAGCGCCACGACCCGTAGGTGGCGGTGATGCCGCCGAGCAGCGGGGCGAGGAAGCCGCCGGTGGACAGGCACGCGGCCCACAGGGCGATGACACGCGCGCGCTGGGTGCCGCCGCTGGTTCCGGCGGCGAGCATGGCCAGCGAGGTGGGGAACAGCGCGGCGGCGCCGAGGCCGGCGAGCGCCTGGCCGACCCACAGCTGGTGGACGCCGGAGCTGGTGGTGCTGACCAGCTCGCCGACCGCCATGAGCGCGGCGCCGCCGATGAGCAGCCGCTTGCGGCCGAACAGGTCGCCGAGCACGCCGAACGTCAGTTCCAGGACGGCGACGGGCAGCAGGAACGCGTCGGAGATCCAGGTGAGCTGGGAGCCGACGGGGTGCAGGTCCTTCTGGAAGAGGCCGTTGAGGGTGGCCGGGATCGCGATGCCGATCTGCGCGAGGCAGACCGCGACGCAGCCGGCGATCAGCGTGCCGCGCGCGAGGGACGCGCCGGACGCGGGCGTGGAGCGGGACGGGGTCTCCGCGGTGGTGGACACGTGGACTCCTGACGAGATGGGGTGGGGTCGGTCGCCGGCGTGGGGCCGGCGGCTCGGGTCGGCGGCGGGGGTCAGCGGCGGGGGTCAGCGGCGCGCGCCGACGAGGGTGCCGGGGCGGTAGGCGGTGAAGGCGGCGCCGTCGAGGCCGAGGGCGAGGGCGCTGCGCTGGAGTTGCGTGGCGCCGGTGCCGCTCCAGTGCCCGGTGGTGACCCGGTGCTGGACGGCGTGGACGGCCGCGACGGTCTCGGCGGTGGTGAAGTTGCAGTGGCTCTGCCGGGCGACGTACGCCTGGCGCAGCAGCGCGGAGCGTCCGGCGGCCCGGACCCGTCCGGCGAAGGCGTTCTCCTGCTCGACGGGGACGAGCTGGTCGGACGTGGTGTGCACGTCCAGCAGCGGGACGGCGAGGCCCTGGCCCGCGGTGGAGGTGCGGCGCAGGGCCTGGACGGCGGCGGGGTCGGCGGTGACGCCGGCGCCCTTGGTGAGGCGGGCGAGGTCGCTCCCGAGGTCCAGCCCGGCCGTCCGGTACAGGGCGCGGACCTGCGCGGCGTGCGAGGACCGCCGCAGCAGCGCGGCGTAGTCGACGCCCTTGTTCCAGGAGGTGTTGCCTCCAGCGGCCAGTTCGACCTGGTAGCGCGCGGTGGTCAGGAAGGACAGCAGGCCCTGCGCGAACCAGGCGTACTGCTGCTTCTCCTGGCCCGCGTAGTCGTTCCGGGCGGGCGGCCGCTGGTCGGGGGCCCAGTCGGCGAGGTTGAGGTAGGCGGAGGCGAGGGCGATCCGGGCGCGTCCCTGCGGTGTGGCCTGCGCCTTGGTGACGGCGTCGGTGAGCCGCGCGCCGAGCGCCGCGGACTCGGCGGCGTCGGAGAAGCCGACGAGCCGGGTCCCGCTTCCGGGGCCGAGGAGCGCGGCGATCGCGTACTCGGCGTCGAGCTGGTAGTCGTCCAGGTCGACGCCGCCCGCGACGAGGCCGCAGAGGCCGAGCGCGCCGTCGACGCGGCCGGCGCCGTCCCGCGCGATCTGCGCGTTGATCAGGCCGCCCATGGACTGGCCGACCGAGATGACGTGCCGGGGCCGTCCGGCGGCGCCGCGGAACGCGTCGATCGTGGCGAACTGGTCGCGTTCGGCGGAGGCGAGCGCCCACATCGAGCCGTTGGGGTCGTAGGACGAGCCGGCCAGCGCGTAGCCCTCGTCCAGCAGGGCGGTCCGGGCGCCGGGGCTCGGGGCGTCCTGCGCGACGAGGGGCCCGAAGCCGTGGCTGAACAGCAGCAGCGTGCCGTTCCAGCGGGCGGGGACTTCGGCGGTCCAGGCGGCCCCGTCGGCGAGCTTCCCGGAGTAGGCGGTCGTGGACGTGAGCGTGGCCGGTGCGGACGCGGCGGGGACGGCGGGGGCGAGGGCGAGGAGGGCGCCGGCGGCGGCGAGCCCTCCGAGGCGGCGGGCGTGGCGGGGCAGGGACATGAGCGGCTCCTGATCGGGAGCGTGCCGGAAGGTCGCCGCGAATGTACGGCTGATTCTTGACGGCTGTCAATATTGTGACGAATATCAGGGCATGCGCCGTCGCACGCCGATGATCAGCGGTTTCAGCCGAGGGGGAGGGTGTCCAGGATCCGGGCCGCCTCCGCCGCGGCCGGTCGCTCCCACCGCCCGGCGAGGTCGCGGAAGACCGCCTCCGCGCGCATCGCGGGCCAGCCCTCCGGCAGGTGCTCCGCCGGCAGGTGCGGGTCGCGGCGCACCAGCTCCAGCCAGTCGCTGTGCAGGACGAGCTGCCGCGCGAGGTCGTCGGGCAGCCCGGCCGCCGCGTCCGGGCAGTCCGCGGCGCCCGCCCCCTCAGCGCCGCCCGCGGTGTCCCAGCGGTCGAGGAACGCCTGGTAGCGGGCGGCCATCGCGGGCACGTCGAACGCCTGCTCCAGCACGTCCCGCACCTCGGTCGGCGGCAGCACGCTCCCGCCGAAGACGCGGATGTGGGCCTCCAGCCCGAGCCCGGCCACCGCCGCCGCGACGTCGACGGCGCCCGGCGCCACCCACAGCCCGTTCTGCAGCGGCCCGAACCCCGCCCAGATCAGCCGGGACCGCAGGTCGTGCCGCTCGCGCCGCCAGTCCTCCGGCAGCGAGAACCCGACCAGCGTCCACCGGCCGTCCCAGTTCCGGTTCACCACGCCCGCGCGCCAGATCCGCTCCCGGCCGTCCTCCAGGACCTCGGCGGCGTGCGCGGACAGCGCGAAGTACATCTTGCGGCCCTGCCGGTGCCGCTCCAGCAGCCCGCGCTTGACCATCCGGTTCAGCGACGTCCGGACCGCGTGCTCGCCGAGCCCCACCCGGCCGAGCACCTCGATGACGCTGCCCGCCGACACCGCGACGGGACGCCCGAGCACGTGCGCCCCGAAGAACGTGAGCATCAGCGGGCGCGTGCGCGCCTCGGCGGCGGCGGAGTTGGGCATCCCCACAGCGTAAGGGGATCCGGCCTCCGCGCCCGCCCCGCTCCGCGCCCGCCCCGCTCGCGGCCCGCTCAGTTCTTGAGGAGGTCGTCCAGGAGCGCGTCGTAGTCGTCCTCGCTGCGGCCGAGGTCGATGCGCGCGCGGTAGCGCAGCCGCAGCAGCGCCTCCAGGCTGTCCTCGGCGAGCGCGACGTCGTCGGGCCCCGGGGTGAACGACTCCTCGCCGGAGACCGGCGGCTCGTCGGGACCGCCGACGCCGGTGCCGACGGCGCGGTCGCGCAGGGCGAGCACCACGTCGGCGCCGCTGGTGGCCCAGTCGTGGGCGCCGGACGCGTCGCCCTGGGCGTACAGCACCTCGGCGACCGTGCGGTACACCTCGGGATCGCGCGGCTTGTCGGCGCGGATCTCGTCGACGAGCGTGCGCGCCTCGTCGGCCCTGCCCAGCTCGAACAGCGCGTCGGCCAGGTAGGCGCGCGGGTCGCCGTACACCTCGCCGCCGTCCTCCATGGCCTTGCGGTACAGCTCGGCGGCCTTGCCGTGGTCGCCGGCGTGCTGCCACTGCTCCCCGGCACGCAGCAGGACGTTGGCCCGCGACACCCCGCCCGTCACCGTCTCGGCCAGCTCGGACAGCCGCTCGGCCGCCGAGATGTGATCGCCGGTGCGCAGGGTGTCGAACTCCAGGTCGTCGAGATCGTCTTCCGTCACATGCGTCACGCTTCAACGCTACCCGCCGGCGGCCGGCCGAAGCGGGCGAATCACTGATGATCGTGCATTACCCGCCCGTATGTGTCTGGGGCGTACCGCCGTCACCTGCGGGAACGTTCGAGGGCGTCCCAGAATCCGCGGCGCAGCGCGTGCCGGACCTCGTCGTGGAGCAGGAAGTCGATGGGCAGCGAGGAGCCCTGCAGCAGCCGTGCCTCCAGGTCGGAGGGCATGCGCGGCTTGCGGGCGAGGACGGCCTCCAGCCACAGCGCGGGCGCGTCCCGTGCGACGGACTCGCCGAAGTCCTGGCCCTCCTGGTGCGCGGCCTTCACGGCGTCCGCGAGGCTCGGGGTGTTCTGCTGCGCGGGGACGGGCGCGATCTGCTGGGGTCCGGTGTAGGGGCCGTGCGGCCGGCTCGACGGCAGCGGCGACGACCCGGACGACTGGGGCGGCAGCGTCTGCGGCGGGGGCGGCGGCGACGGGGACGGCACCGGCGACGACGAGGTGTACTGCGGGCCGCCGAGCGGCGGCGGGCTGGACGCCGGGGCCGGGGCGGGCGCGGACGAGCCCGTCGTGGACGGGGCCTGGAGCGGTGAGGACGGCAGCGGCAGCCCGCCGGAGTTGAGCGAGGACGACGAGCCCAGCGACGACGACGAGCCGAGGCCGCTGCTCCCCGGGAGGGGCAGCGGCCCGGTGGGGACGCCGGTCCCCCCGCCGCCGCCGAGGCCGGGCGGCCCGGAGGAGCCGAGGCCGGGCGGCCCCGAGGAGCCGAGGCCGGAGGACCCGGACGAGCCGAAGCCGGACGATCCCGAGGAGCCGAGGCCCGACGCGGCGGGGCTCAGCGGCGGCTGCCCGCCGATCGGGGACGACGGCGGCGGCCCGTTGTGCGCGGTGGTCTGGAGCGGGCCGAGCGGCGCGCCGGCGCCGCCGGGGCCGTGGCCGTTGGAGCCGTGCCCGTTGGACAGCGGGCCCGCGCCGAGCGCGGCGATGCCCGAGGAGCCGGACCCGGACCCGGACCCGGAGTCGACGCCGCTGAGCAGGTTGACGTAGGGGCGCAGGTGGCCGGCGCCGATCTCGATGAGGTCGTCGCACTCCTGGCGCAGCACCCGGGAGATCGTCCAGTTGCCGTCGACGGCGACGTGCACGACGGTGACGCGCATGCCGAAGTCCTGGGCGTCGGAGACGACCTGGGCGAGGTCCTCGTCGCCGCTGACGACGACGGCGTCGGCGAGGGCGCCGTTGCGGGCGAGGGTCATCAGGTCGCGGTGGATCTCGCCGTCGACGCCCTCGCGGCGGCCGGGGCGGATGCGGCCGAGGCGGAGCTTGAGGCCGGGCAGGTCGGCGAGCGCGTCGTGCTCGGGGGCGCGGCGGCCCTCGACGGTGGCCTCGTACCAGTAGCAGCGCAGCAGCGGCATGCCGGTGCGTTCGCGCGCGAGGTTGCTCAGCAGCTGCAGGAGCCCGCCGAAGTCCCACGAGACGGTCTCGCGATGGCGGGTGCCGTGCACCGCCATGGCGCCGTCGGCCAGCAGGTAGCCGGCGTCTACGAACAGCGCGCAGCGATCCATGCGACACCGCCCTTCCTCTACACGGGAGCTCACAGGCCGGCGTAGTGACCTCGGGCGCCTATAGCGTAGTGAAGCCCGTCAGCCCCGTAGGCCAATACGGCGATTCGCACTCTTTCATGGCATACCGCCGGTTCGCGACTCCCCAGTAACAGCAAACTGGGAACCGCGGCGGACGCTACCAGCCGTTGCCGTCCCGCCCCGCCCTTCCCCATGATCTTTACGGGAAGGAGCAGGACGCCGGTTCAGCCGTAGGGTCCCCGCGACCGTGTCTTCAACCGGCCATGGAACCGGCTCTGGAACCGGCTCTGAAACCGGCCTTTGATCCGGCCGTGGAATCGGCCGTGGAATCGGCCGTTCGCGAGGGCGGGCGCCATGACCTGCCGCGGGATGCCCGCAGGCGGGCCCGCGCCGACGTCGACGCGCACCTCGCCGCCCGCCCTGACGTGCCCGGCGCCCGCGACCCGGACGTCCACCAGGGCGCCGTGGCCGCCCGTCCCGACGGTGACGCGGACGAACAGGCCGCGCGGATGCCGGGGCACGGGCCGCGGCAGCGGCGGGCGCACGTGCGGGCGCGGCTTCGGCGGGGTGCTCGCCGGCGGCGCCGCGACGTGCGGTCTCGGGTGCGGAGCGGGCCGGTGCGCGGCGGGCTCCACCACGAGCGGGCGGTGCGGTGCCGGGTGGTGCGGTGCCGGGTGGTGCGGGGCCGGTCGGGGCGGGGCGGGACGCGGCGCGGGCGGCCGCGGGGCCGGCGGCTTCGGCGCGGCCTGCGCGGTGGCCGGCGGGTCCTGCGCGGGCCTGATCGGCTGCTTGTCGGACACGAGCATCATCGCGGCGGCCACCGCGGCCGCCACGGCCATCGCGCCGCCGCCCGCGAGCGCCTGCTGCTGCCGCTTCGGCAGGTGCCTCAGCCAGGTGAACATGCCGCCCTTGGACGCCAGGGCCACGCCGGACGCGGTGCCGAGGATCAGCGGACCCAGCCCCTCGCGCAGCGCCGTGTTGAGCGCGGCGAGCTCGGCGTGCAGCGCCTTGCAGCGGACGCAGCCGTCCAGGTGCCGCTGGATCCGGCGGCTCTCGCGCCCGGCGAGCGCGCCCCGGACGAACGAGCCGAGCTTCTCCAGCACCGGGCGGCAGTCGCGGCGCACCTCCCCGAGGTCCGCGACGTGCATCTGGAGGTAGGCCTGCCGGAGCCCTTCGCGGGCGCGGTAGGCGAGGGCCGCGGCGCCGTTGGCGGTGAGGCCGAGCAGCGGCGCGATCTCGGCCGGCCTGGCGCCCTCGACCTCGGTGTGCCAGAGCACCTCCTGCCAGCGGTCGGGCAGCGACCGGTACGCCTGGACGATCATCGAGCGCTCCAGCTCGGCGAGGGCCGGGTCCTCGAAGGGGACGCCCTGGTCGAACTCCTCGATCCGGTCGGTGCGGTGCACCCGCCGGTCGGCGCGCCGCCTGTCGTACACCGAGCGGCGCACGGCGGTGAGCAGGTACGGGCGGAAGCCGGTGTCGGGCCCGGCGCCGCGCCGCAGCACGCCGAGGACCTTGGCGAACGCGTCCTGCACGGCGTCCTCGGCGGCGGCCGGGTCGGACCCGCGGGTCAGGTGCCGGGCGAGGCCGCGCGCCGCCGCGACGTGCCGCTCGTACAGCGTCGCGTACGCCGAGACGTCGCCGTCGCGGACCCGCGAGATGAGCGCCGCGTCCCCGGTCCCGGTGGTGGCGGGCTCCTCCACGTGGCCTCCCTCACGGACGCGCCGTCCTTGGCGGGCTCTTCGCCACCCCGATGCTAGCTCGTTGTGACGCCTTGACCACACATTGTCGCCCAGGTCGGCGCGCGCCATGTTCGATTTCCCGGGAATGGCGTCATGGCGGGGGTGCTCGCGCGTTGGAGGGGCGTGGACGGTTCCCCAGGCCGTCCGCCCGGGGTGCGCCCGTTCCGGCGAGGGGGCTGAACGGGTGCGCCCCGCTCCGTCGGTATGGCCTGGTCAGGACGGGGACGGGCCGGGCAGGTGGCGGGCGGGTCAGCGGGCGGGGTCAGCGGGCGATGGCGGCCCGGCCCAGCTCGGTGAGGGCGGTCTCGGTGCGGGGCGTCTCCCACCGGACGGTGCATTGCCGGCCGGTCAGCTCGACCGTGGCGATGGCGTTGTCGAACCAGGGCCCTTCGGTCATCCGCCACCGCAGCGGCGGCGCGGGAACCTTCGCGAGCTTGGCGAGCGCCCGGAACGCCCCGCTCACGCCGCGCGCGGCCGCGATGCGGTTGGCCCGGCGGATGGTGCCGTTCAGCGGGTTGCGCAGCGGCGAGCAGATGATCTGGGTGATCTCCGACGCGGTGTCCGGGGCGGTCACCCGGGACAGGCACGAGTAGTGGATGTCACCGGAGAGAAAGGAGATGCTGGCCGGGGCGGGACCCCGTTCTCCCTTACCGACCGCGATCACGTCCTGCGCCACCTCGCGGAAGGAGCGCTCGAACGCCGCCCAGTGCTCCAGGTCGGCGGCCTGCCGGACCTTCTCCCCGAGGGCGGCGGCGCGCCGCCCCCACGCGCCGCCCGCGACGGCCTCGTTCCACGACTCGGCGTGGTGGATGGTGCGCGGCAGCAGGTAGGGCAGCGAGCTGGCGATGAGCAGGTGGTCCATGCCGCCCTGGCACTGCTCGTCGAGCCAGCGGAACTCCTCGTCGTCGAGCATTCCGCGGCGGTCGGAGGTCAGCAGCCGGGAGCAGCGGCTGTCGACGACGACGAGCCGGGTGCCGCCCCAGTCGTGCGCGTAGCTCCACCGCATCGTCTCGGGCCGCTTGTCGGCGCGCTCGGCGAACTCGTCGAGGATCTCGCCCGCGTCGCCGCCGTCCTCGGACGCGGCGCGTACCGCCGCGAGGACGGGGTCGGACGCCCGGTCCTCCGGCGACATGTTCCCGAGGTGCTGGTAGATCCAGTAGGAGCCGATCCCGCCGGTGATCCGGGCCCGCCACCACGGCTGCGCCCACATCTGCTCGCGCCACGCGTAGGAGGTGTTCCAGTCGTCCCGGATGTCGTGGTCGTCGAAGATCGTGAAGGTGGGGACGGTCGACAGCAGCCACCGGACGGCCGGGTCGTCGTGCCAGGCCAGCTTGTACAGGTGGGTGTAGTCCTCGAAGTCGGCGGCCTCGTCGACGGGCGGCTCGTCCGCCGCGCGCCGGCCCCGGATGAACTCCTTCATCTCGTCGCTCAGCTCGTCGGCATAGACCTGGTCGCCGACCATCAGCAGGACGTCGGGCCAGGTGGCGCCGTCGCCGCCGTCCTTGAGGCGGTGCGCGAACGCGGCGAGCGCGTCGTGCCCGAACTCCTCCGGGGTGCCGGGGGAGCGGCGGCACGACCCGAACGAGATGCGCAGCGTCCCCTCCGGGTCGAGGGTCCGGATCTGGCTGGGCGGGTCGTCGGAGCCGGGCTCCGGCCAGACCGTCTCGCCGTCGATGACCACTTCGTAGGGGACGCGGGCGCCGGGTTCGAGGCCGTCGACCTCCACGACCGCGTAGTGGTGGCCGTGCGCGGTGAACGTGCGGGCGCCCGCGTCGACCCCGTGGTCGGCGGCGACCACGCGGACCTCGCACGGGCGGTCGGTCTCCACCCAGATCGTCGCGGTGCGGGCGCTCACGTGGCGGAGGTGGGGGCCGAGTGCCAAAGCGGTCATAGAAGGTCTCTCTAGCGGAACCCGGCGCTTCGCGTCCACCCGTTGCGGCCAGTGCCCCCTGCGCTCAGCCCCCTTGCCTCAGCCCCTTGCCTCAGTGGCCGCCGCCGTCAGTGCTCGCCGCTGTCGAGGAACGCGGCTTCGGTTTCCGGGGCGAGCCCTACGACGGGACGGTCCGGACGCTGCGGCGCCTGCCCGCCCACGGATCGCAGCCAGGTCCAGGTGTCCTCGACGGTCTCCGCTATGGGACGGCAGTGCAGGCCCGTGGCGAGCGCCTTGGCGACGTTGCCCTGGTGCATCGTGTCGTGGTCTTCACCTGGCGGCAGCCAGATGGGGAGCTGCGTCCACGGTTCGATGCCGGCCTTGAGGATCGCCTCTGGGGAGGTCCACACGAACTCCGCGTCGGAGCCCGTCGTGCGGGCGCATGCGGCGAGGAGTTCGCCCATCGTGGTGTGGCCTGGCGGGCTCACCAGGTTGTAGGGGCCGCCTAGGCGCTGCTCTATGGCGTCCAGGGTCCAGGCGCCCAGGTCGCGGACGTCGATGTACTGGAGCGGCAGGTCGCGCGGGCCCGGTGCCAGGACGCGTCCCGCGCGCGCGACGCGGTTGAGCCACCACGGCAGGCGTCCGATGTTCTCGTGGGGGCCGAGTATCAGGCCCGCGCGCACGAGCAGGGCGCTGTCGCCGAACGCGTCGATCGCGGCCAGTTCACCGCCGCGCTTGTCCTCCGCATAGGCGACCTGACCGTCGTCCTTGGAGCCCTCTACAACGGCTGCGCTCTCGTCCATCCCGGCGCCCGTCGGGTACGCGTAGACGGACCTGCTGGAGATGTAGACGTACCGGCCGACGCGCCCTTTCAGGAGCCGGGCCGCGTCGCGGACGACGGACGGCGCGGCCGACCAGGTGTCGATGACCGCGTCCCACTCCCCGGTGGCGAGCGGTGCGAGGCCGTCCTCCGTGGTCCGGTCGCCGTGCAGGGCCGTCACGCCGTTCGGTGGTTCGTGGCGGCCCCGGTGGAAGACCGTCACGTCCCAGCCGCGCGCCAGCGCCGCGTCGGTGATGGCGCGCCCGACGAACTCGGTACCGCCCAGCATCAGGAGTCTCATGACGCGAACTGTACGGTCCGTACGCTACGTACGGAAGCGGTGCACGCTCCCGGCGGAATCCCGCGCCCGCGCCTGATCACATGCCGCGCTCGGGATGCGTGGCGAAGCCCCGCAGCAGCGTGTCCACGACCTGCGTCGCCAAGGCGGCCGGGTCCTTGGCGTCGCCCCCCGTGCTGACCTCGTGGATCAGCGCGTAGTAGACGCGCCGCGCCCACGCCAGGTCGGCGTCCGCGCGCAGCGCGCCCGCCTCCTGTGCCCGCCGGAAGAGCCGGTCGCACTTGGCCAGGACGTCGGCGTGCACCCGCACGACCTCGGGATCCGGCGAGGCCGAGGCCCGGGTCATCCCGAACCCCCACCCGATCTTGACTTCCAGGACGTTCGCGGTGACCTGGTACAGCGCCACCAGCGGTGGCGCGCCCTCCAGCGGCACCGCGTCCACAGCCTCCGCGAACCGCCTGGTGGCCCAGGCGGCGAGCGCGTCGACCAGCGCGTCCCGCGTCGCGAACCGCCGGTGCACGGTCGTGCGGGCGACCCCGGCCGCCTCGGCGATCTGCTCCATCGTGGCCGCCGGATCGGCGGACAGGACCCGCTCGGCCGCCTCCAGGATCGTCCGGACGGTCCGCTCCGCGTCCGCGCGCAACGCTCTGCTCACCCTGAAACAGTACATCAACGTCCCGAGTAGCGAGCTACTTGCAACATCGACGTTGCATCTATTAGCTTTGGTGCGTCATCAGCGATGCATGAAGGAGTTCTCGTGGACCTGCGACTGAGCGGCAAGACCGCCGTGGTGACCGGCGCGAGCAAGGGCATCGGCCTCGCCACCGTCGAGGCGCTGACCGCCGAGGGCATGCGCGTCGTCGCGGCCTCCCGCACCGTGACGCCCGCCCTGAAGGAGACCGGCGCGATCACCGTCGCCGCCGATCTGTCCGCCCCCGACGCCCCGGCCCGCCTGATCGAGACCGCGATCGCCGAGCTCGGCGGCGTCGACGTCCTCGTCAACAACGTCGGCGGCGGGGACGGCGGCGGCGCGGCCGGCGGTTTCCTGACCTTCGATGACGCCGCCTGGCAGGGCATGTACGAGCTGAACCTCTTCGCCGCCGTCCGCACCGCCCGCGCCGCGATGCCGAGCCTGCTGGAGCGCTCGGGCGCGATCATCAACGTCTCCTCGAACGGTGCCCGGACACCACACGTCGGGCCCATCCCCTACACGACCGCGAAGGCGGCGCTGACCGCGTTCGGCAAGGCCCTCGCCGCGGAGTTCGGGCCGCGGGGCGTCCGCGTCAACACGGTGTCGCCCGGCGCCACCCGCACTGCCATGTGGGAGTCCCCCGATGGCTACGGCGCCGAGCTGGCCGCGACCCTCGGCGTGGACCAGGAGCAGCTCATCGGCATGCTCCCGGACCGGATCGGCATGGTCACCGGACGGCTCGTCGAGCCCGCCGAGGTCGCCGCGCTCATCGCCTACCTCGCGTCCCCGGTCGCCGGGAGCACCACGGGCACCGACCACCTGATCGACGGAGGCGCGGTCAAAACCGCCTGAGGAGGGATAACGTCGAAGTGTGGGCTTCGACATCGTCCGCGACCTGCCGCCCGCACTCCACGACAGGGCCGCCGCCTGGACCTTCATCAGGGAGTTCGCCGCAGGCTGGGGCCTGCCGCTCGGCAGGGAGGACGGCACGCCGGAGGCCGAGCTGGCGGAGGCCGAGGACCGGCTCGGCCTCCGGCTGCCCGCCGCCGTCCGCGAGGCGTACGCGCTGCTCGGACGCCGGCCCGACCTGCACAGCAACCTCGACACCCTGCTGAGCCCCGGCGAGCTGGCCGTCGAGCACGGCGCCCTGGTCTTCCGCGAGGAGAACCAGGGCGCGGCGCTATGGGGCGTCATGCTCGGCGACCTCGGCCGCGACGACCCGCCCGTCCACGTCCGGCAGGACCTGGCCGACAAGTACGCCGAGCTGTGGGAGCCGTGGACGGACCGGTTCTCGCCCGCCGTCCTGGAGATCGTCCTGGCGGAGTCGACGCAGGGCCCCGAGGAGCTGTGCGACGCCCGCGACCTCGCCCCCGGCGAGGACGACGAGCTGGCCCGCCGCTTCGCCCTCGTCCCGTTCCCGTCGGAGAGCGGCCAGAACTTCTACACCGCTCCGGGCGTGCTGCTGTCCGACGGCGGCGGCGCCTGGCTCTCCGTCCGCGCCCGCGACCCCGACACCCTCGACCGGTTCCGCGCCGCCTTCCCGGGCGACTGGGTCAACGCCTGAACTCCCGCCGGTCCGGTCGCGCGTCTCCGGCGAGGTGCGAACCCGTCCACAGCGGGTCGTCGCCGCCCGCCGCGAGATGCTCCTCGTACATCGCGACCTTGCGCGAGACGAGGTCGAGGCAGCCGTGCAGCTCCGCGATCCGCTCTGCGACGCGGTCCTGGTGGTCGCGCAGTAGGGAGAGCCGCGCCTCCACGGTCGCCGTGCCCTCCCGCACCAGCTCCGCGTACTCGCGGATCATCGGCAGCGGCATCCTGGACGCCCGCAGCCGCGTGCACAGGTACAGCCACTCCAGCTCCGCCTCGCCGTAGACGCGCTGCCCGCCGACGCGCCGCACGGGCATCGCGAACAGCCCTTCCTTCTCGTAGAAGCGCAGGGTGTGGACGCTGAGACCGGTGCGCTCGGCGACCTGGCCGATGGTGAGGGGCATGCCCACGAGCTTGCCCTAGAGCCGGCTCTAGCACCTACCGTCCGGCCCATGACCGTCACCTTGATCACCGGCGGCTCCGGCGGCATCGGCGCGGCCGCCGCCCGCCTGCTGCTGGAGCGCGGCCACCGCGTCGCCGTCACCGGCCGCGACCGCGACCGCCTCGACCGCTTCGCGAGAAGCTGCGGCGCCTCCGCCGACCTGCTGCCCCTCACCGCCGACGCCGCCGACCCCGAGGCCGTGCACGCCGCGGTGGACGCCACCGTCGCCCGGTTCGGGCGGCTGGACGCCGCCGTCGCCAACGCCGGGTCCGCGGCGTCCGACAGCGTCGTCGACGGCGACCCCGCCCGCTGGCGGGACATGGTGCTGACCAACGTCCTCGGACCCGCCCTGCTCATTCGCGCCGCCGCCGGCGCGCTGAAGGCCACGCGCGGGCGGATCGTCCTCGTCGGCAGCGTCGCCGGTCTCGTCCACGCCCCCGGGTCCCTCTACGGTGCGACGAAATGGGCCCTGACCGGCCTCGCCGAGAACACCCGCCGTGCCGTCACCGGCGACGGCGTCGGCGTCACCCTGATCGCGCCGGGCCGCGTCGAGACCGCCTTCTGGGACACGCTGGGCGGCGTCCCCGACGGCCCCATGCTCACCGCCGGGCAGGTGGCCGAATCCATCGCCTGGGCCGTCGCGCAGCCGCCCGGCGTGGACGTCAACACCGTCACCATCCGCCCCCTCGGCCAACCGGTCTGACCAGGCCGGCGGGCTCACCGAGCCACACCCGCCGGCCGTCCGCGCCACCGTGAGCCCGAAGCGCTCCAGCGCACCCACTGGAAGCAGGCGGCCTCCGCCTCGTCTCACAACCGCCGCACACCGGCCTGCCGCAGTCGTCCGCGATGTCGCCGCGAGCCGCTCGGCCAGCACGTCGATGCGCGCGGCCGCGTCCGGAACGTCCATCACTTCCCCCGCTTCCCGCCGCCCTTGCCGGGATCCGCCGGCGGCCTCGGCGCGAACGCCGCGCCGAGCAGGATCCCGAGCACCAGCGACAACGTCATGGCGCCCCCGATGATCAATGCCATCGATTCGAGGTAGTCCTGCGACGAGGTCATGCCGCCCCGCCCAGCTCGACCCGCACGATTTTTCCCTTTCCCGGTCTTTTCTCCACCGTCCATCCCCCGGAAAGGCAGGCCACCAAGGGCAGCCCCCGTCCTCCGAGGTCGCCGAGCGCCGGATGGCGCATCTCCGGAAGCTCATCACTTCCGTCCCACACCTCAATAACCGGACAACTCCCAGAAAGGCGGCAAACAACCTTTATCGTGAGGTCGCCGCCGGCCCGCTCGGACGCCGTGATCGCATTGGTGACCAGCTCGGACACGACCAGCCGCGCCATGTAGTCGTCGCCCAGCTCCCAATGCGCCCACGCCACCGAGACGAGCTGCCGCGCCTCCCGCGCCGCCTCCGGAATCGGTTTGAGGCAGCACTCGAAAGCGTCCGCCAAGCCGTCCACTTCCCGATCACCGCCTTTTCTGCGAATCTTTCTGTGTTCACTTCAAGAGTGAATGCCCCCGGCTATCTTGGCCATGGATCCGCAGACATCGGATACAAGATCGGAAATGGGGAGGCGCGATGCTGCGCAGGGAAACGCTCGAACCACGATCGTCAATGTGGGACTTCCTGGCCTCCTACCTGCACTTTCTTCGTACGAAGCACGGCTACTCGTGCGCCTACGTAGGAGAGGTCGCGGGTGCTGCCCGGCAGACTGTCTCCCACTGGGAGAGCGGCTACCGCAAGCCCGACGAGAGGCAGACCGAGCTGCTCGACGACCTCTACGGCACCGGCAAGCTGCTCGCGACCCTGCTCTACTGGGCCAAAGCGGGGCACGACGCCAACTGGTACCAGGAGCAGGTGGCTCTCGAAACCATCGCAGCGGAGATCCGCATCTACGAAGCGGGTCTGGTGCCTGGCCTGTTCCAGACGGAGTCCTACGCTCGGACGCTGTTCACCTTGGGTGACTCAACGGACGTCGAAGGAGACCTGAAGGACCGCATGGCGCGGAAGGCGGTCCTCTCACGCGACGCCCCGCCGCGCATCAGGGCACTGCTGGACGTGAACGTGGTCGATCGGGTGGTCGGAAACGGTGCTGTGATGTCCGCGCAGCTGGAGCACCTCATCGAGGTCTCTCAGCTGCCGAACGTCATCATCAACATCATCCCGCGGTCCGTCGGCTACCACCTCGGCCTGCAGGGCTCATTCAAGATCTTCACAGTCGGCGGCGAGATGCTCGCCTATACCGAGGCGGCTGCGGGTGGGAGGCTGATGCGGGATCCAAGAGAGATCGAGCGGATGAGGATGCGGCATGATCTACTCGGAGCGGATGCCCTGTCTCGGCAGGCTTCGCGGGACTTCTTGAGACGACTACAGGAGTCGATGAGATGACCCAGTGGCGCAAGTCCAGCCATAGCGGCGGTTCGTCCCAGACCGACTGCGTCGAGGTGGCCGGCGTTGTCTCCGGTGTCGGTGTGCGGGACAGCAAGAATCCGGACGGCGGGCACATCACCATCGACCGCGCATCCTTCGCCACGCTCCTCCTCCAGGCCAAGTCAGGCGCCCTCGACCTCCGGTAAGCCGACTCGGCCCTGATTGCGGACCTCATCCGACGAAGCATTGGAGGCCGTGGCATGACCGCTCTGCGGTGGCGGAAGTCGAGTTACAGCGGCGGCACTTCGGGCTCGGACTGCGTGGAGGTGGCCGCGCTGGTGAGCGGCGTTGGCCTGCGCGACAGCAAGGACCCGAACGGCGGGCGCGTCACGCTGGACCGCGCGTCCTTCGCCGCTCTTCTCGCTCGCGTCCGGAGCGGTGCTCTCGACCTGGCGTAGTCCCCTTCGGGGCTAGTGGCACCACAGCTTGATGGCCTTGACCGCCCGCTCGGTCTCCGCCACGGAGATGTCCCTGGAGCCGGAAGAGAGCTCTGCCCTCGCGAACTCGATGAGCGATGACCCGTAGGTGGGGCCGCCCAGGATGCCCTTGCAGATCCGGTCGGCGTGCTCCATGGCCAGTTCCTTGTCGTGGCCCAGACCGGGGTTGAGTTGCGCGGCGATGGCCAGA
Organism: Actinomadura sp. RB99; assembly: GCF_014706005.1. Taxonomy (NCBI): domain Bacteria; kingdom Bacillati; phylum Actinomycetota; class Actinomycetes; order Streptosporangiales; family Thermomonosporaceae; genus Actinomadura; species Actinomadura sp. RB99. The sequence continues at coordinate 143,165 of NZ_JABMCA010000001.1, read as the reverse complement.
TAGGGCGCCTTCTGCTCCGCCGTCGGCTTCGGCACGCGCACGCTGCTCGCCGATCTGGTCGTCTGAACGGCCGCTGGAACGGGGCCGTCGTCGCTTTCGCCGCTACAACCGGCGGAGAGCAACGCCATCACCACAGCCGCGCCGATGCGGCCTCCTCTTGCAACCATGGGCCAGTACCTTAGGGGGCTGCGAGCGGCCAAGGGCGCGAAGAACATGGTCGATGACGCGGATTCGTTGCACTCCGCCGACACCGAGACGCGGGGCTCGCGGGTTCCTTGCTTGGGGTGTGGGGTGGGCGCATGCTCTTGGGCATGTCTGAGGTGCCCTCTCGTTTGTCCGCCGTGACGCTCGGCGCTCGGGACATGGCCGGGTTGCGCCGGTTCTACCGTGGTCTGGGATGGGAGGAGCTCCCGTCCAGCGACGACAATTGGGCGGGTTTCCTGCTCGGCGGAGTCCTGCTCACGCTGTATCCCGCGGACCTTCTGGCGGCCGAGGCGGCTGGCGGTGCTCCGGCCCCTGCCGGGTGGTCGGGGATCACGCTCATCTGCAACGTCGACCGTCGTGAACAGGTGGATCCCGCGTTCGCGGCGGCAGTGGCGGCCGGAGCCACGGTGGTGGCGGAACCGGTGGACCGGTCCTGGGGCGGCCGCTCGGCGTACTTCGCCGACCCGGAGGGCAACCGCTGGGAGATCGCCTGGGCGCCGGGCCTGCGCCTCGACGCCCGCGGCGCCGTGACCGGCCTCGGCGGCTGAGCGCCCGCCGCGAGGACCCGTCCCGGAGAGCGGGACCGTGGGGTGGGACGGGAGGCGGGGCGCGCAGACTCGGGCGCTATGGGTGCGCAGCGGAGCGAGTGGTCCGATCGGCAGGAGATCCATGACGTGGTCCTGCGGTACTGCCGCGGGATCGACCGGTTGGACTTCGGGCTCGTCCGGTCGGCCTACCACCCGGACGCCGTCGACCATCACACCGGCTTCGACGGGTCCGTGGAGGAGTACCTCGCCTGGGTCGAGCCGAAGCTGCGCGCCCGGCGCGGCGGGACGATGCACATCGTCGCGAACCACCTGGTCGAGCTGCTCGGCGACACCGCGATAAGCGAGACGTACGGGACGTCGGTCCACTGGGGCGAGCCGTCCGGCGACGCAAGGGCGAACTTCACCAGCGGCGTGCGGTTCGTCGACCACATGGCGTGGCGGGACGGGCGGTGGGCGATCGCCGAGCGGTGGGCCGTCCGGGAATGGACGAGGTCCGACGCAGGACGGCTGATGCCGAAGGAGGCCGCGGGCCCGTCGGGCACCAGGGACGGCGACGACCCCCTGATCCGGCTCCAGCGGAGCCTGCGCGGGACGGAGGCGGGCGCGTGAAGGCGGGGATCAGCTCGCCGATCGTGGCGCTCGCGGGGCGACGCCCGGCGTGGGAGGCCGCGGCCGGGACGGCCGAGCTCGTCCGGGTGGCGCAGGCCGCCGACCGGCTGGGGTACGCGTTCATGACCTGCCCGGACCACGTGGCCGTCCCGCCGGGGCTGCCGCGCGGGGAGCGCTTCTACGATCCGCTGGCGACGTTCTCGTTCCTGGCGGGGCTGACCACCCGGCTGCGGTTCCTGCCGTACGTGCTGGTGCTGCCCTTCTACCATCCGCTGGAGATCGCCAAGCGGTACGGGACGCTCGACCACCTCAGCGGCGGGCGGCTGGTCCTGGGGCTCGGGGTCGGGAACCTGAAGGAGGAGTTCGACCTGCTCGGCGTCCCCTTCGAGGACCGCGGGCCGCGCGCCGACGACGCTCTCGCGGCGCTGCGGGCGGCGCTGTCCGGACGGACGGTGTCGTACGAGGGGCCGTACTACGCGTTCCGGGACATGGTGATCGACCCGCACGCCGTGCAGAAGCGGGTGCCGCTGTGGATCGGCGGGCACAGCGAGCGGGCCCTGCGCCGCGCGGTCACGCTCGGAGACGGCTGGGCGCCCGCGCCGCAGTCGTTCCGCGGGCCGACGCCGGAGCTGATGCGGGAGATGCTCGACCGGCACGACCTGCCCGAGGGCTTCGACGTCGTCTTCACCCCGGGCGAGCGGCTCGACGCCGTCAACGATCCCGGCCGGGCCCGCGAAGTGATCGCCACGGCGGAGGAGGCGGGCGCGACGCAGATCAACCTGACGGTGCGGCACGAGTCCCTCGCGCATTACCTGGAGCAACTGGAGGCGTTCGCGGAGGCGGCCGGGCTCGACCGCGAGGCGTGAGCGGGCGGGCGCCGAAGCTTATTGGACATGGGGTCTCCCGGAGGCGGCGGAACTGTCCGATGATCTGTCCGGCGCATCCCTCGGAGAGCGGAGTCCCCCATGCGACGGCGCATCGCCTGCACCCTGGCCCTCGCCGGACTGGCCCTCGCCGCCACCCCGGCCGCTTCGGCGGCGGAGACGTGGCAGCAGACCTCCCGGCAGACCTACTACCTCACCGACGCCCTGCAGCGGTCGCAGGGCATCGCGACGGACGGCACCACCTGGTACTTCTCGTGGAAGTTAGGGCTCAGCCGGGTCACCCTGGACGGCCGGACGGTGCTGGCGAACAACCCTCTCGCCATCCCCGCGCAGCTCTCCGCGCAAGGCGCGAACCACATCGGCGACATCGACTACTACAACGGCAAGATCTACGCGCCGATCGAGGACGGCAGCGACTACCGGCACCCCTACATCGCGCTCTATGACGCCACCACGCTGACGTACACCGGCACCGCGTACGCGCTGCCGCTCAGCGTGCAGCCGGACGGTGCGCCCTGGGTCGCCGTGGACGCGGCGCGCGGCTACGTCTACTCGTCCGCCTACAACCCGACTCCCGCGCTGAACGTCTACAGCCTCGCGGACCTTCATCTGGTCAAGACCGTCCCGCTCAGCACGGCGATCGGCAGCGTCCAGGGCGCGAAGATCTACCAGGGCGACCTCTACGCGTCCTCGAACAACGACGCCAAGTCCATCTACCGGATCGACCCCGACACCGGCCAGGTCACCGACGTCTTCGACCGCGCGTCGTCGCTGCCCTCCGGCTCGGAGACCGAGGGCCTGGCGTTCCTCCCGACCTCGGACGGCGCGCAGATGCACGCCCTGGACGCTGTCTCCGGGCGGCTCGCGACGTACCTCTACAACTACCGCCAGACCACGTCCTGACCGCCTTCATGCCCCGCCGCCTTCCCGTCGGCCGGGGAAGGCGGCGGGGGTGTCGGGTTCGTCAGCCGGCCGCGAGCGCCTCTTCGGCGGCCTTCAACTCCTCCTCGGGGTCCAGCATGCGGGAGAGCATGTCGAGGTCGTCGGTGTCGTAGCGCGACCTGACGTCCTCCCACCAGCTCGCGGCGGCGATGCTCAGCAGGTCGGCGGCCTCATCGTGGCGTCCGGTCCGGTTCAGGACGAGGCCGTAGTAGCCCGCCGTCTCGGTGCCGAACGCCTCGTCCCATCCCTCTTCCCAGGCCCTGCGCAGGTACGGCTGGGCCTCCTCGTACTTGCCGCCCTGGGCGAGGGCCTTGCCCGCCATCATCGCGTACAGCGCGCTGCCGCCGTCGGCCGCGCGGACGTACCACCGCTCGGCCTCCTGGTAGTCGCGGTGGTAGTCGGACAGCCAGGCCATGGCGTTGCAGGCGTCGCGGTCACCGGCCTCCGCCGCGACCCGCGTCCAGTGGTCGCGGCGGACGGGATCGCCCAGGGTCCGGTAGAGCTCCCGGAGATCGGCGGCGGCCGCCGCGTCGCCGGCCAGCGCCGCGGGTTCGTACCAGCGGACCGTCGAGCGCTCCGCCGCGTCGCACCACTCGTAGAGCATCCTCCCGTACGCGTACGACGCCTGGGCGTCTCCGGCCTCGGCGCGTTCGCGCAGGTCGGGCAGCCGGCGCAGATCCTGGTCGGGCGGTACCTCGTCCTCGTCGCGCAGTTCGGCGAGGAGGGCGAGGCGCTCGGCGACGGCCTCGTCCTCGGGATCGAGGCCGCCGAGCCGTGCCTCCGCCTCGTCGAGGCGGCGTTGCAGCAGGTACATCCTGGTGAGCCTCAGCCCCCCGGCCTTGTGTCCCGCGTCGGCGGCGAGGGCGTACCAATGCTCGGCCTCGGCGAGGTCGCCGCGCTCCTCGTGGAATACGCCAAGGACGTAGGACGCGCCGGTGTACCCCGCCGCGTGGGAGCGCAGGAGCATGTCGCGGGCCTCGGCCCAGCGGTCGCCGGCGCACTGCCGCTCAAGGAAGATCGCGTGCTCCACGAGCGCCCGCGGGCTGAGCGCCCCGGCCCTGCTGAGGTACTCCTCGGCCTCGGCCGTCAGCCCGGGGTAGTCCTTGAACTCGCGGTCCATGCCGTCGAGCGGCGCCAGGGCCTCCACGGCGGCGTCGCCGTCCCCGGTCTCCTCCGCCGTGTCGAGGGCGGCGGCGATCCCGTCGAACGTCTCGCGGACGCCCTCGAAGAGCTGCACCCACCGGAACACCGCGATGTCCCCGATCCCGGCGTCCTTCATCAGGAACGCGGCCGCCTCCGCCGGCTTCCCCTCGGCCGCGAGGAGCCTGCCCAGCTCGATCTTGCAGTCGAGGCGGCCCATGTCCCAGCCCTCCCGGAACCACCGGGCCGCCTCCGGGTCGCCGTTCTCCTTCAGCAGGACGGCCAGGCCGTACGCGCAGCCGGAGTGGCGGTCGGCGGCGAGCCGGTAGAGCCGCTCGGCCTCCGCGCGGTCGCCGCGGATCTTGCGGTAGCGGGCGAGGGTGTACGCGGAGAAGGCGTCGCCCGCCTCCACCGCCCGCTCCCAGTAGGGGATCCCCTCGTCGACGCGGCGGCCGAACACGAAGAAGTCGGTGTGCGCGCGGGCGGCCTTCGCGTCGCCCGCGAGGGCCGCGGCGACGAGGCCCTCGCCGCGCGCCTCGATGGTCCGGGTCTCGTCCTGATCCATGTCCAAGATCGTGTCATTGGTCCGGGGGTGCGGCGTCCCGTTCCGGAGAAGGCCGAGCGCGGCGGGCGGTCAGCTGAAGGCGCGGCGGTAGGAGTGGGGGCTGACGCCGGTCGTCTTCTTGAAGCGGTCGCGGAACGCGGTGGGCGAGCCGAACCCGACCTGCGCGGCGATGCGCTCGACCGGGTGGTCCGTGGTCTCCAGCAGGTGCTGCGCCCGGCGGACGCGGGCGCGGTGCAGCCACTGCAGCGGCGTCGTGCCGGTCTGCTCGCGGAACCGGCGGATCAGGGTGCGGGTGCTGGTCCCGGCGCGGGCGGCGATGTCGGCGAGCGACAGGTCGCGGGCCAGGTTGTCCTCGAGCCAGCCGAGCAGCGGTTCGAGGGCGGAGCCGCGCGGCGTGGGCAGGTGGTCGTGCACGATGAACTGCGCCTGCCCGCCCTCGCGTTCGAGGGGCATGACCGACAGGCGGGCCGCGTCGGCGGCGACCGCGGAGCCGTAGTCGCGGCGGATCAGGTGCAGGCACAGGTCCAGGCCGGCGGCGGCGCCGGCGGACGTGAGGATCCGCCCGTTGTCGACGTAGAGGACGTCCGGGTCGACGTCGATCTCCGGGTGGGCGGCGGCGAGCCGGTCCGCGGCGAGCCAGTGCGTGGTCGCGCGCAGCCCGTCGAGGAGCCCGGTGGCCGCGAGGGGGAACGTCCCCGAGCAGATGGACGCGATGCGCGTGCCGCCTTCCGCCGCCGCCCGGAGCGCGTCCCGCACGGCCGGGGACAGCGGGTCCAGCGGGGTCGCGGTGCCGGGGACGATGACGGTGTCCGCGCCCCGGAGCCCGTCCAGCCCCCAGGGCGCGCGGAGGGTGAAGGCGCCCGCGTCGATCTCCGGCCGCTCGGCGCACACCCGGATCTGGTAGCCGGGACGGCCGTCCGGGAGCCGGGTGCGGGTGAACACCTCGATCGGCGTGGCCAGGTCGAACGGGATCACCCGGTCCAGCGCGAGGACGGCGACGGTGTGCATGGCGCGAACCTACCTCCCCGCCGGATGGAATGACATGGCGGACGGGGTGCTGATTGCTTGTCATCCCAGTTCATAGGCGTGATCTGAGCGTTGGCATTAATCCGTTGAAGGCTGGCACTAATGCCACTGGGGGACGAGGGCGGAGGGCCTCTAGCGTCGGCCGTGATCCCGGCACCCGCTACCGAAGGAGCCTCCCTTGCATGCCCAGATCGTCCTGTTCGACGGCTTCGATCCGCTCGATGCCGTCGCCCCCTTCGAGGTGCTGCACGCCGGCGGCGCCGCGTCCGGGGCGGTGAGCGTGGAACTCGTCTCCGCCGAGGGGCCGCGCGACGTCGTCGGCGGCACCGGCGGGCTGGCGCTCCGCGCCACCGCCGCCCTCGACCCCGCACGCGCGGACGTCATCGTGGTCCCGGGGGCGTCCGGCCGCCTCGACGACCCCGGCGACACCCCCGACCGCGACGCCGGGGCGGGCGAACCGCACCCGGACGACACCGTCCCCGCCCGGCTGGGACGCACCCTCACCACCGAGCTGCCCGCCCTGCTCAAGACCGCGATGGACGACCCGGACGTGACGGTCGCGACCGTCTGCGGCGGCTCGCTCGTCCTCGCCATGGCCGGCCTGCTGGAGGGGCGCCACGCCGTCACCCACCACATGGGCATGGACATGCTCGGCGCCGCCGGCGCCCGCGCCGTGCGCGCCCGCGTCGTCGACGACGGGGACCTCGTCACCGCCGGGGGCGTCACCTCCGGCCTCGACCTCGGGCTCTACCTGCTGGAACGCGAGGTCGGCCCGCGGATCGCGCACGCCGTCGAGGACCTGTTCGCCTACGAGCGGCGCGGCACGGTCTGGCGAGCCGCCGGCCCCGTGCCCGCCGGGGAGCGCTGACCGTGGCGAAGTTCTTCCTGATCCTGCACGTCCTGGCCGCCGTGATCGCCATCGGGCCGGTCGCGGTCGCCGCGAGCATGTTCCCTCCGGCGCTGCGCCGCGCGCAGGCCGGTCCGGACGATTCCGCGGCCCTCGCGACCCTCCGGACACTGAACCGCATCTGCCGCGTCTACGCGGTGGCCGGCCTCGCCGTCCCCGCCTTCGGCTTCACGACCGCGAGCGCGCTCGGCGTCCTCGGCGACGCCTGGCTGATCGTCTCGATCGTGCTGACCGCCGTCGCCGCCGCCGTCCTGGCCCTGCTGATCCTGCCCGCCCAGCACCGTGCCGTCGCCGCCGCGGGCACCCCCGGCTTCGGACTTCTCGTCCCGGCCCGCATCGCGATGCCGACCGGCGTGTTCAACGTGCTGTGGGCCGCGGTCACCATCGTGATGATCGTCCGCCCCGGTTCCACGACGGGCGCGTGACCGGCGCCCGCCCGTGACGCGTCTCACGGCCGCCGCCCGTGACACGGCCCCGGAGCCCGGTGTCTTGTGCACGACACATTGACTCCGGAGGGAGAATCCCATGGACCTCGCGCTGTGGATCGTCGCGGGCCTGCTGTGCGCCGTCATGCTGTTCGGCGGCGCGACGAAGGTGCTCGTGCCGAAGGAGACGCTGACCGCGGCCCCCGGCGGCGCCTGGACCGGCGACAGGAGCGCCGCCTTCGTCAAGACGCTCGGCGCCGTCGAGATCCTGGCGGCGATCGGCATCGTGGTGCCCGCCATCGTCGGCATCGCGCCCGTCATGGTGCCGGTGACCGCCGTCTGCTGGGTGCTGCTGATGGTCGGCGCGATGGCCACCCACCTTCGCCGCCACGAGCGCGTGGCCGTCCTGGCGAACGTGACCTACCTGGCCATGGGCGTCTTCGTCGCCTGCGGACGGTTCTGACCGGTGCGGCGGGCCTCAGCCGCCGAGGCGGTAGCGGCGGCGGGCGTTGGCGGAGAAGAGGGCCCGGCGCTCGGGGCCGGTCAGGTTCGCGGTGATCTCCCGGTAGGCGGCGAGCAGGTCGGCGTAGGTGCCGCCGACGCCGTCCACCGGGAAGTTGCTGGCGAAGAAGCAGCGGTCGACGCCGAACAGGTCGAGGCAGCTCTCGACGTACGGGCGCAGGTCGCCGACCGCCGTGGTGCGGAGCGCCATGCCGAGGCCGGAGATCTTGCAGTGCACGTTCGGGAGCGCCGCGAGCCGCGCCATCCCGGCGCGCCAGTCGGCGAAGGGCTCGTCCGGGTCGGGCCAGCCGGCGTGCTCGGCCACGACCGCGAGGTCCGGTGCGCCGGACAGCAGCGGGACGTACGCGGCGGCCTCGGCGGGACGGATGATCTGGTCGAACACCAGGCCGCGGTCGGCGAGCAGGCGCAGCGCGCGGGCGGTCGCGGCCGCCGCCGGGTCCACGCCGCTCAGCATCCGGACGCCGCGGAACGCGGGGGAGGCGGCCTGGGCGTCGAGGTCCTCCTCGACGGTGTCCGGTGACCGGCGCGGGTCGAGGCCGCCGATGATCGCGGCGGGACGGGCCGGGTCGGCGCGGTGCAGGCCGTCGAGCCAGCTCGTCTCGGCGAGGTAGGCGCGCGGCGCGGACGTCGCGGAGACGTGCACGACCGCGGTGACGTCGACGCCCGCCTTCGCCGCGTCCGCGCGGTGGTCGTCCGGCAGGTAGTCGCCGTACACCTCCGGGAAGAACCGCTGAAGGCCCGGGTACCGGTCCTCGTGGGCGCTCAGGTCCCAGTAGTGCACGTGCGCGTCGACGAACTCCATCGTCCCCCCAAACATATGCTTGCTCGGCAATCGCCCACGCTACCGCCGAGCCCGGCCGCCGGAATCCGGCGGCGGCCTCAGGGGCCGGAAAAAGATCCGGGCCGGGTGTCGATTCCGGCCGTTCCCGTTTGTCGTCTGTGCGAAGGCGTCGGCACGGGAGGGCGAATCGAGATGGCGGAACCGGATCCGCGCAGGTGGAAGGCACTGGCACTGCTCTGCGCGGCCAACTTCATGGTGATCCTGGACTCGCAGATCGTGCTGCTGGCCGTGCCGTCGATCCAGCGGGACCTCGGGCTCGCGGCGAGCGGCGCGCAGTGGGTGCTGAGCGCCTACCTGCTCGGGTTCGGCGGCCTGCTGCTGCTCGGCGGGCGCGCCGCCGACCTGGCCGGGCGCCGCCGGACGTTCCTCACCGGGACGGCGCTGTTCCTCGTCGCGTCGCTGGCGTGCGGGCTGGCCTGGACCGGCGGGGCGCTGATCGGCGCGCGGGTGCTCCAGGGGCTGTCGGCGGCGCTGATGGCGCCGAGCGCGCTGTCGATCGTCACCGCGACGTTCGGGGAGGGCCCCGAGCGGCACCGCGCGATCGCCGTGTGGGGCGGCGTCGGCGGGTTCGGCGGCACGGCGGCGCTGCTGGCCGGCGGCCCCCTGACGGACGTGCTCGGCTGGCGGGCGATCTTCTTCCTGAACGTGCCGGTCGCGGCGCTGCTGCTCGTCCTCGGGCCGCTGCTGCTGGCCGAGAGCCGGGGCGCGGCGCGCGCGTACGACCCGGCGGGCGCCGTGTCGGTGACGCTCGCGGTGACGGCGGCGGTGTTCGGCGTGGTCCGCGCACCGGAGGAGGGCTGGACGAGCCCGTGGACGGCGGGCGCGTTCGCGGTCGCCGTCCTCGCGGGCGCGGCGTTCGTGCGGGCCGAGTCGCGGTCGGCGGCGCCGCTCGTGCCGCTGCGGACGTTCCGGTCGCGGACCCTGACCGGCGGGAACGCGGTGACGCTCGCGGCGGCCACGGCCGTGTTCGGGACGTCGTTCGCCGTGTCGCAGTACGCGCAGGGCGTGCTCGGGTACTCGCCGCTGGCGTTCGGGTTCGCGACGGCGGTGCTGCCGGTGGCGGCGGTCGCCGGGTCGTACGCGGCGCAGGCGGCGCTCGGACGGTGCGCGGCGCGTCCCGTCGCGGTGGCGGGGCTCGCCGCCATGGCGGCGGGCTGCCTGGCGCTCGGCCGGGTGACCGCCGGCACCGGGTACGCGGCGGGGCTGCTGCCGGGCCTGGCGCTGCTCGGGTCCGGGCTCGGCGCGTGCGGGGTGGCCGGGTCGGTCGCCGCGCTCGCCGGGTCCGCCGCCGGGGAAGCGGGCCTCGCGTCCGGGATCAACACCGCGTCGTTCCAGCTCGGCGGCGCGTTCGGCGTCGCCGCCGCGTCCACCGCCGTCCAGACCTGGACGGACGGGACCGGCCCCGCCGCCCTCACCGCGGGGTTCCGCGGGGCGTTCGACGTGTCGGCCGGGATCGCCCTGGCCGGCGCCCTCGTCGCGGGCATGCTGCTCGCGAACCCGGCCCGGCGCACAGTTCCGGAGCCGGAACGAGTCAGAGTGAAGTAGGAGGAGGGACCATGCAGTACATGCTGTTGATCTGCGGTGTCGAGGGCGGGCCCGAGCCGTCGCCGGAGGAGCGCGCGGCGATGATCGCCGACACCGAGACGTGGGTGGCGGAGATGGACGGCCGGGGCGTGCGCAGGTTCGGCGACCGGCTGCGCCCGTCCGACACCGCGACGACCGTGCGGGTCCGCGGCGGCGAGACGCTGCTGTCGGACGGGCCGTTCGCCGAGACCAAGGAGCAGATCCTCGGCTTCGACCTCATCGACTGCGCCGACCTGGAGGAGGCGCTGGAGGTCGCGGCGGCGCACCCGGTGGCGCGCGGCGGCTCGATCGAGGTGAGGCCGCTTTGGCCGTGGCGGGAGGACTGACGGACGCCGAAGGGGCCGTCGCGGCGGCGTTCCGCGAGGAGTGGGGCCGCGTCGTCGCGACGCTCATCCGGATGACGGGCGACTGGGACCTCGCCGAGGAGTGCGCCCAGGAGGCGTTCGCGCGCGCTCTGGAGCGCTGGCCCGGCGACGGGGTGCCGCGCCGCCCCGGCGCCTGGCTGACCACGGCCGCCCGCAACCACGCCGTGAACCGGCTGCGGCGCGGCGCCGCCGAACGCGAGAAGCTGCGGGAGCTGAGCACCATGACCGGTCCGGACGAGCCGGCGGACACCGGCGGCGTGCCCGACGACCGGCTCCGGCTGATCTTCACGTGCTGCCATCCGGCGCTGCCGATGCAGGGCCGCGTCGCGCTGACGCTGCGCACCCTGCTCGGGCTGACGACGGCGGAGATCGCGCGGGCGTTCCTGGTCGCGGAGCCGGCGATGGCGCAGCGGCTCGTCCGCGCGAAGCGCAAGATCCGGGAGGCGGGCATCCCGTACCGGGTGCCGCCCGCGCACCTGCTGCCGGAGCGGACGGCGGCGGTGCTCGGCGTCGTGTACCTGCTGTTCAACGAGGGGTACGCGGCGACGGCGGGGGAGGACCCGGTCCGCGCGGACCTGTGCGCGGAGGCGGTCCGGCTGGCCCGCGTCCTGGCCGGCCTGATGCCGGACGAGCCGGAGGTGCACGGCCTGCTCGCCCTCCTGCTCCTCCAGGACTCGCGCCGCGCGGCCCGCCAGGACGCCGAGGGGAACCTGGTGCCGCTGGACGCGCAGGACCGTTCGCGCTGGGACGCCGCGCGGATCGCGGAGGGCGTCCGGCTGCTGGACGGGGCGCTGCGCCGCGGGGAACCGGGCCCGTACCAGGTGCAGGCGGCGATCGCGGCGTGCCACGCGACGGCCGCGACGGCGGAGGAGACGGACTGGCCGCAGATCGCCGCGCTGTACGGGCGGCTGGAGGCGATGAGCCCGGGGCCGGTCGTCCGGCTGAACCGGGCCGTCGCGGTGGCGATGGCGGACGGTCCGGCGGCGGGGCTGGCGCTGGTCGAGACGGTCGAGGGGCTCGACGGCTACCACCTGCTCCCGGCGACGCGCGCGGACCTGCTGCGGCGGCTCGGCCGCGCCGGGGAGGCGGCGGCCGCGTACCGGGAGGCGCTGGCGCTGGCCCGCGCGGAGCCCGACCGCCGGTTCCTCGCGGCCCGCCTCGCGGAGGCCGAGCGGCGCGCGGACTGACGATTGCGGTCATTCCACAACAGGCACGAAAGTTCCGGCCGATTCCACCTCTCCGGGCACCTTCCGTATCCCGGACGGCGCTGACCGGTTCTGATACTGATTGGTATTTATACCCCGTTTCATGCCTTCTGTGGCACATCAACACTTTCGTGTTGCAAGAGACAAACACCGGGTTATGGTGGCTTTCCTGCAACTCTCATTCGGTGGGGGAATGAGTGGCCGGTATCGACGACTGCCTGGCACGGATGATGACGATCCCCGGGGCGCAGCGGGTGACCCTGATCGACTGCGCGAGCGGCCTCGCCGTCGCGAGCGCCGGCCGCGAGGACCTCGTCGACCAGCACGAGGACGCCGCCGGCGCCACCGACGTCGTCCGCGCCGTGCTCGGCTCGCCCGCGCTCAGCGCCACCGCCGCCGGCGACGACGTCGAGGAGATCATCGTCTGCGGCAGCGGCGGATACCACCTGCTGGCCCTCACCGGAGCCGACCTCGACGGCCATCTGTTCGTCCATTTGCTCGTCGACCGCGACAAAGGCAACCTCGCCCTCGCGCGGCTGCGGCTCCAGGGCCTCGTCGACGAAATGACCGGACGCTGAAATGGCGCACGGCGACCCCGGAGGACCCGGAATCCCCGCGGAGCCCGGCGACCGCGTCGCCCGGACGCTCGGCATGCTGGAACGCGAACGCGCCACCGGCCTGCTCCGCGTCGGCGACGACGGCGCCCTCCACCTCGACGGCGGAGCCGTCACCCGCGCCGAGAGCCGGCACGCCCCCGGCCCGCGCGACCTGACCGGGGCCCTCGGCGGCCCCGACCCCGAACTGCCGGCGCTGCTCGCGCTGTTCGACGCCGCCTACTTCCTGCTCGGCTCAGCGGCCGAGCCGGTGTTCGCCGACGGGCCGCCCCCGGCGCAGGGGCCCGCGCGGCGGATCACCGCGGCGACGCTCGTCCACGAGCGGCGCCGGCGCCGCACCCTCCTGCACTCCGCCTGGCCCTACGACGACGTCGACGCGGCGCCCGTCGAGCCGGTGCGGCGCGTCCGGCGCCAGCGCGTCATCCTCACCGGGCTCCAGGCGGAGATCCTGCTCAACGCCGACGGGCGGCGCACCCCCGGCGAACTGGCCCGCGACCTCGGGCGGACGGCCTTCGCCTGCCTGCTCGCGGTGCGCGGCCTCGCCGCGGCGGCGCTGCTGCGCACTCGCCCGCACGACTCGGCGCACGACCCGGCGGCCGGCGCGCCCGCACCGCCGGGTCCGCCGTTGCCGGCCGAGCCGCCCGCCGGGTGGGCGCCGGCCGACCACGACCTGCTCGCACGGCTCCGGGCCGCCCTGGTGGAGCTCGGGTGACGTGCGCGACCGCTTCGGGAAACTGATCGAAAGGCTGACGAAGGTGGCCGTACCAGCCGGGACCGTGACCGTGCCGACGACCGAACCGGACGTGCTGGCGGAACTCCGCACGCTGCGGGCCCGCGTCCCGCGGCTCACCGGGAGCCTCGTCGCGTCCGCCGACGGGCTGCTCGTCGCCGCGGACCTCCCGCCGTCCGTCGAACCGTCCGGCATGGCGGCGGTGACCGCGTCCGGGCTGTCCCTCGCGCACCGCATCGCCCAGACCGCGCACGGCGGCGCCTTCCACGAGGTCGTCATCCGCGGCGTCGACGGCTACGTCGTCACCTACGCCGCCGGGCCCACCGCGTCCCTCACCGTCCTCGCCGAAGCGGGCGTCAACGTGGGCCGCCTCCACCTGGAGGCCCGGCCCGCCGCCCGCGCCATCGCCGCGCACCTCGGCCGCACCTGACCCCGCACGAGGAACCGAAAGGGCACGACGAACCGAAAAGGAGAGACCCATGTCCAACCTGGATTTGTCGCTCAAGGAAATGATGACGATCGACGGCGCCATCGGCGCGGCCGTCGTCGACTTCAACAGCGGGATGGCCCTCGGCCACCTCGGCAGCTCCAAGGCCCTCGACCTCAACGTCGCCGCGGCCGGGAACACGGAGGTCGTGCGGGCCAAGCTCCGCACCATCGAGCAGCTCGGCATCAAGGAGGAGATCGAGGACATCCTCATCAGCCTCTCCGGCCAGTACCACCTGATCCGGCCTGTGACCGGCCGCAAGGGCAAGGGCCTGTTCCTCTACATGGCCCTCGACCGGGGCCGCGCCAACCTCGCCCTCGCCCGCCACCGCCTCCGCGACATCGAGGAGAACCTCGAGATCTGAGCGGCGCACGGACGGCCCGGGGGCGGACCCCCGGGCCGTCCGCCGGTTCAGGGGGCGCCGGTCGCGCGGGCGGCGCCCTCGGCGAGCAGCCGGGTCGGCGCCGGGGCGTCGTGGCCGATCAGCCGCAGCAGCACGTCCCGCGCCGCCGGCCGCTCCCCCGGCGCGGTCCGCAGCCCCTCGCCGACCAGCGCGCGCAGGGTCCCGGACGCCCGTGCCGGGAAGTCGCCGAGATCGGCCTCCCCGCGCAGCTTGCGGTACATGATCTGCGGGATCGAGTCCGCCCCGTGCGGCGGCCGCCCCGTCGCCGCCTGCACCATCGTGCAGGCCCACGCGTACACGTCGGCGGCCGGTCCGACGCGTCCGCCCTCGATCTGCTCGGGCGCCATGTACGCGGGCGTGCCGATCGCCTGCCCGGTGACGGACGAGCCGGCGTCGGTGATCCGGGCGATGCCGAAGTCGATGACGCGGGGACCGTCCGGGCCGAGCAGCACGTTGTCCGGCTTGAAGTCGCGGTGCACGATGCCCGCCTCCGCTATCGCCGCGAGCGCCGTGATCGTGCCGATCGCCAGCCGGTCCAGGGCGCCGCCCGAGCGCGTCCCCTCCTCGGCGACGGCCCGCCGCAGCGACGGGCCGGTCACGTACTCGCTCACCACGTACGGCAGCTCGCCCGCGAAGTCGGCGTCCAGGACCTGCGCCGTGCAGAACGACGCGACCCGCCGGGCGGCCTCGATCTCCCGGAAGAACCGCTCCCGCGCGCGGGGATGGTCCAGCGCGGCGGCGTGCAGCACCTTGACCGCGACGCGCCGCCCGTCCGCGTCTTCGGCGAGGTAGACCACGCCCTGCCCGCCTTGCCCGAGCCGCCGCAGCAGCCGGTAACGGCCGAGGGCCCGGGGGTCGGCGAGGCCGAGGGGCGACCCCGCCGTCTCCGCGTCCGGCTCGGACGGCTCGGACGGTCCGGTCCGGGACGGGGAAGCGGGCCGCGGACGCGGCGCCCACGCCGCGTCGGCGCCCTTCCCGGCGGGCACGTCCGGCTCGCCGGCCGCCTCCTGGAAGGCCGACTCGTCCACCGCCTGCTGGACGAGGTCGCCGGGCTCGTCGGTGGCGTCCAGGTCGACCAGGCCGATCGGGTCGGCCGGAGCGGCCGGAACATCGGCGACCACCCGCGCGACGTCGTCCTCGCGCAGCTCGGCACGGTCCGGCGTCCCGGTCGCCGCGTCCCGCTCGGCGTCCTCGGCGAGCCGCCGCTCCAGCTCGGGCAGCTCCCCGTACAGCAGCCGCGCCGCCGTCTCCAGATCGCCGTCGCGCTGCGCCCGCTCCGCCTCGGCGCGGACGTCCTCGACCTGGCGCCGCAGGCCCGCGGTCCGGTCGCGGTCGTCCCGCGCCCGGTACCACCGGTCCCGCAGCACGCGCTCCTCGATCCGCACGTCCGACAGCCTCCGGTCCAGCTCCGCGAGCCGCTCCCGGGACGCGGCGTCGTCCTCCTTGAGCAGCGCGAACCGCTCGATCTCCAGCCGGGCGACCCTGCGCTCCAGCTCCCGCAGCTCCTCCGGCGCGTCGTCCGCGTCGACCTGGAGCCGCGTCGCCGCCTCGTCCAGCAGCTCGACGGCGGCGCCCGGCCGCACGCGCCCGCCGAACCGATCCGCCAGCCGCGCCGCCGCGACCAGCGCCGCGTCCCGGATCGTGATCCCGTGGTGCTCCTCGAACCGCGCGCGCAGCACGCGCAGGACCATCGCGGTGTCCTCGACGGACGCCTCCGCCACCGGCAGCCGCTGGAAATGCCGGCGCAGCACCGGCAGGTCCGCGAGGCGCTCCCGCTCCCCGGCGGGCGTCGCCGTCGCGATCACCCGCGGCGCGTCCGGGTCCGTGAGGCGGCCGAGCGCCGCGAGCACCGGGGAGCCGGGACGGGCCGCCGCGTGCAGATCGTCCAGCACGAGCACGACGCCGCCGCGCCGGGCCGCCGCCGTGATCCGGTCGAGCTCGCCGTCCGGCATCGCCGCGAGGTCGAGCGCGACCACGCGGACGCCGCGCAGCGCGGCCGGGACGTCGCCCGCCTCGACGCGGTGCGCGAGGCCCGCGACCAGCGCGCTCTTGCCCGCGCCGCGCTCGCCGACCAGCAGCGCGTTCCCGCCGTCCCGCCGGGAGAGGATCTCGACCAGCCGCCGCGACTCCGCCGCGCGGCCGACGACCGGTTCGAGCGTCCCCTCCCGGGCCCGCAGCGTCAGGTCCCGCGCGTACGGCGACCGGACGACCTCCCGACCCGCCTGCTCGCTGCGCAGCCGCTGCCGGGTCACGTGCTTCGCGCGCAGCAGCCGCCCCGCCGGATCGTCCCCGGCGGCGAGCCCGGCGAGCAGATCGACGGCCGACACTTCCGCGCCCCCGGCCTCCTCGGACGCCGCCGAGACCGCCCTGACCAGCGCGCTCGACATCCGCGGCGCGGTGCCGGGTTCCCCGGAACCCGCCGGGAGCCGCGCGAGCAGCCCCTCCGTCTCCTCCCGCAACGCCACCGCGCCGAAGCCGGTGAACGCGAGCAGCGCGCCGACCTCGGCGTCGTCCAGCAGCGCCGCCAGCAGGTGCGGCGGCCCCACCTCGGCGTGGCCCGCACCGGCCGCCCGGTGCACCGCCGCTCTCAGCGCCTCCTGGCCCTGCTCCGAAATCCTGTATTCCACGCGCGACGGCTCCGCTCGGGGGACGGCGACTTCCGCCGCCATTGTGCCCCCGAGCGGAGCCGTCGCAAGATCCCTACTTGGTGAGGGTCAGCCCCCGGGAGGGCTGGACCGTGAGCCGGTCGGCGGCCTCGTCGAGGTCGACGACCACCTCGTCGCCGTCGCGGACCTCCCCGGCGAGCAGCTCGCGGGCGAGCTGGTCGCCGATCGCGGTCTGCACCAGGCGGCGCAGCGGCCGCGCCCCGTACAGCGGGTCGTAGCCGGTCAGCGCCAGCCACTCGCGCGCCGCCTCCGTCACCTTCAGCGTGAGCTGCCGGTCCGCGAGGCGGTCGGCGAGCCGGTCGACCTGCAGGTCCACGATCCGGGTCAGCTCCTCCGTGGACAGCGCGTCGAACAGGATCACGTCGTCCAGCCGGTTCAGGAACTCCGGCTTGAAGGAGTCGCGGACCGCGGCCCACACCGCCTCCCGCTTCACCCCGTTCTCCATCGCCGGGTCCACCAGGAACTGCGACCCGATGTTGGAGGTCAGGATCAGGATGGTGTTGCGGAAGTCGACCGTGCGGCCCTGCCCGTCGGTGAGGCGCCCGTCGTCCAGCACCTGGAGCAGGATGTCGAACACCTCGGGGTGCGCCTTCTCCACCTCGTCCAGCAGGACGACGGAGTACGGGCGGCGCCGGACGGCCTCGGTGAGCTGGCCGCCCTCCTCGTAGCCGACGTACCCGGGAGGCGCGCCGACGAGCCGCGCGACGGAGTGCTTCTCGGAGTACTCGCTCATGTCGATGCGGGTCATCGCCCGCTCGTCGTCGAACAGGAACTCCGCGAGCGCCTTCGCCAGCTCCGTCTTGCCGACGCCGGTCGGGCCGAGGAACAGGAACGAGCCCGTCGGACGGTCCGGGTCGGAGATCCCCGCGCGCGCACGGCGCACCGCGTCCGACACCGTCTTCACCGCGGCGGACTGGCCGATGAGCCGGTGCCCCAGCTCCTCCTCCATCCGCAGCAGCTTGCCCGTCTCGCCCTCCAGCAGCCGGCCCGCCGGGATGCCCGTCCAGGACGCGACCACGTCCGCGACGTCGTCCGGGCCGACCTCCTCCTTGACCATCGTGTCGCGGCTGTCCGCCGCCTCCGACGCCGCCTCCAGCTGCTTCTCCAGCTCCGGGATCTCCCCGTACACCAGCCGCGAGGACGTCTCCAGGTCGCCGTCGCGCTCGGCCCGCTCCGCCTCGCCGCGCAGCTGGTCGATCCGCTCCTTGATCTCGCCGACCCGGTTCAGCTCGCCCTTCTCCCGCTCCCAGCGGGCGTTCAGGCCGCTCAGATGCTCCTGCTTGTCCGCCAGGTCGGCGCGGAGCCGCTCCAGGCGCTGCCGGGACGCCTCGTCGGTCTCCTTCTCCAGGTTCATCTGCTCCATCTTCAGCCGGTCCACGGCGCGCTGCAGCTCGTCGATCTCGACGGGCCGGGAGTCGATCTCCATGCGCAGCCGCGACGCGGCCTCGTCCACCAGGTCGATGGCCTTGTCCGGCAGGAACCGGGACGTGATGTAGCGGTCCGACAGCGTCGCCGCCGCGACCAGCGCCGAGTCGTTGATCTGCACCTTGTGGTGCGCCTCGTAGCGGCCCTTCAGCCCGCGCAGGATCGCGATCGAGTCCGCCACGGACGGCTCGCCCACGAACACCTGCTGGAACCGGCGCTCCAGCGCCGGGTCCTTCTCGATCCGCTCCCGGTACTCGTCCAGCGTCGTCGCGCCGATCATCCGCAGCTCGCCGCGCGCCAGCATCGGCTTCAGCATGTTGCCGGCGTCCATCGCGCCCTCGGCGGCGCCCGCCCCGACCACGGTGTGCAGCTCGTCGATGAACGTGACGACCTGCCCCTCCGACTCCTTGATCTCGTTCAGGACGGCCTTCAGCCGCTCCTCGAACTCGCCGCGGAACTTCGCGCCCGCGACCATCGCGCCGAGGTCCAGCGACACCAGCCGCTTGCCGCGCAGCGACTCCGGCACGTCGCCCGCCACGATCCGCTGCGCGAGGCCCTCGACGACGGCGGTCTTGCCGACGCCCGGCTCGCCGATCAGCACCGGGTTGTTCTTCGTCCGCCGCGACAGCACCTGCACGACCCGGCGGATCTCCGAGTCCCGCCCGATCACCGGGTCCAGCCGGCCGTCGCGCGCCGCCGCCGTCAGGTCGACGCCGTACTTCTCCAGCGACTGGTAGGTGCCCTCCGGGTTCTCGCTGGTCACGCGGGCGTGCCCGCGCACCTTCTCGAACGCGTCCAGCAGCGCCTGCGGCGTCGCCCCGAACTCCTTCAGCAGCCCCGCCGCCGGGCCGCCGTCCGCCGCGAGCCCGACCAGCAGGTGCTCGGTCGAGACGTACTCGTCCTCCAGCTGCTGCGCCCGCGCGCCCGCCGTGTTGATCGCCCGGCTCAGCTGCCCCGACAGCCGCGGCGTCGCGACCGTCGAGCCCTGCGCCTTCGGCATCGCCGCCAGCTGCTCCTCGGCCCGCCGCCGGACCGCCTGCCAGTCCGCGCCGACCGCCTCCAGCAGCGGCACCGCGGTGCCCTCCGGCAGCCCGATCAGCGCCACCAGCAGGTGCTGCGGCTCCACCTCGGGGTGCCCCTCGGCCGCCGCCCTGCGGGCCGCGACCGACACCGCCTCCTGGCTCTTCTGCGTCAGCTTGACGTCCATGTCCCCGTACTCCTGAGAGAGTTACTCCCGGTTGCGCTCGTGCCACACCACGACACTGGTCTGCCTGATCGGCACCAGGTCGGAGCCGGGAGTGCCGCCCGGGTCCCCGCGCCGCCGCTGCTGCGCCAGGCGCGCCGCGACCGACCGGGTCGATTCGAGTTCGTTGGCGAGCTCCTCCAGGGCGGCGTGCGCCTTGGCGAGCTCCTCGCGGAGCCGCACGTTGTCGCGCTGCAGCTCCAGGATGTGCTTGATGCCGGAGAGGTTGACGCCCTCCTCCTGGGAGAGCCGCTGGATCTCGCGCAGCATCACGATGTCGCGCATCGAGTACCGGCGGCCCCGGCCGGCCGTGCGGCCCGGGCACACCAGCCCCATCCGGTCGTAGGTGCGGAGCGTCTGCGGGTGGAGCCCGGACAGCTGCGCCGCCACCGAGATCACATAGACCGGGGTGTCGTCGCCGAACGGATCCATGACCTCACTCCGTTCTCGCCTGCTGGAGCAGCTCGCCGCGCAGGTCCTCGCCCGCGCCCGCGTCGCGGAGCCGCTCCAGCGCCTCGCGGGCCTGATCGTCGAGCTTCTGCGGCACCTGCACGTCCACGGTGACGAGCAGGTCGCCCTTCGTGCCGTCGCGCCGCGTCGCGCCGCGGCCGCGGACCCGGAACGTCCGGCCGTTCGGAGTGCCCTCCGGCAGCCGCAGCGTCACCGGCTGCCCCTGGAACGTCGGCACCCGGATCTCCGCGCCGAGCGCCGCCTCCGGGAACGTCACCGGCACGGTCATCGTCAGGTTGTCGCCGGTGCGGCCGAACACCTTGTGCGGCAGCACCTTGATGTTCACGTACAGGTCGCCCTGCGGGCCGCCGTTCTCGCCCGGCGCGCCCTTGCCCTTCAGCCGGATCCGCTGCCCGTCCGCGACGCCCGCCGGGATGCGGGCCTGGATGGTGCGGTCCGACTGCTTGCGGCCGCTGCCGTGGCAGGTCGGGCACGGGTCGTCCACGACCAGCCCGCGGCCGTGGCACTCCCGGCACGGCTCCTGGAAGCCGAAGTTCCCGAGGTTGCGGGTCTCGTGCCCGGTGCCCTCGCAGTTCGGGCACACCCGCGGCACCGTGCCGGCCTTCGCTCCGGTGCCCCGGCAGGACGGGCACGCCGCCTCGCTGGTCAGCTTGATCGGGACGGTCACGCCGTTCATCGCGCGGCCGAACGACAGCGTCACGTCCGTCTCGACGTCCGCGCCGCGCCGCGCCCGCCGCGCGCCCGTCGTCCGGGTGCCGGCGCCGCCCCGGTTGAACAGGCCGCCGAACAGGTCGCCGATGCGCTCGCCCGCGCCGCCCGTCTGCGTGCCCCCGGTCTGCCCGAAGAGGTCCCCCAGGTCGAAGGGGAAGCCCCCGCCGCCCTGCTGGCCGCGGAAACCGCCCGGCATGGACCGCACCGCGTCGTACTCCTTGCGGCGCTTGTCGTCCGACAGGACGTCGTACGCCTCGGAGACCTCCTTGAAGCGGTCCTCGGCGTCGGCGTCCCCCTTGTTGGCGTCCGGGTGGTACTTGCGCGCCAGCTTCCGGTAGGACTTCTTGATCTCCTCCTGCGAGGCCGACTTCGAGACACCGAGGACTTTGTAGTAGTCCTTCTCCAGGTAGTCCTTGGTGCTCACGGCGCCCCGCTCTCTGCTATCGCCACTTGCGTCTTGTCTTCACGTGCGCCGCCGGGCCCGCCCCGTCCCAGGACGGGACGGGCCCGGCGGGTGGATCACTCGCCCTCGTCGGCGCCCTCGTCGGCGCCGGCGTTCGGGTCGGGCTCGGCCACCGCGACCCGGGCGGGCCGCAGGACCCGCTCCCCGATCCGGTAGCCGGGCTGCAGGACGTCCACGACGCTCGTCTCGGTCACGTCCGCCGAGTACGAGTGCATGAGCGCCTCGTGCACGGTCGGGTCGAACGGCTCGGCCTTCTCGCCGAACTTCTCGAGCCCGAGCTTGCCGGTGACCGCCTCCAGGCTCTCCGCGACGGACTTGAACCCGCCGGTGAGCTCGTCGTGGTCCCGGGCGCGGCCGATGTCGTCCAGCACCGGGAGCAGCTCGGACAGCACCTGCCCGAGGGCCTGCTCGCGGACCGCGACCCGGTCCCGCTCGACCCGCTTGCGGTAGTTGTCGTACTCGGCCTTGAGCCGCTGGAGGTCGGCCAGCCGCTCGTTCAGCTGCGTCTTCAGCGAGGAGACCTCCTCATCGGATTCCCCGGTGCCCCCGTTGGCCGGGGCCTCCGGGGCCGGCTCCTCCGCCGGCTCCCGGAGCTTCCCCGTCTTCGGGTCGATGCGCCGCTTGTCGCGGATCACCGGGCCCTCCTGGTCCTCGCCCTCGCGGGGGGAGGAAGTCACGAGGCCTCACCCTTCGGCTTGTCGTCGTCCACGATCTCGGCGTCGACGACCTCGTCGTCCTGCGCGCCCTGGGCGTCGGCCGTCGGGCCGGCGTCCTCGGCGCCCGGCTGGGCGCCCTCGGGGTTCTGCGCGTACATCGCCGCGCCCATCTTCTGGGAGACCTGCGCGAGCTTCTCGGCGCTGCCCTTGATCGCGTCGACGTCGGTGCCCTCCAGGGCCTTCTTCACCTCGGCGATCGCGTCGTTGACCTCGGTCTTCAGCTCCGCGGGGACCTTCTCGTCGTTCTCCCGCAGGAACTTCTCGGTCGAGTACGCGAGGGTGTCGGCCTGGTTGCGGACCTCGGCCTCCTCCTTGCGCTTGCGGTCCTCCTCGGCGTAGTTCTCGGCGTCGCGCATCATCTTCTCGATGTCCTCCTTGGGCAGCGCGCTGCCGCCCGTGATGACCATCGACTGCTCGCGACCCGTGCCCTGGTCCTTCGCGCTGACGTTGACGATGCCGTTGGCGTCGATGTCGAAGGTGACCTCGATCTGCGGGACGCCCCGCGGCGCCGGCGGCAGGCCGGTCAGCTGGAAGGTGCCGAGCTTCTTGTTGTACGCGGCGATCTCGCGCTCGCCCTGGTAGACCTGGATCTCCACGGACGGCTGGTTGTCGTCGGCGGTGGTGAACGTCTCCGACCGCTTGGTCGGGATCGTGGTGTTCCGCTCGATGATCTTGGTGAAGATGCCGCCCTTGGTCTCGATGCCGAGGCTCAGCGGGGTCACGTCCAGCAGCAGGACGTCCTTGACCTCGCCCTTCAGCACGCCGGCCTGGAGGCTGGCGCCGATCGCGACGACCTCGTCCGGGTTGACGCCCTTGTTCGGCTCCTTGCCGCCGGTCAGCTCCTTGACCAGCTCGGACACCGCGGGCATCCGGGTGGAGCCGCCGACCAGGACGACCTGGTCGATGTCGCCCACCGTGATGCCGGCGTCCTTGAGCACCGAGTTGAACGGCGCCTTGGTCCGGTCGAGCAGGTCGGAGGTCATCCGCTGGAACTCGGCCCGGGTGAGCTTCTCGTCCAGGTGCAGCGGGCCCTCGGAGGAGGCGGTGATGTAGGGCAGGTTGATCTGCGTCTCGGACGAGCCGGACAGCTCGATCTTCGCCTTCTCCGCGGCCTCGCGGAGCCGCTGCAGCGCCATCTTGTCCTTGGACAGGTCGACGCCGTTGGCGTTCTTGAACTTCTCCACCAGCCAGTCGACGACCTTGTTGTCCCAGTCGTCGCCGCCGAGGTGGTTGTCACCGCTGGTGGCCTTGACCTCGACGACCCCGTCGCCGACCTCCAGCAGGGACACGTCGAACGTGCCGCCGCCGAGGTCGAACACCAGGATGGTGGCCTCGTTCTCCTTCTCCAGGTGGTACGCCAGCGCGGCCGAGGTCGGCTCGTTGATGATGCGCAGGACGTTCAGGCCCGCGATCTGGCCGGCCTCCTTGGTGGCCTGGCGCTGGTGGTCGGAGAAGTAGGCGGGGACGGTGATGACCGCGTCGGTGACCGTCTCGCCCAGGTAGGACTCGGCGTCCCTCTTCAGCTTCTGCAGCACGAACGCGCTGATCTGCTGCGGGGTGAAGTCCTTGTCGTCGATCTTGGTCTTCCAGTCGGTGCCCATCTCGCGCTTGACCGACCGGATCGTCCGGTCGACGTTGGTCACCGCCTGGCGCTTGGCGACCTCGCCGACCAGGACCTCTCCGTTCTTGGCGAAGGCGACGACGGACGGCGTGGTCCGCGACCCCTCCGCGTTGGCGATGACGGTGGGCTCGCCGCCCTCCAGGATCGCGACGACCGAGTTGGTCGTCCCGAGGTCGATGCCGACCGCACGTGCCATGTCTCTCGTCCTCCGTCGTTTCCGGTGTTATCGCGCCCCGGTCGCCCCCGGGGTGCGGCCGGTCGATGTCTGTCTGTCCGCAAGAGTGCCCGGCCCCCGGCTCGTTGTCAAATGACTTGAGTCGGGCGGACTCAACTTTGCTGACGCTCTCTAGAACAGGACGTGTGAGCCACCTATTCCAGTTCCCGGCCCGGTGTAAGAAAACGGGATCCATCGGGACTACTCCCGCGAAGACGATCACTCCCTCCGGGTGATCCCTTAGGGCGCCCACCCCCGGGCGGCCCTGCGCAGAGGAGTCTCGATGATGTACGGACGCCGGAGCCGGGCCCCGCTCGGCCTCCTGCTCGGCACGCTGCTCGCGGCGGGGACGGCGGTGGTCCTGCCCTCGCCCGCCGCCCACGCCTCGCCCCCCGGCGCACCGCCCTCGGGCGGGCTCGCGCCGGGCCGGTCCTGGAAGGTGACGCTGCTGACCGGCGACGTCGTCCGGGTCCGGACGGCGCGCGGCCGCGCGCCGATGGTCGCGGTGAGCCCCGCCCCCGGACGCGGCGCCCACCTGTTCCGCACGGCCGTCCGGCCGGACGGGCACGTGGTGGTGACGCCGCTGGACGTCGCGCGCCTGGTCGGCAGGGTGATCGACCCCGCCCTGTTCGACGTCACGGCGCTGATCGAGGACGGCTACGACGACGCCCGCAGCGCCGACCTGCCCTTGATCGTCCAGCGGGACGGCGGCGCGCGCGCCCTGTCGGCGCTCGGCGGCGGGACGCTCCGGCAGGGCGTCGCGCTGCCGAGCATCGGGGCCGTCGCCGCCCGGCAGCCGAAGGAGGACGCGCGACGGCTCGGCTCGTCGCTGGCCGCGATGTCCGGGCCGTCGCCGAAGGCCGCGAACGGCCTCCGGCACGTGTGGCTGGACGGCCGGATCAAGGCGACGGCGCTTCCCGCGACGGCGCTTCCCGCGACCGCGCCGGCGGCCGCCCCGAAACTCGACGGGAACCTGACGCGGATCGGCGCGCCGAAGGCGTGGAAGGCCGGGTACACCGGCGCGGGCGCGACGGTCGCCGTCCTCGACACCGGCGTGGACGCGACGCACCCCGACCTCAAGGGCCGGATCGCCGGGACGGAGAACTTCTCCGACGCGCCCGGCACCGCCGACCGGTTCGGGCACGGCACGCACGTCGCCGCGACGATCGCCGGCACGGGCGCGGCCGCCGGCGGCGCCCGCAGGGGCGTCGCGCCCGGCGCGCGCCTGCTGGTCGGCAAGGTCCTCGGCGACGACGGCTTCGGCACCGACTCCAGCCTGATCGCGGGCATGGAGTGGGCGGCGCCGCGCGCGAAGGTCGTCAACATGAGCCTCGGCGGCGACGCGTCCGACGGCACCGACCCGGTCTCGCGGGCGCTCGGCGGGCTCAGCGCGAAGTACGGCACGCTGTTCGTCGCCGCCGCCGGCAACGACGGCGCGATCGGGTCGATCGGCGCGCCGGGGTCGGCGGACGCCGCGCTGACCGTCGGCGCGGTCGACGGCGCCGACCGGCTCGCGGACTTCTCCAGCCGCGGCCCCCGCGCGGGCGGGCACGTCGCCAAGCCGGAGATCGTCGCGCCGGGCGTGGACATCGCGGCGGCCCGCGCGAAGGGCACCGCGATGGGCACCCCGCTCGGCCCGCTGTACACGCGGGCGTCGGGCACGTCGATGGCGACCCCGCACGTGGCGGGCGCGGCGGCGCTGCTCGCCGCCCGGCATCCGCACTGGACGCCCGCGCAGCTCAAGGCCGCGCTCGTCGGGACGGCCGGACCGGCGACCGGCGGCGACGTCTACGAGCGCGGCGGCGGGCGCCTCGACGCGGGCGCAGCCGTGACCGAGGCCGTCCTGCCCGCCCAGGGCGTGGTGGACCTCGGCACTTCGGTGTTCCCCGCGCACAAGGCGCTGTCGGCGAAGCTCGGTTGGGCGTCGCAGGGAGCCGCCGCGCGCCTGTCGCTGAGCGTGAAGGCGACCGACCGGAAGGGCCGCGACGCGTCCGGGGCGGTGCGCCTGTCCGCCGCAGCGGTGAACGTCCCGGCGGGCGGCACCGCTTCGGCGTCGCTGACCGTCGACGCGTCCAAGCTCGCCGCGCGTCCCGGCATGTACGAGGCGGAGGTGACGGCGAGGAGCGGGAAGACGGTCGTCCATACGCCCGTGACGTTCTACGTCGAGCCGCCGTCCCACACGCTGACCGTGAAGGCGGTCCCGATGCCCGGCACGGAACCGGCCGACTTCTCCGCCTACAGCGCCGTGGTCGACCTCGACGACGCCGCGCTGTTCGCCGAGTCGGTCGACCCGACGCCGGAGGGCACGAAGGTCCGCGTCCCCGAAGGCCGCTACAGCGTGCTCGGCACCGTCGACGACACCAAGGGGAACACCTGGCGGTCCGCGCTCGCGGGCACGCCGGAGGTCCGCGTCGACCGCGACCTGACGGTCACGCTGGACGGCCCCGCCTCCAAGCCCGTCACGGCGAGCGTCGATGGCGTCGGGACGAAGGCGGTCATGGCCAGCGCGTCCGCCGTCCAGAGCACGAAGCGGATGATGTGGACGGTCGGCGTCTACAGCGACGACCCCGCCGCCGCCCCCGTCTACGCCCAGGCCATGCACGGCGCCGGGACCGGGACGTTCCGCGCCTACAGCAGCCACCGGCTGACCGCGCCCGGCGCCGTCTACGACCTCATCCACCCGTACGGCAACGGCGTCCCGGCCGACCCGTCGCATGCCGTCGGCGCCGCGGAGAAGGCGCGGATGGCCCGGATCGACCAGCGGTTCGCCGCGTTCGACGGCGACACCGGCAAGGGCGTCACCGAGCACCGCTACGGCACGTCGCCGGAGGGCCTCCTGCTGGCCGGGCTCGACGCGTCCGGCGCCGTCCCGTCCGGGACGACCCGCACCGACTACGTGTCGACGGGCAAGGGGATGCTGTGGGCCGACGAGGCGTTCCCCGAAGCGATCGCCGACGGGGAATGGGTCGACCAGCTCCCGTTCCGGGAACTGCGGCCCGGGCAGCGGATCTCGCGCACGTGGGGCCGCCAGCCGGTCCGTCCCGGCCCGTACTCCGGGTCCGGCGTCTCGCTCAGCGATTGCGCCCCGAACCCGTCCGTCCGGACCGGCGACCACGTCCACGTCGAGCTGGTGGACCTCCAGACCCGGCTGGACGGGTTCGACTGCGGTCTGGACGGCGGCGGTGTCACCGGCGCCCTGGCGCTGTACTCCGGCGGCAAGAAGGTCGGCGGCGCGGCCGGCCCGGCCGGCGACTTCGACGTCCCGTCCAAGCCGGCGGCGTATCGGCTGACCTACGCCAACGACGCGTCCAAGCTGCTGCCGGTGTCGGTCCGCACCTCGACGGCCTGGACGTTCCGCTCGTCCGCGCCGCGCGGCGACGGCGCGCTCCTGCCGCTGCTGCTCGTCGACTACGACCTCGGCCTCGACCTGCGCAACCAGCCGGTGGGCCGGCCCGCCGTCCTCACCGTCGCGCGCGTCGCGGGCGCGCCGGCGGCGAAGGTCACCGGGCTGCGCTTCTGGACGTCGGTGGACGACGGCGCGACCTGGCGGGCCGTCCCGGTGAAGGCGCTCGGCGGCGGCCGGTTCAGCGCTCCGCTCCCGGCCCCGGCCAAGGGGCAGGCCGTGTCGCTGCGGGTCACCGCGCAGGACGCGGGCGGCAGCGGCGTCGACCAGCGCATCATCCGCGCCTACCGCGTCCGGTAGCCGTCCGGTAGCCGTCCGGCGGAAGTCCTCCCGGCGCGAAAGCGGCGAGGGGTTCCGGGTGATACGTCTGTGACCGCCATCCGTGCGACGGAAAGGCAGCACATGACAGGGGAACCCCTCGCCGCGGCACCGCCCCGGGCCACCGCCGGCCCGCCCGTGCCGCGGGCGTCCCTGCACGACCCCGAACGGTTCGGGGAGGTCTTCGACGCGCACTTCGCCGAGATCCACGGCTACGCGGCCAAGCGCCTCGGCCCGGACGCCGCGGCCGACGTCGCCTCCCAGACGTTCCTGGAGGCGTTCCGCCGCCGCGACCGCTACGACCCCTCGCGTGCGGCCGTCCGCACCTGGCTGTACGGCATCGCGACGAACCTGATCGCCAAGCACCGGCGCAGCGAGGTGCGCGCGCTGCGCGCCCGCGAACGGCTCGGCCCCGGCGGCACCGGCGGCGAGGGCCACGCGGACGCGGTGGACGCCCGCGTCAGCGCGCAGGGCCTGCGCGGACGGCTGGCCGGGGCGATCGCGGCGCTGTCCGCCGGGGAGCGCGACGTGCTGCTGCTGGTCGCGCTCGCCGAGCTCAGCCACGAGGAGGTCGCGGCGGCGCTGGACGTCCCGTACGGGACGGTCGGCTCCCGGCTCAGCCGGGCCCGGAAGAAGGTGCGCGAAGCACTCGGCGGGACCAACCCGATGCGCGATGTGGAGGACGACCATGGATGAACTGCGGACCGTCCGGGAGGCGTACGGGGACACCGCGCCACCGACCATGACGGAGATCGCGCAGGCGCGCGCGCTGTGGGAGGAGAAGCCGCCGCGCAGGTCCCGGCTCGGGTGGCCGTTCCGGATCGGCGTCGGCGTCGGCGCCGTCGCCGCCGGCGCCGCGGCCGCGGTGGGGATCGCGACGGCCGGCACGTCCGGTTCGCCCGGCGCACCCCGGCCTCCTGCGAACGTGGACCTGGGCAGGCAGGCGGTGCTCGCCGCCGCCACCAAGGCGGAGCAGGCGCCCACCGGGAAGTACTGGTACACCGACCAGGTCTCCGGCCAGTCCTACATCGTCCGGTCGAAGTCCGGCACCCCGTACGCGATCTCCGCGGCGGCCTCGGAGATGTTCGGCTGGGACGGTGTGAAGCCCGGCATGGGCACGATGTACTACGACCGCGACCTCCCGGCCCGCCCGCTGACCGAGCAGGACGCGGCGGTGTGGCGCGCGGACGGTTCGCCGTCGAGCTTCCGCACCTGGTCGGGCGACCACCACGCCACCTACACCACCAAGGCGGGCGAGTGGCGGTCGAGCGGTCCGAACGTGGGCCTGGACCCCCAGGGCGGCGGGAGGTTCTTCTGGGGGAAGTCGGCCGAGGAACTGCAGGGGCTGCCCACCGACCCGGCCGCGCTCACCAGGATGATCCTGTCCGACGAGGCGCTACAGAAGAAGTTCGGAAAGACGCATCCCGGCGCGTCCCGGCGGGCGGAGTTCCGGATGACGCCCGCGGCGAAGATGCGGATCGCGTCAGGATTCCTTACCGCCCCGACGCCGCCGAAGGTCCGGGCCGGCCTGATCCGGGCGCTGGCCGCCCTGCCGGGCGTCCACGCGGTCGCCCGCGAGACCGACGTGCTGGGCCGCACGGGGGTCGCGCTCGCCGCCGACCCCATGCCCTCCACGGACGACGGCGAGTACGGCACGAAGAAGGAGGACCAGGGGACCTACACCTGGCGCAGCGTCCTGATCTTCGACGAGAGCAGCGGCGCGCTGCTGTCCATGCAGGACGAACTGGTCAAGCCCGGCGGCGTGTACCGGATGCGCGAGCCTGGCTTCGTCATCTACCACGACACCTTCCGCGGCTCCGGCTGGTCGGACACCGAGCCGAAGCCGCCCGCGAGGCCGCCCTTCCCCGCCCGCTGACCCCGTCCCTCCGCGGCGGCCGGTCCCCGTCCGCCGCGGACGGGGGCCGGCCGTCCCCTTCCCCGAGATCCGGAATGCTTCGGTAAGAATCGGCGGCTCCCGATCACTACCCGGGTGACGGAACCCCCGGACGAAGGGCTCGGACCTTGTCGGACCCCGAAGACATCGCCCGGTTCACGGCGCTGTACGACGCGCACCATCCGCGCGTCCACGCCTACGCCGTGAGCCGGGTCGGCGTGCAGGCCGCCGAAGAGATCACGAGTGAGACGTTCTGCGTCGCGTGGCGGCGCGTCCGCGACCTGCCGGCCGAGCCGCTGCCCTGGCTGCTCGGCATCGCCCGCAACCTGCTGCGCGAGTCGTACCGGGTGCGGGACCGGCAGGACGCGCTGGCCCGCGAGCTGCGGACCTGGGCGGCCGGGCAGCCGCCCGCGGGCGACGTCGGCGAGGCGGTGGCCGAGCGCGCCGGGATGCTGCGCGCGCTCGCCGCCCTGCCCGACGGCGACCGCGAGCTGCTGGCGCTGGTCGCCTGGCACGGGCTGTCGCCGGGCGAGGCGGCGAAGGTCATCGGCTGCTCGAAGGCGTCGTTCTACGTGCGGCTGCACCGGGCGCGGCGGCGGCTGGAGCGCGCGCTGACCGGTGAGTCGCGGGCGCCGGACCACGGCGCGCCCGCTCCCCGCCCGTCCCTGGTCAGCCCCGAAAGGAAGGTCGTCCGATGAAGCATGACGTGATGAAGGCGCTGGCCGAGGCCCGGCCCGAGCAGCTCGACCCCCCGGCGGACCCCGACACGGCCCGCGCGCGCCGGGAGCGCGACCTCGGACGGGCGTTCCTGGCCGACCCCGACGACGCGCCCGCCGGGGGACGGACGCGGGGGCGCCGTCCCGTCCGCTGGACGGTGCTCGGCGTGGTCGCGGCGGGCGCGGCGGCGGCCGTGGCGGTCGCGACGGTCGGCTCGTCCGGTTCGCCCGGCTCGCCGGGGACGCGGGGCGGTCCCGGCGCGTCCGGGAGCATCGACCTGAACAAGCAGGCGGTGCTCGCCGCGGCCACCAAGGCAGAAAAGGCGCCGACCGGGAGGTACTGGTACACCGACCGGCTCGACGGCCAGTCCTACATCGTGCCGGCGAAGACAGGGCCGTACGCGATCGTCGGCGCGCAGACCGAGTCGTTCGACTGGTTCGGCGCGAAGTCCGGGACGGGCGAGGCGTACTACCTGCGCGACCTGCCGGCCCGTCCGGCGACCGCGCAGGACACGGCGCTGTGGCGCAAGGCGGGGTCGCCGTCGAGCTTCCGCGTCCGGACCGACGGCGGCTTCACCACGTACGGCACCAAGGCGACCGCGTGGCGGTCGAGCGGGCCGGAGGCGGGCACCGACCCGCGCGGCGGCGGGGCGTTCCTCGGCATGTCGCCCAAGGAGCTGCGGAACCTGCCGTCGGACCCGGCGGCGCTCGCCCGGAGGTTCCTGAGCCAGGCGGAGGCGAGCCGCGCCATGGGCATGGACCCGAAGAGCGGCCGGGCGCCGAGCCCCGAGCAGGCCGCGGCCTCCCGGATCTGGCGGGTCGCGTCGCTGCTGGGCGGCGCGCCGGTGCCGCCGAAGGCGCGGGCCGGGCTGATGCGGGCGCTGGCCGCGCAGCCGGGCGTCCAGGCGATCGGGCACGTCACCGATCCGCTGGGCCGCCGCGGCGTCGCGCTGGCCTCCCCCGAGCGCACCACCGCGGTCGCGGACGGGCCGGACGGCGGGCGGAGCGCCTACCGCTCCCGCGACGTGATCGTCTTCGACGAGGCCACCGGCGCGCTGCTGTCCGTCCAGGACACGCTGACCCGGCCGGGCGGCGAGTACGCGGCGATGAAGCCCGGGTTCGTCATCAGCTACTCGGCGACCCGCACCGCGAACTGGACCGACGCCAAGCCGAAGCCCCCCGCGAAGCTCCCCTTCTGACCCCCCGGCCGGGGTGAGCGCTGCGTTGTCCCACGGCGGCCGCCCCCGTCCTCGCCCTCCGCCCGAGCTCCCGAGCTCCCGAGCTCCCGAGCTCACGGGCGGAGGGCGAAGGCGTTCCGGGGGATCGGTTGAGAACGGGGTGATCCGTCCCCCCACAGCGAGGATTCGTCCATGGCACACGACCGGCCGCCGGAGGCGGAGGGCCCCACCGGGCCCGGCTCCGACGCGGAGGTGATCGTCCGTTCGCGGCGAGAACCGGACGCGTTCGCGGAGATCTTCCACCGCCACTTCACCGAGATCCACCGGTACGCGGCCCGCCGGCTCGGCACCGACGCGGCCGACGACATCGCCGCCGAGACGTTCCTCATCGCGTTCCGCAAGCGCGCCCGGTTCGATCCCGCGCGGGTGACGGCCCGCCCCTGGCTGTACGGGATCGTCACCCGGCTGATCGGGCTGCACCGGCGCGCCGAGGGACGCCGGTACCGGGCGCTCGCCCGCACGCCCGCCGAGAACGTCCAGGACGGGCACGACGACCTGGTCGCGGCGCGGGTCACCGCCGGGGACGCCGGCGCGGACATCGCGGCCGCGCTGGCCCGGCTGCCGCGCGGGGAGCGGGACGTCCTGCTCCTGGTGGCGCTGGCCGACCTGTCGTACGAGGAGGTCGGGCAGGCGCTCGGCCTGAAGACCGGCACGGTCGCGTCCCGGCTGCACCGGGCGCGGCGCCGCCTGCGGGAGGCGCTCGGCACGGACCGGACGGCAGCGATCGCGGAGGAGGCGACGGCGTGAACGGGATCGACGAGATGGACGGCGTGCGGCGGGTGCTGGCCGAGCCCCCGGAACCCGCGCCGGAGGCGGCCGCGAAGGCGTTCGGCCTGCTGGAGCGCGAGATGTCCGGCGGCCGCGCCCGGACGCCGCGGGCGGGACGGCGGCTGCGGTCCGGTGGGCCGCTCGGGCTCGGCGCGGGCCTCGTCGCGGTGGGCGCGGCGGCGGCCGTCGCCGTGGTCGCGGCGGGCCAGGGGGCGCAGGAGCCGCCGAAGGCGCCGCCCGGTGTCGACCTGAACAGGCAGGCGGTGCTCGCGGCGGCGGCGAAGGCCGCGCTGATGCCCGTCGGGAAGTACTGGTACACCGACCAGATCCAGGGCCAGTCCTACATCATGCGGCCGAAGACCGGCGAGTACGCGATCGTCGGCGCGCACAGCGAGACGTTCGAGTGGTCGGGCGTGAGGAGCGGCATGGGCGAGGCGTTCTACGGCCGGGACATCCCGGCGCGTCCGCTGACGCCGAAGGACGCGGCGCTGTGGCGCAAGGCGGGCGCGCCGTCGGCGTTCCGCGTGTGGTCGAACGACCACTACTACACCTACGACCGGCACACCTCGGTGTGGGATGCGGACCGGCCGGACGCGCAGGGCGGCGGCCGGTGGCTCGGCGACCGGGACTCCGGCGGCGGGGAGTCCGGCGGCATGACCGTCGAGGACCTGCAGAACCTGCCCACCGACCCCGCGAGCCTGGCCGCGCGTTTCCTGAAGGGGGCCGCCTCCGACCCGAAGCTGGAGAGGATCAGGAAGACCCTGGCGCAGATGCAGCGGCAACCCGTGCCCGCCGATCCCGCCAAGCGGGCCGAGCACGCCGCGGCCATCAAGTCGCTCCAGGACATGCTGAAGAAGGTCGACGAGGGCCGGCGGGAGGACCCGCACGGCTCGCGCGACAAGCTGATGAGGGCCGAGGACCTGATGATGGACCTGCCGCTCCCGCCGGCGGTGCGGGCGGGGCTGATGCGGGCCCTCGCCGCGCAGCCCGGGGTGCGGGCGATCGGAGCGGTGACGGACGAGCTCGGCCGCAAGGGCATCGCGCTGGCGGCCGCCGACACGACCGTCCACGTCACCGGCGAGTACGGCACCCCGGCCGCCGAGCAGGGGACCTACACCTCCCACGAGGAGATCATGTTCGATCCGGCGACCGGCCAGCTGCTCGGTAGCCGTGACGTGCTGACCAGGCCGGGCGGCGCCTACCGGTCGCAGCCGCCCGGCTTCGTGATCAACTACTGGCTGGTGCGGTCCTCCGGCTGGACGGACGCCAAGCCGAAGCCGCCCGCGAAGCTCCCCTTCTGATCCGCCTCGCGCGTTGACCGCGGCGAGCCGTCCTGGCGGCGTCCAGGGCGGCTCGCCGCACGTCAGCGGGGGCGGCGGCCCTCGATGCCGTCGAGGACGCAGGACAGCCCGTAGTCGAAGCGCTGCTCCACCACGTCGGCGGTCTCGCGGGTCCAGACCTCGCGGATGTGCGCGGTGAGCCGCGGGTGGCGCTCGGCGATCTCGGCGAGGTAGGGGCCGAGCGTCCGCATCCAGTCCTCGCCGGTCGCGGTGCCGTGGGCGCCCTGCCAGCTCGCCTCGCTGCCCGCCGCGCCGATGACGTAGTCGGCGATCAGCGACATCGCGTTGTCCAGGTCCAGGCCGGTGAGGCCGGCCCCGTCGAAGGCGCCGATCACCTCGTCGAGGACGCGGGTGGCGTTCGGCCCGATCATCGGCCGGGCGCCGAACAGCGGGACCGTCCAGGGATGCCGGTGGATCATCGCGCGCAGGTCCCGGGCGTAGCCGGCGACGGCGGCGCGCCAGCCGCCGGCGTCCGGGCCGGGGACGCGGACCTCGCCCATCACCCGGTCGAGGGCGAGCTCCAGCAGCTCGTCCTTGTTCGCGACGTGCCAGTAGACGGACGTCGCGCCGGAGCTCAGCCGGGTGCCGAGGCGCCGCATGCTGAGCCCGTCGAGGCCCTCGGCGTCGAGCAGCTCCAGCGCGGCGTCCACGATCTGGTCGCGGGTGAGCGTGGGCTGCTCGCGCTTGGCGCGCCGGGGGCGCACCCACACCGACTCCGGCGGCTTCCCGCCGTCCGCCCTGCCCGCCTTGGCCGCCATCGGTCCCTCCCCGGCTCGGTCCGTCTCGTACAGAGTACCGGGACTTGAACAGTGTGCGAGTTGCGTCGTACGGTGTGCGAGTCAGCTCGAACACTGTACGAGGAGTCCCTCCCGTGAACGCAGCCGCCCCCGCGCCGCACCCCCGGCGCCGGCAGATCCTCGGCGTCCTGTGCCTGAGCCTGCTGGCCGTCACCGTCGACAACACGATCCTCAACGTGGCGATCCCGTCGCTGCTGAAGGACCTGCGCGCGACCATGTCCGACGTCCAGTGGACGATCGACGCCTACTCGCTCGTCTTCGCCGGCCTGCTGCTCACCGCCGGCGCCCTCGGCGACCGCTTCGGCCGCCGCCGCGCGATGCTGGCCGGGTTCGCGCTGTTCGGCGGCGGCTCGCTGCTCGGCGCGTTCGCCGCGAACCCCGGCGAGCTGATCGCCATGCGCGCGGTCATGGGCCTCGGCGGCGCGTTCCTGATGCCCGGCACTCTGTCGATCATGGCTCAGGTGTTCGGCCCGGACGAGCGCGCGAAGGCGTTCGCGATCTGGGGCGCCACCTCGATGATCGGCGTCGCGGGCGGGCCGGCCCTCGGCGGAGTGCTGCTGGAGCACTTCTGGTGGGGCTCGGTGTTCCTGGTGAACGTCCCCATCACCGTCGTCGCCGTCGTCGGCCTGCTCGTCCTCGTCCCCGAGTCGCGCGGCCCGCGCCGCCGCCCCGACGTCCTCGGCTCCGTGCTCTCCACCGTCGGCATGGCCTCGCTCGTGTGGGCGATCATCTCCGCCCCCGACCACGGCTGGACCGGCGCCCGCACCCTCGCCGGCCTCGCGGTCGGCGCCGCCGCCCTCACCGCGTTCGCCGCCTGGCAGCGCCGCGACCCCGAGCCGATGCTCGACCTCGCCCTGCTGCGGCAGCGCGCGTTCGCGGGCTCCGCCGCCGTCATCGCGGTCCTCGGCTTCGTCCTCGCCGGGACGCTGTTCGCGCTCACCCAGACGCTCCAGCTCGTCCTCGGCTACGGCCCGCTCAAGGCCGGGCTCGCGCTGCTGCCCTGCGCCGTCGCCGCGGCGGCCGGCAACGGCCTCGGCGCCGCCCTCGAAGCCCGGCTCGGCGGGCGGCGCGCCCTCGTCGCGGGCTTGCTCGTCATCGCCGCCGGGTTCGGCGCCCTCGCGATGGAAGGCCCCGGTGACGGCTTCGCCCCGATCATCACCGGGCTCGTCGTCGTCGGGTTCGGCATGGGCCTCGGCTCGCCGCCCGCCTACGACCTGCTGATGGCGGCCGTCCCCGTCGAGGAGGCCGGCGTCGGGTCCGCGGTGAACGACGCGGGCCAGGAACTGGGCAACGCGCTCGGCGTCGCCGTCCTCGGCAGCGTGATCTCCGCCGTCTACGCCCGCGCCCTGCCGCACGGCGCCCCCGCCGCCGCGAAGCACTCGCTCGGCGAGGCCCTCGCGCTCGGCGACCCGGCGCTCGCGCAGCAGGCCCGCGACGCGTTCGTCCACGCGGTGTCCGTCGGCTCCCTCGCGGGTTGCGGCGCCACCCTCGCCACCGCCCTGTTCGCCGCGGTCGTCCTGCGCGGCGTGCCCCGCCCTGCCTCCGCGCCGGCCGGCGTGGAGAAGGTCGCCGATCCCGCGTGAAAGCGATCCGGGGGGCGAGCGGAGTAGAAGTGACGACCATCCCCCCGGAGGTGCCTGATGCCGGACCCCATGGAAGGGGCGGCCGAGTGACCGCCCCACCCGACACGGCCCCGACGGACGCGGAGCTGCTCGCCGCGTCCGTCCGCGACGGCGACCGCTTCACCGCCGTCTACGACCGGTACTACACCGACGTCCACCGCTACGTCGCCGGACGCCTCGGCCCGCAGGCGGCCGACGACGTCGTGGCCGAGACCTTCCTCGCCGCGTTCCGCCGCCGCGCCGCCTTCGACCCGTCCCGCGGGGCCGTCCGGCCCTGGCTGTTCGGCATCGCGACGAACCTCATCGCCCAGCACCGCCGGACCGAGACCCGCCGCTACCGGGCGCTCGCGCAGGTCGGCGTGGACCGCCACCCCGGCGGCCACGACGACCGGGTCGCGGCCTCGGTGTCCGCCGAACGGCTCCAGCCGTCGCTGGCCCGCGCGCTCGCCGCGCTGTCCCGCAAGGACCGCGACGTCGTGCTGCTCAAGGCGCTCGCCCAGCTCTCCCACGAGGAGATCGCCGACGTGCTGGGCATCCCGTACGGCACCGTCGGCTCCCGCCTGAACCGGGCGCGCAGGAAGCTGCGCGCCGCCCTGCCCGCGCACACGGAAGGACCGTGACCATGGACGAACTCCAGATGATCGCCACGATGCTGGACGAGCCGCCCACCCAGGACGGCGAGAACGCCGTCCGCCACCGCCTCCTCAACGGGATGCGCGAGCCGGAGCGCGCCGAGCGGCGGGCGTGGCGCCGTCCCGCCCTGTGGAGCGGCTTCGGCCTGGCCGCCACCGCCGCCGCCGTCACGGGCGCGGTCGTGCTCTCGTCCGGCACCACCCCGCGCGCGCCCGACCCCGGCCACGGTCCCGGCTCCGTCTCCGCGGAGCCGATGTCGGCGAAGACCGTGCTGCTCACCGCCGCCGAGCACGCCGCCGCCGCACCGGCATCCGGCAAGTACTGGCACGTCCTGAGGGTGCAGTCGAGCGCCTACTACAGCGACCGCGGAAAGTACTGGATGCTCGGGCGGCAGCTGATCGCGCAGTGGAGCCGCCCGGACGGCCGGTCCTGGAGCGGCTTCCGGACGCTCGGCGCCGTGCCCATGACCGCCAAGGACGCGCCCGCCTTCCGCCGGGACGGCTCGCCCGACCCGAACCCTGTCGCCCCCAGGCTCGACAAGGACACCGGGACGAAGACGTTCCTGGTCTGCGACACGGGCATGACGTTCAAGCAGGTCCAGGCGCTGCCCACCGACCCCGGCGAGCTGAGGGCCGCGCTCAAGCGGGCGATTCCCCGCGCCCACGCCACCGCCGGGCGCACCGCGGACGAGGTCGTGAAGAACTGCGTGACCGACCTGCTCAGCTTCGTCCCCGCGCCGCCGAAGGTGCGCGCCGCCGCCTACCGGATGCTCGCCGCGATGCCCGGGGTCACCGCCATCGGCAAGGTCACCGACGAGCGCGGCCGCCAGGGGGTCGGGCTCCACGTGCGGGTCATGCGCGACGTCGCCGACACCGTGATCATCGACCCGGGCTCCTCGCTCGTGCTGAGCACGTCGCGCACCGTGCCCGACGTGCCCGGCAAGGTCGACAAGGAGCTGTACGTGCAGGTCGGCTGGACCGACACGCCCCCGGCCGTCCCCACCCTCCCCTGACCCGGCGCGGCCGATCCGCGGCGAGCCGCCGTCACGGACACCGACGTGACGGCGACTCGCCGCGGATCAGCCCAGCAGGTCGGACGGGCCGGTGCCGGTCTCGGTGAGGGGCAGGCCGAGCGCCGCCCGTTCGGCCAGCCAGCCGGACGGCCGGTAGCGGGGATCGCCGGTCGCCTCGTGCATCTGGTGGAGGACGTCGAGCACGCGGTCCGCGCCCACATGGTCGCCCCACTCCAGCGGCCCGCGCGGGTAGCCGAGGCCGAGCCGGACGGCGGTGTCGATGTCCTCCGGGCGGGCCAGCCGCTGCTCGGCGATGCCGCAGCCCACGTTCACCACCGAGGCCAGCAGCCGCGGGGCGACCGCCACCGGCGCGTCCCGCACGACGGTCACCGGCCGTCCCGTGGCGAGCAGGGCGGCGAGCGCGGCGCGGCCCGCGTCCGGGTCGAGGGCGGGCTGCACGGTGAGGGTGAGGCGGCCGAAGAACCCGAAGAACCCGTCCAGGCCGAGGGTCCGCTCGCCCGGCAGGCCGTTGGCGACCTGGTCGGCGACGCTCATGTCCGTGGTGGCGTCGACCAGCACGACGGCTCGCGCGGACGGCTCCTCGCCCGCCTCGACCTCCACCCCGGCCTCCGACAGCAGCATGCCCAGCGTCTCCCGGTGCTCCGGCTCCTGGAACCAGACCGGCCGCGGATCGGTGGCCGGGGCGGCGGCCTCGGGCGGCTCCTGCTTGGCGCCGTCCACGTACCGGTAGAAGCCCTCGCCCGACTTGCGGCCGAGGAGCCCCGCCTCCATCCGCGCGCGGCCGATGCGGGACGGCCGGTACCGCGGCTCGGTGTAGAAGCCCGTCCAGATCGACTCCATCACCGGGTGCGAGACGTCCATCCCGGTGAGGTCGAGCAGCTCGCACGGGCCCATCTTCAGGCCGAGGACGTCGCGGGCGATGCGGTCGATGTCGGCCGGTTCCGCGACGCCCTCGGACAGGATCTGCAGCGCCTCCGTCACCAGGCCGCGCCCGGCGTGGTTGACGAGGAAGCCCGGCGCGTCCGGGGCGGTGACCGGTTCGTGGCCGAGGCGCCGGACGAGGGCGGACAGCGCGTCCGGGATCCAGGCGGCGGTCCGCGCGCCAGGGACCACCTCGACGAGCCGCATCAGCGGGACCGGGTTGAAGAAGTGCAGCCCCGCGAGCCGCGACGGGTCCCGCAGCGCCGCTCCGATCGCCGTCACCGGCAGCGAGCTGGTGTTCGTCGCGAACAGGACCCGCTCGCCGGCCGCGCTCTCCAGCGCCGCGAACAGCTCCCGCTTGGTGTCCAGGTCCTCCCGGACGGCCTCGACGACCAGGTCGCAGTCCTGCAGCGGGGTCAGCGGCTCGCCGACCGGCTTCAGCCGCGCCTTCGCCGCCGCCGCGTCGTCCGCCGCCATCCGGCCCTTCGCGACCAGCTTGTCGAACATCGCGCCCACGTGCTCGACGGCGCTCTTCACGGCTTCGAACCGGATGTCCGCCAGCTCCACGGTCAGCCCGCCGGCCGCCGCGAGCTGCGCGATCCCGCGCCCCATCGCGCCCGTTCCGATGACCCGGACCGTCGCCGCCCGCTCCGCCCAGTCCTGCCCGGCCTGCTCCATCGCGCCTCCTCGCTCGCCTGCCCTGCATTCAACCCGCTGCCGGGCGCGGGCCCGGACGCGGGGCGCGGTCTTCGGGGTCATAACCTGCGGAGTGCCCGCCGTTCCCGGATTGAGGAGAACCTGCCATGCGCGACGCGGTGATCTGCGAGCCGCTGCGGACCCCGATCGGCCGTTTCGGCGGGGTGTTGAAGACGGTGCAGCCCGTCGACCTGGCGTCCACGGTGATCCGCGCCCTGGTCGAGCGCACCGGCGTGCCCGGCGACGCGGTCGACGAGGTGTTCCTCGGCCAGTGCTACCCGAGCGCCGACGCCCCCGCCATCGGACGCGTCGCCGCCCTCGACGCGGGCCTGCCCATCGAGGTCGGCGGCCTCCAGGTCGACCGGCGCTGCGGGTCGGGCCTCCAGGCCGTCCTGAACGCCGCGATGCAGATCCAGACCGGCGTCAGCGACCTCATCATCGCGGGCGGCACCGAGTCGATGAGCAACGCGCCGTTCTACACGACGTCCGCCCGCTGGGGCCTGCGCGGGCCGTCCCTCGAACTGCACGACACGCTCGCGCGGGGCCGCGCCACGGCGGGCGGCGTCAATTACCCGGTGCCCGGCGGCATGCTGGAGACGGCGGAGAACCTGCGCCGCGAGTACGGCATCGGCCGCGAGGAGCAGGACGAGCTGTCGGTCCGCTCGCACCAGCGCGCCGTGGAGGCGCAGCGGTCCGGGCGCTTCGCGGACGAGATCGTCCCCGTCACCGTCCCGTCCCGCAAGGGCGACACCGTCGTGGACACCGACGAGCACCCGCGCCCCGACACGTCGATGGAGACCCTCGGCAGGCTGCGTCCCGTCCTCGCCAAGAGCGACGACCAGGCCACCGTCACCGCGGGCAACTCCAGCGGCCAGAACGACGCCGCCGCGGCGTGCGTCGTCACGACGCCGGAGCGCGCCGCCGAGCTCGGGCTGCGCCCCCTCGTCCGGCTGGTCTCGTGGGCGCGCGCGGGCGTCCCGCCGCGCACCATGGGCATCGGGCCCGTCCCGTCGACCGCCAAGGCCCTCGCCGCCGCCAGCCTCACCCTCGCCGACATCGACCTGATCGAGCTGAACGAGGCGTTCGCCGCGCAGGTCCTCGCCGTCACCCGCGAGTGGAAGGTCAAGGACGCCGACTGGGACCGCATCAACGTCAACGGCTCCGGCATCTCCCTCGGCCACCCCGTCGGCGCCACCGGCACCCGCATCCTCGCCACCCTCTCCCGCGAGATGCACCGCCGCGAGGCCCGCTACGGTCTCGAGACGATGTGCATCGGCGGCGGCCAGGGCCTCACCGCCGTCTTCGAGCGCGTCTAACCGGGGTCCGCGCCGTCCCGCAGGCCCGGCAGGCCCGCCTCGTACGCGAGCAGCGCGGCCTGGACGCGGTTCTCCAGGCCGAGGCGCGCGAGGATCCGGTTGACGCGGCTCTTCACGTTCGCCTCGCTCAATCCGAGGACCTCGGCGATCCGCGCGTTCGGCAGCCCGCGCGCGACGAGCAGCAGCACCTCGCGCTCGCGCCCGGTGAGCCCGTCCAGGCGTCCCGGCGCCGCCGGTGCGGGCGGCGCCGGGTCCGGGGGCGCCGCCGCGAACGCCGTGACGAGCCGCCGCGTCACGCTCGGCGCCAGCATCGCCTCCCCGGCCGCGACGACCCGGATCGCGTGTTCGAGCTGGTCGATCGGGCTGTTCTTCAACAGGAACCCGCTCGCTCCGGCGCGCAGCGCCGCGTACACGTACTCGTCGAGGTCGAAGGTGGTGAGGACGAGGACGCGCGGCCGCGCGCCGCCCTCCCACGGGCCCGTCATGATCCGCCGGGTCGCCTCGACCCCGGACACGCCCGGCATGCGGACGTCCATGACCACCACGTCCGGCCGCAGCCGGGCCGCCTCGGCGACGGCCTCGGCGCCGTCCGCCGCCTCGCCGACGACGGCCAGCCCGTCCCGCCGGTCGATCACGACCCGCAGCGCCGCCCGCACCATCTCCTGGTCGTCGGCGAGCAGCACCCGGACGGTCATCGGACGCCCTCCACCGGCAGCTCGGCGCGGACCAGCCAGCCGCCTTCCGGGCACGGGCCGGTGCGCAGCGTCCCGTCGAACGCGGCGACGCGCTCGCGCAGGCCGACCAGCCCCCGCCCGGACCCCGGCACGGGCGTGCGGCCGGGGACCGCCGGCCCGTTGCCGACCTCGACGATCAGCGCGGCGCCCGCCGTCTGCAGCGCCACCCGCACGTCGGTCGGCCCGGCGTGCTTGAGGACGTTCGTCAGCGCCTCCTGCACGATCCGGTACGCCGAGACCTGCACGGCCTGCGGCAGCGCGGCCGTCTCGGCGTCCACGTCCGCCCGCACCCGGCAGCCCGCGCCCTCGGCGGCCTCGACCAGGCGGCCGAGGCCGCGCAGCGACGGCTCGGCGCCGCCGTCGTCCCGGCCGGCGTCGAGCAGGCCGAGGATGCGGCGCATCTCGATCAGCGCCGTGTCCGCCGTCTCGGCGATGCGCGCCACCCCGGCGCGGCCGAGCGCGGGGTCGTCCCGGACGACGTCCTCGGTGGAGCGCGCCTGCACGGCGATGGCGCTGACGTGGTGCGCGACGACGTCGTGCAGGTCGCGCGCGATCCGGGCGCGCTCGGCGGCGACGGCCTGCCGCGCGTTGCGCTCGCGCTCGGCGCGCAGCCGCGCGTTGAGGTCGCGGAGCTCGCGGGCGTCGGCGTCGATGCGCCGCCGCGCGTGCCCGAGCAGCCACGCGACGCCGAGGAACACCGCGAACGTGGTCGCGGTGATCGGTTCGAGCGAGTCGGGGCGCGGCGCGGGGGACCGGCCGAGCGCCAGGTCCACCGCGACGGCCCCGGCCAGCGCCCCGGCGGACGCGGCGAGGCTCGCGGCGGCGGGGGCGTACCGGGCCGCCGCGTAGACCCCGAAGATCAGGAAGTACGGCCCGGGCGTCTTGCCCGGAACCGGATCGGCCGCTTCGAACGCGATGAACGCGACGGTCATCGCCGCCAGCACCGCCAGAGGCCGGCGGCGCCGCCACAGCAGCGGGACGGTCTGCACCCCCCACAGCGCCAGTGCCGCCGGGCCGGGCGCGGGGTCGCGGGCGGCCAGCGTCACGACGTCGAACACGGTGAGGCCGCCGCCGAGCACCGCGTCGAACAGCCACGGCCTGCCCGCCGTCCAGGTGCGGGCGCCCCGCAGCACGGACGTGACGGCGACGGTCTCCACAGCAGGCGAGGCTAGTCAACGGCTCCCTTCCCGGACATCGCCCGGAAGGCGCGCATCCAAAGTTGCGCGAGCGCGGAGAATTCGGCCGCGCGGGCGACGTCCCGCATATGCGTGCTCACTTAGCGTCCCAACACATGGGCATTCCTCTCCTCGAAAACACAACGTCTCCGGCCGGGGCACACCCCGCCGAGCGCGCGCGCCGACGCCGGTACGCACTGCTCGCGGCCGGGACGGCCGCCATGCTGTTCGCGGTCGGCGGGCGCTGGGACGTCCCGCTCGCCGC
This sequence comes from Actinomadura sp. RB99, assembly GCF_014706005.1. Lineage (NCBI taxonomy): Bacteria > Bacillati > Actinomycetota > Actinomycetes > Streptosporangiales > Thermomonosporaceae > Actinomadura > Actinomadura sp. RB99. Next base: position 100,765 of record NZ_JABMCA010000001.1, on the reverse strand, counting down.
GTGGCTCTTCCCCGTCCTGCTGCTGCGCTTCACCCGCACCACCGGCCCGTGGGCGGGCACCGCCTGGACCTGGGCGGCCCACCTCGCAGCCGCCGCGTTCTGGGTCTACGAGTCGGCCATGGGGTCCGGCCCGGTCGTCCTCGCCGGTGCCGCTGCGCTCAGCGCGGTCCAGACCGTGCCGTTCCTCCTCGACCGCCTGCTGGCCCCAAGGCTCGGCCGCTGGACGGGCATGCTCGTCTTCCCCGCCGCCATCGCCGCGACCGAGTTCCTCATCACGCTGCTGTCGCCGTTCGGGACCGCCTACGGCTCCCTCGCGGTCACCCAGCACGGCGATCTGCCGCTGCTCCAGGTCACCTCCGTCACCGGCGGCTACGGCATCGGCCTCCTCATCGCCTGGTCCGCCGCCGCCGTCAACGGGTTCTGGCAGGAGCCGTCGCGCCCGGCGATCCGTCCCGCCGCCGCCTGCGCGGCCGTGCTCGCGGCGGTCGCCCTCGCAGGCGGCGCGCGGCTCGCGCTGCTCCCTCACGACGGAAGGACCGTGCGGATCGCCGGGGTGAGCCCGGCCCGGACCGTGGTCGCCGCCGAGCACGCCGCGCTCGCCCGGATCCCCGGGGGACGGCAGGGGATCGCCGCCGCGCCGCCCGCCGCCGTCGACCCCGCCACCACCGCCGCGCAGGACGACCTGCTCGCCGCGACCCGCCGCGAGGCCGCCGCCGGAGCGAAGATCGTCGTCTGGCCCGAGAACGCGGTCCCCGTGCAGGCCGCCCGCGAACCGGCGGTCATCGCCGCCGCCCGCGCCGAGGCCCGCCGCTCCCGCGTCTACCTCGACATCGGCATCGCCGTCTACGACCCCGCCTTCGGACGCGACGAGACCATCCTCCTCGGCCCCGACGGCGCCGTGCTGTGGACGTACCAGAAGGCCCACCCCATCCCCGGCTCCGAGACCTACAAGCCGGGGGACGGCCGCGTCCCCGTCGTCTCCACCCCGTACGGCAGGATCGCCAACGTCATCTGCTACGACGCCGACTTCCCGGCGATGATGCGCGTCCGCGCCGACATCATGCTCGTCCCGGCCCACGACTGGCGCGAGTACGGGCGCCCCCACACCGACAAGGCGGGCCTGCGCGCCGTCGAGGGCGGCTACGCGCTGGTGCGCCAGGACGCCGAAGGGCTCTCCGCCGCGTTCGACGCCCGCGGCCGCGTCCTCGCCACCGCCGACTCCTTCGGCTCCGGCCGGCAGACGCTCGTCGCCGACGTCCCCGTCCGCGGCGCCACCACGCCCTACGACCGGATCGGCGACCTGTTCGCCTGGCTCTGCGTCGCCGCGGTCCCCCTCCTCGCGGCCCTCGCCGCCGCCAGAAGCCGCCGCGCGTGACGTCCGCTCTGATCGTCGGCGGGTTAGCGTGGCGTATGGGCAACGACGCGGACGCCACCGTGCAAGAGCAGATCGCCTACTACCGAGCCCGCGCGGGCGAGTACGACCGGGTCTATGACGAGCGCGACGACCTGCGCGCCCTCACCTCGATCGTCGACGACCTGCCGATCACCGGGGACGTCCTGGAACTCGCCTGCGGCACCGGCCAGTGGACGGGCCGCCTCGCCGCCCGCGCCCGCTCGGTGACGGCCGTCGACGCCTCCCCGGAGGCCCTGGACATCGCCCGGGAACGCGTGGCGCCCGAGACCGTCGAGTTCGTGTGCGCCGACCTGTTCGCATGGCGCCCGACCCGCCGCTACGACACCGTCTTCTTCGCCTTCTGGCTCTCCCACGTGCCGCCGGACCGCCTGCCCGGCTTCTGGCGGACCGTCGCCGACGCCCTCGCCCCGGGCGGCACCGCGGTGTTCGTCGACAACGGGCCGGGGGAGGCGGCGGCCGAGGACGTGCTCGCCGAGCAGGCCGTGCCCTCGGTGCGCCGCCGCCTCGACGACGGCAGCGAGTACCGCGTCGTCAAGGTCTTCCACGACCCGCAGCGGCTCGCCCGCGACCTCGCGTCCTGGGGCTGGACGGCGACCATCCGCCCAGCCGGCACCGCCTTCCTCACCGGAACCGCCACCCGCGCCGCGGGCTGACCCTCCGGGACGTCAGCCCGCCGACGCCTCGATCGCCCGCTTCATCTCCACCGCGCCGCGCTCCATGCGCACGCGGATCTCGCCGGCGAGCGCATGCGGCAGCACATCGGTCGTCCAGACCAACCGCGCCCCGGAACCCTCCGAACGGACCTCGAACGACGCGTGGTGACGCTCGACCGCCGGCCGCGCCCCTTCCACGACGGCGTACGCCAGGCGCCGGGCGCCGTCATCGACCGCGATGATCAGCTCCTGGATCACGTGCCCGTCGGGAAAGGTCAGGAACCGCCGGTCGCCGTCGATCCGCGTCCCGGCGACCCGTCCCGGCAGCAGCCGCTCGTGGACGGCCCCGACATCGCGCAGCACGTCCCAGACGTGCTCAGGCGGCGCCTCAATGACGACCTCGTACCGCACAGACGCCATACGCCACCTCCGATGAAGATCATCGAGCGTAGTCGCCGCCCCGGCGCCCGGCCACCCGGCGGTGGGCGGCCGGGCACGCGGTCAGAACATCGCCCGGTGCCGCCCCCGGTACCGAGGCCGCCGCTGCTCCATCGCGAACGCCGTCACGGACGCCGCCAGCACCGCCACGACGCACATGGCGGACGCCCACACCGCGATCACTGCGCCACCCCCGGCGCGCCGTCGAGCAGGTCCCGGATCGCCATCACCGCGTCCACCACGCGTTCCGCCTCGGCGATCGGATGCCGCCATGACGTGAAGAACCACGCCCGCCCGCCGTCCTCCTCCCGCGCCCGGACGCTGATCACATCGGACGGATGCGCCCCGCAGCACCCCGCCACCGCCGGGTTGACGACGCGCAGCCCGTCCTCGGTCATGGACGCGTGCAGCTCGTACGCGCGCAGAACCACGCCCAGCGCCTCAAGCCGCGCTCTACTCTCAGGGGTCATGGGTCGATCGCCTCCTAGCGACGGTCGATGCCTAGGCCCCGGCGGAGTGGTGGTGCACCCCGCCGGGGCCGCCTCCCTGAATGGTAGGCACACGTGGGCACCTGTGGACACCCGTAGGACCAAAGCATGCCCACGGGGTCCGTAACGTGCCCATATGGGATTCCCCTTGGACTCGCTGAAGCCGATGTACCTGTCGGTTGCGGATGAGATAGAACGCCGGATCCGGGCTGGAGAAATGCCGCCCCGGACCCGGGTGCCGTCCGCCCGCTCGCTTGCCGCGGAGGCCGGAGTGTCGACGCGGACGAGCGAGGCGGCGCTGCGAGTCCTGCGCGAGCGCGGCCTGACGGTCGCCGTGCACGGCGTCGGCACGTTCGTCGCGCCCGACATACCGCCCGAGTCGGACTAGTCGTGCGACGCTGCGCGTCCAAGAGTCCTGAGTCGCGCTAGCGTCCCCGGGTGAGCATCGATCTCGACGGCATGGAGCCCCTGTATCTGCAGGTGGCGGGTGTTCTCACAGCGCGCATCGTGGACGGCGCCTACCCTGTGGGCCGCCGCATCCCTGCGGTGCGGGCCATCGCGGACGAGTTCAAGGTGTCCGTCAATACCGCGGAGGCGGCGACGAGGGTGCTCCGTGACCGGGGCCTCATCCGGGGTGTTCACGGGCGGGGGACGTTCGTGATCGCGAAGCCGTCGGACGTCGAGGAGAAGGACGGCTGACCGTCCGAGGGCGGCGATGAGTTCTCGGCGCCTTCGGGGTCCCAACTCCAGGAGCTCATACCTGAGAGGCGGGGCCATGACGGGTTCATCCGGGCGGGGCAAGGTGCTGTGGCACCTCACCATGTCGCTGGACGGCTTCATCGCCGGCCCGGGACATGCGATGGACTGGATGTCCGGTCTGTCGTTCACGCCGGGGATCGTCGAGGAGATGGTCGCGACCACCGGCGCCATCCTGGCCGGGCGGCGCGGCTTCGACGCGGGCTACGACGCCGAGGGCGGCGAGAACCGCAGGCCGTACGGCGGGAAGTGGGACGGCCCGATCTTCGTGCTGACCCATCATCCGCAGGACGCCCCGCCCGCCCCCGGCTTCACCTTCCTGGACTGCGATGTCGCGGAGGCCGTCGAGACGGGCCTCGACGCGGCGGGCGGCAAGAACCTGGAGGTGTTCGGCGCCGACGTCGCGCGGCAGTGCGTCGAGCGCGGGCTGATCGACGAGTTCTCCGTGCACCTCGCGCCGGTGATGCTCGGCGACGGCGTCCGGCTCTTCGACGCGCCGGGCGTCGGCCCCGTCCGGTGGGAGCTGATGCGGGACGGGAACGCCCCCGAGGTCGTCGACCTGCGCTACCGCCCGCGGCGCTAGCGGGCCGGGCGGTCGAGGACGAGGTCGGCGGCGCGGGCGAGGACCTCGGCGCGGGTGCGGCCCTCGTGGCCGGCGGCGAGGAAGTGGTGCCCGATCGCGACGCAGAAGGCGATCAGGCTGCGGGCCTCGACCTCGTCGGGGTCGTCGCAGAACGTGCCGATCGTCTCGCGGAGCAGGGCCATGCGCCGGTCGTCGACCCGCCGCAGGCGCTCGGCGACCGCCGCGTCCCGGCGGGCCCAGTCGCGGACGGCGAGGTCGAGCGGGAGCAGCCGGTCGGAGGAGAAGGTGAGCGTGCCCGCGCGCACGGCCCGGGTCCGCGCGTCGCCGCCCTCGCTCTCGACGCGGTCGATGACGTCGTCGGTGCTCTCGCGCTCCCAGGCGTCCAGCATCGCCTCCAGGAGGGCGCCGCGGTCGGCGAAGTACCCGTAGAAGCCGCCCTTGGTGACGCCGAGCCGCTTGGCGAGCCCCTCGATCCGGACGGCGTCGGGCCCGCCCTCGGCCAGCATCCGCAGGCCCTCCTCGACCCACCGGCCGCGCGGCGTGCGGGTCGCGCCCGCCATGTGCCCCACCTCACTTCCGTCCCCATCTATACGCATCCGTATAACCGGGGTTAGCCTGGGTGTTGTACGCAACCGTATACCTGGCGGAGGCGGTGGCCATGCGGCTTCCCGACAGCGCGCACACCGACCGGCCGTGGCGGATCCACGAGATCGCGCGGGACTTCGAGCTGGAGGACGTGTGGTCCGTCCGCGCTCCCGGCGCCGGGCCCGACGACTTCCCAGTGATGCTGGAGGCGATCCGGTCGTCCGGCGGCCTCGCCCGGCAGGCCCCTCCGGTGAAGCTCTTGTTCGCGGTCCGCTGGGGGCTCGGCGCGCTGCTCGGCTGGGACCGGCCGAGGACCGGCCTCGGGTCCCGGGTCCGGCCGCTGCGCGACCGCCTGCCGAGCGACCTGCGCGACACCGTGGACGACTCCGCGCCGGTCGGCTCCCCGTTCACCCCCGTCTACCGGCTCCCGGACGAGGACGTCCGCGAGATCGCGAACGGCACCGTCCACGGCCTCATGCACCTGGGGTGGGCTCCGGCGGCGGACGGCGGCTACGAGCTGCGCATGGCGGTGCTGGTCCGGCCGAACGGCCTGGTCGGGCGCCTCTACATGGCCGTCATCACGCCGTTCCGGTATTTGATCGTCTACCCGATGCTGACCCGCCAGTGGGAGCGGGCCTGGCGCGAGCGCGGCGCCCGCGCCGCGACCGGGTCCTGATCAGCGGCGCCGGACCCGCCGGACGAGGTCGGCGGCGGCCTCGGGCCACCGCGGATGGTCGAAGGTGAAACCCCCGTCGAGCAGGCGGCCCGGGACGACGCGGCGGCTCTTGAGCAGCAGCTCGGTGTCCGAGCGGAGGGCGAGCGCGCCGATCTCGGCCATCCACGCCGTGGCGGGCAGTCCCACCGGCATGCCCCAGGCCTTGCGGAGCGCGCGCATGAACGCGCGCTGCGGCAGGGGACCGGGCGAGGCGAGGTTCACCGGCCCGTCGAGGTCGTCCCGGCCGATCAGGAACTCGACCGCGCGGACGAAGTCGTCCTCGTGGATCCAGGACACGTACTGCGCGCCGCCCGCGACCGGCCCGCCGAGGCCGAGCCGCGCCATCCGCAGCAGCACGTCGAAGACGCCGCCGCGATCGGGACTCATCACCATCGCGGTGCGCAGCGCGACCTTGCGGGTGGACGGGGTGTCGGCCTCCGCCTGCGCCCGCTCCCACTCCTCGGCGATCCTGACGCTGTACGACCAGTAGCGCGGCACGCCGGGCTCGCCGCCGCCGATGACGCCGGTCGCCTCGTCGTTGGGCGCGTCGAAGCGGTGGGCGTAGACGGTGGCGGTGCTCATCTGGAGCCAGACCCGGGGAGGCCGCGCGGCGGCGGCGACGGCCTCGCCCACGACCCGCGCCGACTCGACCCGGGAGTCCATCATCTCCCGCAGGTTGGCCGGGGTGTAGCGGCAGCTCACGCTGCGCCCGGCGAGGTTGATCACGGCGTCGGCGCCGTCGATCGCCGCCGCCCACGGGCCGAGGGTCCGGCCGTCCCAGGGCAGCTCGCGCTCGCGCGCCGGCCGCCTCGTCAGGATCACGACCTCGTGGCCCGCGGCGGTGAGCGCGCGGTCCAGGACCGTGCCCACCTGCCCGGTGCCGCCGGGGATCACCAGCTTCATCGCGTCCACCTCCCGGTGTCCCCGGAAGCGTAACGCAGATTTTTGAACGTGTTTAAAAACGAGACGGCCGTCACGGTGCCGCCGGCGGGTCGGCCCGTGGCCGTGCCGGTGACGGGAGTTCCGGATCAGGCCGGGTGCAGGGTGGCGCCGCTCCGCTGGACGGCGTCGGCGAGCACGGCCTCCGCGGTGCGCCGCCCGGACACCAGGGCGCCCTGGATGGAGCCGGTGTCGCGGTGGTCCCCGCAGACGTACCGCCCGGCGCCCAGCCGCACCGGGCGGCGCATCCGCAGCGGCGGCGGCATCGCGGGCAGCGCGGCCTCGATCGGGTACTCGGCCACGAGCCGCCAGCCGGACGTGCCGCCGTAGATCTCGCCGAGCCGGTCCAGCACGCGCGCCTCGTCCGCCCCGGTACCGAGCACGGACGTCGAGACGAGCGCGCGGCCGCCGGACGAGTACTCCGGAGCCGCGTCGGTGAGGACCAGCGTGTCGGTGACGACGCCGTCGGCGTCGACGATCTGGACCGGCTCGCCCAGCGGCGAGGCCGGGGCCGAATGGTAGAAGGTCGTGACGGCGCGCATCGCCGGCGCCTCGATCTCGGGCAGCAGCGCGGCCGCCCGGCGCGGGTCGGTGGCGACGACCACGGCGCTCGCCCGCACGGTGCCGCCGTCCTCGGTCCGCACGCCGCCGTCGACGATCTCCCGGACGGGGGTGTTCAGGGAGATCGTCCCGGCCGGCAGCCGCGCGGCGAGCTGCTCGGGGATGCGCCCCATGCCGAGCGCCGGGACGGCGATGGTGCCGCGCGCGAACGACCGCCAGACCAGGTGGAAGAACCGGCTGGAGGTCTCCAGCTCGCGCTCCAGCAGGACGCCCGCCAGGAAGGGGCGCATCAGCCCGTCGATCATCACGTCCGACATGCCCCGGACGCGGAGCTCGTCGCGGGTGCGGCGGTCCGGGCCGTCGCGCAGCCAGGAGCCGGACGCGGCGAGGTCGCGGGCGGTCATCGCCGCCAGCGCCGCCTTGTCTGCGGGCGTCCCGACGGCGGCGAACACGCCGCTCAACGCGTGCTCCGGGTGCCGCCAGGGCAGCATCACGCGCTCCCGGCGCCCCTCGTGGAAGACCAGCAGCCCCGACGCGAACGGCCGCAGGTCGAGGGCCCGCAGATCGAGCAGGCGCCTCGCCTCCGGATAGGCGGTGTTGAACACCTGGAACCCGCGGTCGAGGCGGAAGCCGTCCACGAGGTCGGTGCGGACCCTGCCGCCGACCCCGTCCGACGCCTCCAGCACCCGGACGGGCACCCCGCGCTCGTGCAGCCGCACCGCGCAGGCCAGCCCGGCCAGCCCCGCTCCGACAACGACGACGTCCTCGGCCATCATGCGCCCCCCTCGGCCGGCCGGCGCCGGCCCCTCTGGTCGCTCGCCCGGTCGTCATGCCCGCCGATGCCCTGGTCATCCACGGTCACCGGCGGGTCCGGCCGGGAGCACGCCGTGGGGTACCGCCGCGGCTAGGGCGTCCAGGACGGGTCGCGGCCGGTGAGGGCGATCAGCCGGTCGAGGGGAGAGGCGCCGTCCGGGACGGGGACGGGCGCCTCGAACAGCCCCGGCGCGCCCTTGCCGCCGCTCTGCTCGACGGCCTGCCCGACGAACACGAGGCACTCCTCCACCTCGTCGTCGCCGCACACGTAGGGCTGCCCGCTGGCCGCCGCGATGTCCCAGCCGTGGATGACGAGTTCGTTCAGCGCGACGCGTCCCATGACCTCGGCGGGCATCCGCACGCCGCCCGCCTCCGTCGTGCCCTCCCACGCGGACGGTTCGCGCCAGGCGGCGGCGAGCGCGGCGAGCCGCTCGGGCACGCGGGCACGCCAGTCGGGCGTCAGGTTGGCGCCGTCCGGGGACGGCGGCTGCGACCCGCCCTCGGGGACGTCCTTGGCGGCGGCCTGCGCGAACGCCAGCGACAGCCCGTCGACGTGGTCGATGAGGGTCGCGAGCGAGGTGTCCGCGCACGGCGTCGGCGCGCCGAGCCGGTCGTCGCGCACGGCGGCGAGCAGGTCCGCCAGCCGGCGGGCGGCGGGCGCGAGGTCGGGGTTCTGGGGCATCGGCCGGTCTCTCCTCCGTCGGTGCGGCCCGTCCGCCGCGTACCGCTGGGCGGGAACGCGCTGGACGGGCCCTCGTCCTGTCCTTTTGACTCGGGAAGCGGCCGATACTCATCGGCGCGCCGGATCCGTAAGGTATGGGACGACGGAACGGCGAGTTCGCGGCCCACCGGTGCGCGGACCGGTCGAGAGGCGTGCTGACCTGCGCGTGTGACCACATAAGCTACTACCGAGTAGTATTCGGGCCCCGGATGAGATGCAGTCTGTCGCGAGCCCTACGCTGACTGCCATCGCCCGTACCCCAGGAGGACGGAACAGTGTTCTGGATCACGTTGGTCATTGGGCTCGCCGGAACGGCGGTCGCTTTGGCGCTCGCCGGCCGGCGGGTGCTGTTCCTGTACAACACGGCCATGGCCGGGCAGCCCGACCCCGAGCGCGTGCTGCAGGTCAAGCGTGACAAGAAGGCCGACATCGAGGGCCAGGTCACCGAGGTCCTGGGACAGCGCAAACTGCTGAAGTGGACGCTGGCCGGCTCCGCGCACGCCGCGGTCATGTGGGCGTTCTTCCTCCTGGCCACCGTCTACCTGGAAGCGGCCGTCGCACTGCTCGCCGGCCTGGACAAGAAGATCCCGTGGCTCCAGACGTGGGGCCCGATCGGGTTCGTCCAGGACACCATCGCGCTGGCCTGTACCGCGGGCCTGATCGTCTTCACCTCGATCCGCATCAAGAACTCGCCCAAGCGGCTGGAGCGCAAGTCCCGGTTCAAGGGCTCGCACCTGTCCGGCGCCTGGATCACGCTGTTCATGATCTTCAACGTGATCTGGACGATGTTCTTCTACCGGGGCGTCGAGTGGGCCAACGGCAACCTCGACTACGGCAAGGGCGCCTACTTCTCCTACCTGGTCGGGCACCTGTTCGACGGCCTGAGCCACCACACGCTGGACGTCCTGGAGTCCATCGGCCTGCTGCTGCACATCGGCGTCGCGCTGGTGTTCCTGGTGTTCGTGGTGCACTCCAAGCACCTGCACATCTTCCTCGCCCCGCTGAACGTGATGTTCAAGCGCCGCCCCGACGGGCTCGGCGCCGCGCAGCCCATGATGTCCGGCGGCAAGCCGCTGGACTTCGAGGAGGCCGACCCCGACGAGGACGTCTTCGGCCGCGGCAAGATCGAGGACTTCACCTGGAAGGGCTTCCTCGACATGGCGACCTGCACCGAGTGCGGTCGCTGCCAGTCCCAGTGCCCCGCGTGGAACACCGGCAAGCCGCTCTCGCCGAAGATGCTGGTCCTGGAGCTGCGCGACCACGCGCTGGCCAAGGCCCCCTACTTCACCGCCTCCGAGGAGGCGCAGGCCAAGTTCACCGACGAGCAGAAGCTCGCCATGCAGGTCGACAAGGAGCTCGTCGGCGAGGACGGCGTCATCCACCCCGACGTCCTCTGGTCCTGCACCAACTGCGGCGCCTGCGTCGAGCAGTGCCCGGTCGACATCGAGCACATCGACCACATCCTGGACATGCGCCGCTTCCAGGTCATGATCGAGTCCTCGTTCCCGTCCGAGGCCGGCGTCATGCTGAAGAACCTCGAGAACAAGGGCAACCCGTGGGGCATGTCCGAGATGAAGCGCCTCGAGTGGATCGAGGAGCTGGACTTCGAGGTCGAGGTCGTCGACGACAAGGTCGCCGAGGACACCGAGTACCTGTTCTGGGTCGGCTGCGCCGGCGCCCTGGAGGACCGGGCCAAGAAGACCACCAAGGCCGTCGCCGAGCTGCTGCACATCGCGGGCGTCAAGTTCGCCGTGCTCGGCCCGATGGAGGCGTGCACCGGTGACCCGGCCCGCCGCCTGGGCATGGAGTTCGTCTTCCAGATGCTCGGCCAGCAGAACGTCGAGACGCTCAACGACGCGGGCGTGAAGAAGATCGTCGCGACCTGCCCGCACTGCTTCAACACCCTGGCCAACGAGTACCCGCAGATCGGCGGGAACTACGAGGTCGTCCACCACACCCAGCTGCTGGCGCACCTGGTCGAGGAGGGCAGGCTCACCCCGGTCACCCCGATCGAGGAGAAGATCACCTACCACGACCCGTGCTTCCTGGGCCGCCACAACAAGGTCTACAAGCAGCCCCGCGACATCATGGCCACCGTCCCCGGCGTCAAGACGCAGGAGATGCACCGGCACAAGGACCGCGGGTTCTGCTGCGGCGCCGGCGGCGCCCGGATGTGGATGGAAGAGCGGATCGGCAAGCGCATCAACACCGAGCGCGTGGACGAGGCGCTGACCACCGACCCGGACACCGTCTCCACCGCGTGCCCGTTCTGCCTGGTCATGCTGGGCGACGCCATCAACGAGAAGAAGAACTCCGGCGACGCCAAGGAGAGCCTGGAGGTCGTCGACGTCTCCCAGCTGCTCATCCGCTCCATCAAGGGCGAGGGAACCGCCCAGGAGAAGGAGCCCGTGGCCGCCGAGTAACCGGCACCCGCGTCGCGGCCCCGGTCCCCGCTCGGCGGGGGCCGGGGCCTTCGCCGTGTCAAGGGTTCTGTAGCCGATCATCGACGCGGCGGGAGGAGTGATCGCCGGGACGGCTGGTAAGACCAGGGGATGGCCGTGCTCGTGTCCGCCCTGGCATTCCTCATGACGCTCGCCGGCGGGCTCGCGGCGATGCGGGTGCGGGACAAGCGGCACCTCGTCCTCGGCCTCGCCGGCGGCCTGATGCTCGGCGTCGTCGCGTTCGACCTGATCCCCGAGTCGCTGGAGCTGTCGCGGAACCGGCCGTTCGGCGTCCCCGCCCCGATGATCGGCTTCGCCGTCGGGTTCCTGCTGCTGCACGTGGTCGAGCAGTCCGTCGCGATCCACCGCGCCCACGAGGGCGAGTACGCCCCGCACGTCCACGCGCACGGCCGCGCGCACGGCCACGGCCACCGCGACGGCGCGGGCGGCGCCGGGCTGCTCGCCGCGTGCGCGCTCGTCGGGCACAGCCTGGTGGACGGCCTCAGCATCGGGCTCGGCTTCCAGTCCGGCACGCAGACCGGCGCGTTCGTCGCGCTCGCCGTCATCACCCACGACTTCGCGGACGGCTTCAACACCTTCACCGCGGCCTCGCTCGGCGGCCGGGACCGCCGTCCCGCACTCGCGCTGCTGGTAGCGGACGCCGTCGCGCCCGTCGCCGGGGCCGCGCTCACCCTGATCGGGACGGTCCCGGAGGGCGTCCTCGGGCCCTACCTCGGGCTGTTCGCCGGCGTCCTGCTGTACCTGTCCGCCGCAGAGATCCTGCCGGAGGCGCACAGCGGCCACCCGCGCGTGATGACGCTGTGCGCCACCGGCCTCGGCCTGGTCGTGGTCGTCTTCAGCGTCGGCCTGGCGGGCTGACCGGGGCCGCGCGGGACGCGGCGCCCTTCAGAACGTCCTGAAAGGGTCCAGAACGTCCCGGAAAAGGCAGAGGGCCGTCCGGTATCTCCGGACGGCCCCCTGACGCCTTCAGGAACGCTGGAACGTTCCCTCCGGGACGGGACGACGCATCAGCCCGTCATGGACTGCTCGAAGCCCGGGTTCGCCTTCAGCCACGCGTCCACCGCCTGGTCCGGCTTGCCCTTGTACTGGTTCGCGATGAGGTCCTCCAGCGAGCCCAGCTGCTTGTCGTCCATCTTGAACTTCTTCAGCCAGGCGGCCACCTGCGGCTGGTCCTTGCCGAAGTCCTTGCGCGCGACGGTGTTCACGCCGTCCGGCTTGCCCATCGCGCCCTTCGGGTCCTGAAGGTCCCGGATCGGGAACTTCGAGTACGCCCAGTGCGGGCGCCACAGCGTGACGACGATGTCCTTGTGGGCGCTGACCGCCTTCTGCAGCTCGGCCAGCATCGCCGCCGTCGACGACGTCGTGACCGTGTACTCCTTGTCCAGGCCGTAGGCGGGCAGCATCTTCGTCTGCGACACCCGGTACAGCCCGGAGCTCTTCTCGATCCCGATGATCTTGCCGCCGTACTGCGAGCCCTTGCCCTTGAGGTCCGCCAGCGAGTGCAGCGGCGAGTAGTCCGGCACGGCGATCGTCAGCGGCGCCGACGGGTACCAGACGCCGATCTTCTCCAGCTTGTCGCCGTACTGCTTCCAGTAGTCCTCGTGGGTGTTCGGCAGCCACGAGTCGACGTAGAGGTCCACGTCCCCCTGCGCCATGCCCGCGTACAGGGGGCCGGTGTCGAGCTCCTTGACCGTGACCTTGTAGCCCTTGTCGGTCAGCATCTTCTTCCAGAGGGCGGTGGCGGCCTCGCCCTCCGCCCAGCCGGACACGACGCCGAGCGTCAGATCCTTGCTGTTCTTCTTGTCGTCCGAACTGTTGCAGGCGCTCGCCGTCGCGCCGAGCGCCAGCGCCATCGCCGCCGCGGCCAGAACCTTGAACTTGGGACGCAATGCCCTTCCTTTCGTCGCCTTGCAGGGGGTGGAAAGATCGTGTGCGCGGGGGGCGCCCCGCGCGGTCGCCCATGGTGGTCAGCCCATGGATGTCGGCCGAGGGGCTCAGCCGAGGGGGCCGACCGCCCTGCGCGCCCAGAACGTGCGGAGCCCGCTCGGGCGCTCGCCGCCCAGCGCGCCGGTGAGACGGTCCAGGTAGATGGCCAGGACGACCACACCGAGGCCGCCCTCGAAGCCCTTGGAGATGTCCAGCCGCTGGATGCCCTCCAGCACCACGCCGCCCAGGCCGTCCGAGCCGACCATGCCCGCGATGACCACCATCGACAGCGACAGCATGATCAGCTGGTTGACGCCCGCCATGATCGACGGCATGGCGAGGGGGATCTGGATCCGGGTCAGCACCCGCATCGGCGGCGTACCGAACGCCTCGCCCGCCTCGACCATCTCCGGGTCCACGCCGCGGATGCCGAGCTCCGTCAGCCGCACCCCCGGCGGCAGCGAGAAGATCACCGTCGCCACCACGCCCGGCACGACGCCGATGTGGAAGAAGAAGATCGTCGGGATCAGGTAGACGAACGCCGGCATCGTCTGCATGAAGTCCAGGACCGGGCGGACGATCCGGCTCACCACGGCGCTGCGGCCCGCCGCGATGCCGATCGGTATCGAGATCACCACCCCGATCACCGCGGCCACCAGCACCTGCGCCAGCGTGTCCATGGCCGGGTCCCACAGCTCCATGCTGTCGATCAGCCCGAAGCCCAGCAGCGTGAAGACGCTGAGCTTCCAGCCGCTCAGCACCACCGCGATCACCGCCAGCACCACCGCCAGCCCGACCGGCGGCAGCAGGTTCAGCAGGTCGGTCAGGTTGTCGACCGCCCACGTGATGGCCGAGCCGATCCCGTCGAACAGCCAGCCCAGATTGGTGGTGCACCAGTCGACCAGGTCGGAGAACCAGTCGCCGACGTGCACCCGGGGCACCTCGCTCGCGAGCACGTCAGTCGTCAACGGAACCCTCCTTCGTCAGCGCGAGAGCCGGCTCCGCGCCGTCCGCGGCGTCCTCGCCGGACGACTCGACGACCTCGTCCACATGCGTGCTGATCGCGCCGAGCGCCGCCAGCAGCGTCACCCGCGGGATCACCCCGAGCAGCGTCCCGGCCTCGTCCGCCACCGGCACCGGCAGGTCGCTCTCCGCGCACCGCTGGAACAGGTCGGCGACCGGGGTGTCCGGTGCCACCGGGTCCAGGTCCTCCGGGTCGATCAGGCCGTCCAGCTTCTGGACGTTCTCCTGCACCGCGTCCGCGACCGCCGCGGCCTTCACCTTGCCGATCAGCCGCCGGTCCCGGCCGACGACGAACGCCGCGTCGGTCTGGTGCTCGCGCATCGTCCGCAGGGCCGTCCGCGGCCCCGTCGACGACAGCACCGTGACCAGCGGCTTCTCCATCACCGACGACGCCGTCAGCACCCGGGTCCGGTCCACGTCCGCGACGAACTGGGCGACGTAGTCGTTCGCCGGGTCCGTCAGGATCTCCTCGGCGGTCCCGATCTGCACGATCCGGCCCTCCCGCATCACCGCGATGCGGTCGCCGATGCGCATGGCCTCGTTCAGGTCGTGCGTGATGAACACGATCGTCTTGCCGAACCGCCCTTGCAGGTCCAGCAGCAGGTCCTGCACCTCGCGGCGGATCAGCGGGTCCAGCGCGCTGAACGCCTCGTCCATCAGGATGATGTCGGTGCCCGCCGCCAGCGCGCGGGCCAGCCCGACCCGCTGCTGCATGCCGCCGGACAGCTGGCCGGGGAGCTTGTCCTCCCAGCCCGCGAGCCCGACGAGCCCCAGGAACTCCCGGGCCTTGCTCTCTCGTTCCTCCTTGGCGACGCCGCGGACCTCCAGCCCGTACGCGGCGTTGGCCAGGACGGACCGGTGGGGGAAGAGCGCGAAGTGCTGGAAGACCATGGAGATCTTGTTCTGCCGGAGCGTTCGCAGCGCCTTCGGCGACAGCTTCGCGATATCCTGGCCATCGATCTCGACGGTCCCGGAGGTGGCCTCCAGCAAGCCGTTCAACATCCGGATCAACGTGGACTTACCGGAGCCCGACAGGCCCATCACCACGAAGATCTCGCCCTGCTCGACCTCGAACGTGGCGTCCACGACGGCGGGGGT
This sequence comes from Actinomadura sp. RB99, assembly GCF_014706005.1. Lineage (NCBI taxonomy): Bacteria > Bacillati > Actinomycetota > Actinomycetes > Streptosporangiales > Thermomonosporaceae > Actinomadura > Actinomadura sp. RB99. The sequence continues at coordinate 85,590 of NZ_JABMCA010000001.1, read as the reverse complement.
GACGCCCAGTGCGCGGACGTCCTTCAGGTCCGCGCCCGCCTTGAGTTTTCGTTGCGCCTCGGCCGCCTTCCGGCCGAACAGCTTCGTGACGCTTTCCGCGCGGAGTATGGACACGATCTCCTTCCGTGTTCCCACACCCGGGGGCGGCGCGGAAACGGGTAGCCCTCATCCGTCAGGCACCCGTCGACCCACCTCAGGCAAAAGAGGCTGTCAACCAGGTGCCAAGGCTGTGCGTCGCACGAAACTACCCGTCCCGAGAAGATGTTTCATCTTTGAGTGATCTGCGTCACGTGCCGGGCGTCACACCTTCGTCCGGTGGAAGTTCAGATACGACCGCGACGGCGTGGGCCCCCGCTGGTCCTGGTACCGCGACCCGTAGCGCTCCGATCCGTACGGGTACTCCGCCGGCGAGCTGGTCCTGAACAGGCACATCTGGCCGATCTTCATCCCCGGCCACAGCTTGATCGGCAGCGTCGCCACGTTCGACAGCTCCAGCGTCACGTGCCCGCTGAACCCCGGGTCGATCCACCCCGCCGTCGAGTGCGTCAGCAGCCCCAGCCGCCCCAGGCTGGACTTGCCCTCCAGCCGCGCGGCCAGGTCGTCGGGCAGCCCGAACACCTCGTAGGTGGAGGCCAGCACGAACTCCCCGGGATGCAGCACGAACGCCTCCTCGGCGTCCACCTCCACCAGCCGCGTCAGGTCCGGCTGCTCCACAGCCGGATCGATGTGCGGGTACCGGTGGTTCTCGAACACCCGGAAGTACCGGTCCAGTCGCACGTCCACGCTGGACGGCTGGACCATGCCCGGCTCGTACGGGTCGATCTTCACCCGCCCGGTCTCGAGCTCGGACCTGATATCGCGATCGGAGAGCAGCACCCCGAAAAGCTATCCCACCCGCACCCCCGCCACGCCGCACCCGACTTTCCGGTACGATGTCCAAGCGCGGGCGGCCCCCACCACCCGCCACGCGGGTGTAGTTCAATGGTAGAACTTCAGCTTCCCAAGCTGACAGCGCGGGTTCGATTCCCGTCACCCGCTCCATGACGAAGGCCCAGGTCAGGACATGAATCCCGACCTGGGCCTTGATCTTTGTAGGGGCCTCAGAGAGGCGCCGTGCAATTAGCGTGCAATTACGCCACCGGCACCAGCGATCCGGCCGCCCCGTCGTCATCGTCGCCGTCCCGCTTCTGGCCGGCCTGGACGAGCGCGTTGAGCCCGTCCGCGATGGCGCGGTCAGCGCTGTTGGACCGGTGCTGGTAGCGCAGCGCCGCCCGCTCGTTGTCATGGCCCATGCGCGCCATCAGGTTCCGGAGCGAGACGCCCATGTCGGCCGCGAGGGTGTTGCCGGTGTGTCGAAGGTCATGGAAGTGCAGGTTCGGGACGCCGAGCGCCTCGACCACCGGCTTCCATCGCGTGACCTTGTTGAAGCCACTACGCCGCAGCGGCCCGCCCTTGATGCCCGTGAAGACGAGGGCATCGCCACCCTTCTCGGCCACCGCTGCGAGGATGCGCCGCATCGGGCGGCCCGCCGAACGTCGACGAGCGCGAGCAGCGCGGCCATCTCGGGGTCGCAGGGTGGGTGTCGGCCCAGTCGTCGACCTCACCGGGTCGGGACGAGGCGAACGAGTCGGCGCAGCACTGGCAGCGGACGACGTGCAGGGACAGGAGCTCGTCCCACTCGACGCCGACCGGCCGCACGTCCCACGACGACACCGAGGACGGCGAGGACGGCGAGGACGAGCCGGAGGACGGGGACGGGACGACGACGAACCGGGCGCGCGAGGACGGGGAAGAAGGACGCGGATGCGAGCAGTCATCGAGCAGCCTCCAGAGACGGTTTCGGGCATGGGTCGGGTAGGGACGTGGCGCGGATCAGGGCTCACGCCGAGCCGGAAGAGAGAAGGAGGGGCGCCTAGGCGGCGGGGAAGATGACCGGGACGGAGCCGATGAGCGTTTCCCAGTCCGGCGTCAGGTGCGCGTACTCACGGGCCGCGTGTTCGGCCGCGTGTTCGGGGACGTAGACCGAGCGGGCGCGGTGCCAGGCGCCGTCTTGGCCGGCGACGATGCACACGCCGGGAGTCTCGGCGGGGGTGGCGCGGGCGGCATCGAGGGCAGCCGGGTCGAGGTCGCCGAGGGTCATGTTCGCGGTCTCGGGGTCGTTGACGCGGTGGCACCCCGGCGGGAGAGCTGAGCGCGCAGGGCGGTGACGCCGGGTCCGAGGTCGGAGCCGATGCGCTGTCCGCAGACGATCAGGTAGACCGCGAACGCCCGGCCGAGCTGCGCCACCCGCAGCAGCGCGGTAGCCGTCCGCGACACCTCCTCTTTCTCGGACTTGTCGGCCATCAGGAACAGCTCGGCAACCTCGTCCACCACCAGCACCGGCCGCAGCGCCTCAGGGAGCGTCCAGACGTTGCGGGCACCGTGCCCACGGCACAGCGCCATCCGGTTATCGACCTCGCCGACGAGGTCAGACAGCAGGTCGACGGACTCTTTGCGGTTGATGGCCAGCGCCGGCCGGCGCAAGGTCTACGTCCGCATCGCTGACGAGCTGCGCGGGGACATCGCCGCAGGGCGGGCAGGGCACGCCGAGCATCGTGACGGACCGCCCAGAATAGGTTGAACCCCCGGAGCAGCCTCAAGACGAGGCCGAGGGGCCAACCGAAGAGTTCGCACTCCTATGGGCCCAGCTCCAAGAGATCCGCGAGCACCTACGGCGCCAGAGCGCCAGGCTCGACGAGATAGACGAGCGGACGAGGAACCTCTAATCAACCGCGGCGATAAGGTTCGTCGGTGCTGTCGTACATCAGGTGCATGGTCGAGTGGTCCTCGGGGACCAGGGGCGCCCAAACCGTGCAGCTGCCCGTCATCGGGCGGTCGCCCTTCGGGTGGAATTCCATCACCGCGCCGTAGGGCTCGTCACTGTGATTGCCCACCACCCAGGTACCGGTGCCGGACACGCGGTAACGGTCTGCGTATTCACCGCCGGTCACCTTGCACTGGTCGGGGAAGGTGACGTTCTGGGCGGTGAAAGTACCGTCGGTCCGGAAGTCGATGACGCCGCCCCGATCGGACTTCCAGACCCCGATCAGCTCCGACCTTTCGACCTCCGGCTGCACGTCCGCAAGTCGGCACCCGGTGAGTGGCAGGAGGGCGGAGAATGCCAGGGCGAGAACGGAAGCCAGTCTGGGCATCGGCCCAGCCTAGGCGCTAATTAGCCGCGGGGTCCGGTCCCGCCGCGCCGCGTCGCCCGTCCGCCCAGGTTGAGCCAGCAGCTCAGGGCAGGTCTTGCCAGTGTTTTCCGGCGACAGTCTCTGCGTCCCTTTCCTGCGCGGCCCTCTTGCGTCGGCTAAGCGGAGTAAAGGCGACCACCACCGCCGTGGCGATGCCGAAGTGGAGCGCTCCCGTCGCCAAGTCCGGGTCGAACCCATCGCCGGACGCGTCGAAGACCGCCCAGCCCAGTGAAACTAGGAACAGGACGCCGAACACGCAGATGTAGAACAGGCGGGTTCTAGCGTCGTGCACCAGAAGCTGCCATCCGCCGAGAAGGAGACCCCAGAAGATCGCGCTACCGATGGTCACGTGCTCAAGGTTGTCATGGATCACGCCGCCTCGTACCCGAGAACGATCAAGCCGGTCCAGACGTTCGATCAGGTCCGCGAGGCCACGGCGCGGCGTCGGCGACATCGATGATCCGCAGTCGGCCATGGTGGTGCCCACAGCCTTTCGGAGTGCTCACCCGGTGGAGACCGTAATCGCCCATGCGATATGAGGGCGGGGACCACAAGGCAGGCCATCGCTTTGGGGGCCGTAGTCGGCATGGTTCCGGCCCATTGGCCTGTGGGCTGGTCAAGCTCGAACCAGGGGGCTTCGCCGCCCCTGGACCCCGCGAGCCAGGGCACTCGTTCGCGTGTAACGGTCTGTCACACCGTCCCGCCATTCGCGCGGACGAGCCTGGACGCGTGTGGATCTTGCTCGTGAGACTCGTCATGAATCGCTCTGCGACTCAGCCCTACGATCGCCATTGCGTGGCTGAGGCGGGTTGCGTGGTTGGGGCGATCGCCGCCGCGCGGCTTCCGGTGCTCGGGCCGTGGCCAGCCGGCCCTGCGCTCCGGGTCCACTTGCCCTCGGATGATCCGGGTGCTGTCGCCGTCCCGAGCAGGCCGAGACGCACAGCTCTTCGGCTGTGGTGGCGTGCAATTAGCGTGCAATTGGCCAGGGTGATCAAGGGGCAACAGCGGACACCTGCGGTACGAGCGAAGGCCAGGTCAGCCGCTATGACGGCGCGGATCGGCTTGATTCCCAAGTTTCGCGCGGACGAGCGCATCGAGGCCATCGGCGATGATGCGGTCACCCCTGGCCGACCTGTGTTGGTAGCGCGGCGCCGCCCGCTCTTTGTCATGGCCCCTGCGCGCCATCAGGTTCTTGGTCGGGACGTCCATGTCGGCCGCGAGGTGGTTGCCGGTGTGCCGAAGGTCATGGGAACAGGAGTGTCCCGTCACACCTATGCCCCTGGCAGTGGCGGGGATCAGTCGGCGTTGCGGGGGGCGAAGGCCAGGTCGAGGTGGGTGAGGCGGCGGATCATGAGGCTGGGCACGTACTGGGCGGGTGAGGTGGCGTGGAAGGCGCCCTGGTCCAGGAGGGTGCGCACGGCCAGGACGGCTTCCAGGCGGGCCAGGTGGGCGCCGATGCAGAAGTGGATGCCGCGGCCGAACGCGGTGTGCGATTTGATCGCGGACCGGTGCAGGTCGAGGGTGTGGGGGGCGGTGAAGGCGGCGGGGTCGCGGTTGACCGCCCCCCACAGCAGCATCAGGCGGGAGCGGGCGGGAAGGTGCACGCCGCCGAGTTCGGTGTCGCGGGTGGTGACGCGGAAGTGGCCGCGGAACGGGCTGTGCAGCCGCAGTGTCTCTTCCACGAACGCCTCGATCCGGTCGGGGTCGGCGCGGAGCCGGTCGGCCAGGGCGGGGTCGTCGGCGAGGGTGCGGGCGGCGGCGCCCAGCAGGCTGGTGGTCGATTCGCTGCCGGCGGTGACCAGTTGGAGCGCCATCTGGACGCGTTCGTCCCGGGTGAGGGTGTGGTCTTGGACGAGGGTGTCGAGCAGGCCGCCGCAGGGGCGGGCGGCGGCGCGGGTGAGCTGCTCGTCGAGGTAGCGCATCACCTGGAGGATCTGCTCGGCCAGGTGCATCATCCGGTCGGGGCCGGCCAGGCCGCTGAGCAGCTCGATCGCGGCGTCCGACCAGGCGATGATCCGGTCGGCGTCGGATTCGGGCAGCCCGAGGATCCGGCTGATCACCAGCACCGGGACGGGGGCGGCGACCTCGGCCATCCAGTCTCCGCCGCCGCGGCGGGCCAGGGCGGTCACCCGCGGGTGCAGCAGGTCCTGGATCCGTCCGGACAGCTCGGCGACCGTGCGTCGGGTGAACGCCGGGGCGACGGTGGCGCGCTGGCCGGTGTGGCGGGGCGGATCGACGGTCGCCAGCACATCGACGGCCGCGCTGCCCATGTCCACGAAGTCGGTTCCGCCGGGGCCGGCGGCCAGCAGCCCGGCCAGGTTGCTGGAGAACACCGCCGGATCCTCCAGCGCCCGCAGGACCTGCTCGTGCGCCACCACCAGGTGCAGTCCCAGGTCGGGCAGCAGGTGCACCGGGCCGCGCTCACGCAGCCGCTGGTACCGGGGGTAGGGGTCGGCCAGCGCTTCGGGGGAGAACAGGTCCTCGGAGACCACAGGAGCCTTCATATAACACGTTATAGTTCACGTTATCGTCTGCGGGGAAGGGCTGATCGGTGTTGGACAATCCGTTGCCGGCCGTGGAACGCGGCCGTTCCACGCTCAGCGTGAACCGGCCGCTGAAGGAGTCCGAGCGGGCCCGGCGGGAGAAGATCCTGTCTGCCGCCCGCGAGCTGGCCTGCGGCGGCGGCTACCCGGCCACCACGATCCGGGCGGTCGCCGAGCGAGCGGGCACCACCCCGGCCACGGTCTACCGCTACTTCCCCTCCAAGGACCATCTGCTGCTGCACCTGATGATCGACTGGTCGCAGCAGTCCATCGCCGGCCTGACCGCCGCCGCCTACACCGGCACCGTGCCCGAGCGCGTGGCCGCGGGATTCGCCGACCTCATCGACTGGGCCGCCGCCGAGTTGCCGCTGTTGTCGGCGGTGATGAGCGCGGTCAGCTCACCCGACATCAGCGGCGGCGGCCTGGCGATCTGGCGCGAACTGTTCACCGCCCTCATCCGCGCCGCCCTGAGCGACCCCGCCTGGGACGACACCGAGGGAAAGGCCCTCACTCTCGGCCATGTCCTGCTCGCCTGCCTCCTGGACCTCACCACCACCCGCGCCGGTACCCAGGAGACCCGCGACAACATCGCCACCGCCGCCCGCCTCATCTTCCGCTGACACCGGCGATCAAGCGAAGCCGCGTCCCCAGGTCAGAGTGCTCATCGTGGACGGACCCGGGGCCGTCAGCCGACGGCGTGCAGCACGGTCTCGCAGAGCGGGCCGTTCACCGAATCGGCCGGGACGAGTCGATCGGCCTCGATGAGCAGGGCGGCCGCCTCATCGGTGACGTCCAGATGGTCGTGCATCTCCTTGAGCCCCATGCCCTGCCAGATGAGCCGAAGTCCCTGGCTGTGGGACCTGTCCAGACGTCGGATCTGCCACCACAGGCTGTTCATTCGGTAGACCGCGTCGATTTCGTCGAACACTCCGAACCGCCAGGCTCGGGCGACCAGACCGCAGACGGTGTCCCAGAAGTCCAGCGCCGGCAGGTCCCCCATCTCCCGGCCGGTCTGCTCCGCGAGCCGCTTGACGGCGTCGAGGACGGCCGTTTCCGAGGTGACGGGCATCGCGGCGAGCTCGGTGGCGGCCGGCCAGTCGCAGCCCAGGGCCAGCAGGATCCTCGCGATCTCCGGCCAGCTGTCGTTGTCCAGCAACTCGTCCACCCAAGAGGACGCCAGGGACTGGACCACCCGTGCGGTGTCGAGTCTCGCCATGGGGTCAGAGCCTAGGCAAGCGTGGGGCGCGCGCTGCGCGCTGGCGGCTAGACACTTCGGAGGGCCTCGGTCGGGGACATCCGCGCGGCGCGCAGTGCCGGGTAGAGCCCGGCGATCGCGCCGGTGGCGAGGGCCAGCAGCAGCCCGCCCCACAGCGCCTGCGCCGGTATCGACACGGCCCAGTGGCGTTCGTAGGCGAGGCCCGTGGTGATCGCGGTCCCGATGGCCAGCCCGGTCGCGCCGCCGAAGGCCGACAGCACCAGCGATTCGGTGAGGAACTGCGCCGCGACGTGTGCGCGCGCGGCGCCCAGTGCCCGGCGCAGCCCGATCTCCGAGCGCCGTTCGAGGACCGAGATGACCATGACGTTGGCGATCCCGATCGCCCCCACGAGCAGGGCGATCGCGCCCAGCCCGAGGAACAGCGCCTGCCCGGACGCCTTCACCGCCAGTTGCGCGGTGAGCGCGTCGGACGGCCGGCTCACCTCGACCTGATCGGGGTTGGCCGGATTGGCGGCGGGGGCCAGGAGGTCGGCCACGTCCGGGACGTGGTCCTTCTGCGCGCGCAGGTAGACGCGGCTGGGATGCCCGTCGTATCCGAGCACGTCCCCGGCGGCCGCGAACGACACCAGCGCGGAACGGTCGATCTCCGGGGCCAGCGGCAGCGGCCGAAGGATCCCGGCGACGGTGAACCAGTGCCCGCCCAGCCAGACCCGGACCGTGGGGCCGACGGTCCGCACGCCCAACGTGCTGGCGGCGTCGTAGCCGAGCACGGTGACCGGGTACGGCGCGGAGGTGAGGAACCGGCCGGTCAGCAGCGAACCGTCCAGGGTTGTCAGCAGCGAGGCGTCGCATGCGCGTACCGCCCGTCCGCCGGTCTGCCCGGTCGGGACGTGGTCGTTGCGGTAGACCCCGGCCGTGGTGACCTGGGCGGTCGGCGCGACCGACAGGACGTTGGGGACCTGCCGGATCATCGGGGCGGCCGTGGCGGGCAGTTCGGCCTCGGTGCCGCCGATGGTGTGCCCGTCGACCACGGTCAGCATGTTGGTGCCGAGCCGGTCGATGCGGGCCAGCAGGTTCGACTGGCTGGATCGGGTGACGCCGAGCACCGCGACGATCGAGGCGATGCCGATCGCGATGCCGAGGCCCGACAGGACCGCCCTGATCCGCCGGGAGCGCAGTCCCAGGGTCCCGGTGGGCAGCAGGTCGGCGAACCGCAAGGTGCTCCTCATGCGACCAGCACCCCGTCGCGCATCTCGATCCGGCTGCGGCACGCCCGCGCGACCGCCTCCTCGTGGGTGACGATGACCAGGGTGGTGCCTTCGGCATTGAGCTCTTTGATCAGGTTCAGGATCCCGGCGCCGGTGGCGCTGTCGAGGTTGCCGGTGGGTTCGTCGGCGAACACGATCGCCGGGCGGCCGACGACCGCCCGGGCGATGGCCACCCGCTGCCGTTCGCCGCCGGACAGTTTGCCCGCGTCGTGGCCGGTCCGGTGCCCGAGGCCGACGCGCTCCAGTGCCGCCCGCGCCAGGCGACGGCGTTCTCGGGCCGGGGTCCCGCGGTACAGGAGCCCGGAGGCGACGTTCTCCAACGCGGACAGAGCGTCCAGCAGGAAGAACTGCTGGAACACCACACCGACCCGGTGCGCGCGCAACCCGGCCAGCGCCCGGTCGGACATGGCCGGCACCGACTCGCCCGCGAGCCGTACCGAACCGCTGGTAGGCCGGTCCAGTCCCGCCATGAGCTGCAGCAGCGTGGACTTGCCCGATCCGGAGGCGCCGCGGACGGCGAGCATGTCGCCGGGCTCCACCGCCAGGCTCACGCCCCGTACGGCCTCGACCGGCGGTTCCCCGGCGTAGGTCTTGCGGACGTCGGTCAGCTCAAGAACCGTCATCGGGCACCTCCACGCGCTGTCCCTCCGCGAGCCCCGCGCCGCTGACCTCGACCAGCGCGGCGCTCTCGTCGAACAACCCGGTCCTGACCGGGACATGGCGCCGCAGGGCACCGCTCACGACGATGACCTCGTAGGCGCCGCCGGGCAGCGGGCGCAGTGCCGTGGTCGGTACGGCCAGCACCCCGCGGTCCTGCTGCGCGATGATCGATACCTGGACCGACGCCTGGTCGAGCAGGCCGTGGATGGTCCCGTCGACGGTGACGGTGACCGGGGCCGTCGACTGCTCGGGCGTGTCGCCCCCGTTGCCTCCGCCGTCGCCGGTGGAGGGCGGGGCCGTCGCGACCGTGCCGATCGCGGAGACCCGGCCCCGCCGGGTCGTCTGGTCGGGCAGCGTCACCACGACCGGATCGCCGATCTTCACGTTCGGCAGGTCGGTCGGCGAGAGCTGCACGGTGACCGCCTGCCGCGGAGTGGTGCCGTGCTCGACGGGATGCCCGGCCTGGACCCTGGTGCCGGTCGCGACGTCGAGCGCGGATATCCGGACCGGGCCGGGGGCGAACACGATCTGGCCGAGCGGCACGGTGCCCGTCTCGGGCAGGTGCCGGTCCTCCTGCCAGCGCCAGACGGCCCAGTAGGTGGCGGACGAGTAGTGGTCATCGACGGTGAGGCCGTCGCCGTAGCCGAGGGCGGCGAGGTTGGCCTCCAGTTGCCGGACGTCCGAGCCGTCGGTCATCCCCACCTCGAAGGCCCTCCAGACCGGGCGCGTCCCGTACATCAGCGGGACCTTCGTGCCGTCGATCTCGTAGGCGGCGTCCCCGCGGCGGATCCGGCGGCCGACCGGCGGCAGCTTCGTGACCACGCCGGATCCGGTGGCCTGCAGCTGGTAGGTGCCCGCGTAGCCCAGCTTGCCGTTCAGCATCTGGCGCTGCGCGACATCGGTCCGGACGACGGCGGCGGTGCCGGTCCGGATGGTGCCGGTGTCGGGCCCGCCGGCCGCGTGACCGCGGCCGTCCAGGACCGTCCAGCTCGCGGCGCCGGACAGCCCGGCCAGTGCGACGCCGGAGAGGATCAGGAGCCGGCGCATGTCACTGGCCCCCGCCGGGCGGGGTCTTGAAACGGATGCGCCCGGACGGGCCGTACCGCTTGCACGGGTTCAGCTTCGCGATCAGTGCTCTCTTGCCCATGCCTTCGAGGCGGGAGGGAAGCGTGAAGGAGCCGTCGGTATCGGGGTCCGGCCAGTCCGGAATGCCCGACCGGCGCAGGCATGCGGCGAACTGCCGCAGCTTGGCCAGGTCGGCGCTGGAAACCGGGGTCGGCTGGGCGCCGTGGGGCGCCTGGGCCTTGAGCGAGGCGCACGCGGCGGGCAGCCGCTGGCCGCCCGCCGTGGACGGGAAGGTCCATGTTCCGTCGGGATTCTGGACCGGGTCGGGGAAGTTGGGCAGGCCGTGGGCCCTGGCGCACTGGGCGAGCCGGAGCATCGCGGCGCCGGCGCCGGCGCCGGCGCTCGACTTCGACGTGGGCTTGGCCTGCGGGCCGTGTCCTCCGCATCCGGTGAGCAGCAGGGCCAGCGTCAGCCCCGCACATGCGCTTCGTGGAGTCATGCCGTCCAATCTGGCGACGCTCGCGGCCGGGCAGATCCCCCAAAAGAGGAGTGAACGCACCACCGTTCGAGGGACCCCGCAGACGGATCACCCGGCCTACGCTGAACCCATGCTGTCCAGATTCGGATTGAGAATCCGGATGGGGGCGTCGTACGTCGCCGTCTCCGCGGCGGCCGTACTCATCGTCGAAGCGGTCGTGCTGGCCTACTTCGTCCCGCGCATGGCCAACGCCCGCCACCAGGTGAAACAGGCCAACGCACGGGTGGTCCAGGCCGACGTCCAGGCGGGCGTGGTCAAGAGCGGCTCGATCGTGGACCAGGACGCCGCCGTGGCCAGCGCGGCCGCCGCGGGGCGGGGCTCGCTCTCCGACCGGGTGCTCCTCGCGGCCGCGGCCAAGGCCGGCTTCGGCCGTACCGCCGCGGACCCGGTGCCGGAGCTGGTCGAAGCGCTGGCCGGGCTGGACGGCCGGGTGGTGACGACGACCGCTCCACGGGTCATGCCGATCGGCTCGACGCTGCCCCGCGCCGCCGTCACCGCGACCCATCAGGTCACCTCGTTGGGCGGCGGCGCGGCCTGGGCGACGAGTCCGGTGACGACCACGACGGCCGGCGGGAGCAGGCGGACCTTCGCGATCGCCTACGTCAGGCTGGCCCCGGGCGGCTTGAGCGGTCCGGACACCGGCTCCAAGAGAGCCGCCGCCGCGGCACAGAAGGCCCCCGGCACCGGCAGCATGCTGCTACCCGGGCTGATCATGCTGGTCATGCTGGTTCCGGCGGGCGGGGTGTTCGGGCTGCTCAGCACCCGCCGCCTGATCGGCCGGATCCGGCGGCTGGCCGCCGGCACCGCGGTGATGGCGGACGGCGACCTGCGCTCGCGGATCCCGGTGTCGGGCGGCGACGAGGTGGGCCGGCTGGAGCAGGCCTTCAACCGCATGGCCGAACGGCTGGAACTCGCCGTCCGGGCGGAGCGCGAGGCGGCCGTCGTGACCGCGCGGCGTGACGAGCGCAACCGGATCGCCCGGGACCTGCACGACTCGGTGTCCCAGGACCTGTTCTCGGCCAACCTGCTGGCCGGGGGTCTGCGCCGCGCGCTGCCGGCCGGATCGCACCTGCGGCGGCAGGCCGAATCGATGGAGCAGACGCTGGAGCGCACGATGCGGGAGATGCGTGCCATGCTGCTGGAGCTGCGGCCCGTCGCGCTGGAAGAGGCCGGGCTGGCGGCGACCCTGAAGGACCTCTGCCAAGCCTACGAGGTGCGGCTGGGGATCCGGATCAGCGCGACGATCGACGCGCCGGAACTGCCCCCGGCGGTCGAGCTGGCGGTGCTCCGGGTGGTCCAGGAGGCGCTCGGCAACGCGGCCCGGCATGCCGAACCGGACCGGATCGAGCTCCGCGTGACCAAGGCCGGAGGGCAGATCATGGTCCTGATCAGCGACGACGGGCGGGGCTTCCCGCCGGCCGGAACCGCGGGGCGGCACGGGATGGGGATGGCGCTGATGCGCGAGAGGGTCACCGAACTGGGCGGCACCTTCGAGGTGGCGAGCGCGCCCGAAGAGGGCACGACCATCCAGGTGCGGATCCCGGCATGATCAGGGTGCTCATCGTCGACGACCACGAGGTGGTACGGCAGGGGCTGCGGTTCGTGCTGGAGCAGGAGCCCGACATCACGGTCACCGGCGAGTGCGCGGACGGGCAGTCCGCGATCGAGGCGATCCAGGCGCAGCGGCCCGACGTGGTGCTCCTGGACCTGGTGATGCCGGGCCTGGACGGGCTGGGCGTCCTGCACGCCCTCCGGAACGAGGATTCCGGACCCGCCGTCATCGTGCTGACCTCCTTCCTGGCCGCGGACCAGGTGGTGGACGCCGTACGCGCCGGCGCGTCCTCCTACCTGCCGAAGACCACCGCGGTCGATCGGGTCGTGGAGGCCGTCAGGGCCGCCGCGGCCGGCGGCAGCGTGCTGGACTCCGGGGTGGCGGCGCTCCTCGTGCGGAAGCTGCGCGAGGACGAACCGGCCGGCGCGCTGCGGGGACTGTCGCCCCGGGAGCGCGACGTGCTCGCCGAGCTGGCCAGAGGGCGCTCCAACCGGGAGATCGCCAGAGCGCTCGCGCTCGGCGAGCAGACCGTCAAGACCCACGTCTCCAGCATCCTCGCCAAATTGGGCCTCCAAGACCGGACCCAAGCAGCGATCTTCGGGCTCCAGCAGGGCCTGGTCCCCCTCCGCGACGCCCTATCCGACAAAGACCCCTAAGCGCGCGTTCGGGATCGGATCAACCTCTCGCGCTGCTCAAGGCGGCGGAGGGCACAATCGACACCCCAGCTCACCGCTGAAGATTCCATGTTTCGGACAGGGTGAGACTTGCTCGGGGTTCGGCGTCGCTCGCCAGTCGGGTTGGCGAACTACCCCAACGGTGGGTTCGGCCAGATAGCTTGAATCGGCCGGTTGCGGGATGTAGGAAGCGAGCATCGCCTTGAAGGCGGCCAGGTCCTTCTTCACGTGTGGAGGCTCGTAAGGAAGCCGGTCCCAGCCATAGCCCGACAAAGCCGTGTCGATCAATCGCAGGAAGAATTCCTTTTCCTCTCTGCAGTTGTCGGTCCAGGGCAGCTCTTCGAGGTCGAAGCCGGAGAATCCTCTGTCGTGGCGGTGCCCGTCGGCGAAATACAGAACCAGGTTCTGCTCCCAAGGGGAAACGGCTAGAGCACTCCCCGCCAGCGTCAGAACATCGAAGAAGACATCGGTGGCACTGTTCGTCATGTACAGCTCATTGAACTGGTTGCCCACTGGCTCGACCTCGCCCATATATCCGTGACACCAGTCGCTCACGGCTCAGCTGGAACCAGCGTAACTTCACGAAGGCTCGGGGTGCTCGGACCGCCATCGGCTCAGCGCCAGTTGGTGGGGCGGTGGGAGCGGGTGCGGGTCGTCGCTCGCCACAGCACGGCCAGGACGTAGGCGCAGAGGACGGCGAAACCCGCCCAGAGGGGCAGCGGGAAATACCCGGCGGACGGCGCGTAGTGCGCCACCACCTGCGGATACTCGATCCTGGTCTGCTGGACGGCGAAGCCCGCGGCCGGGGTGAGGCGCAGCAGCCATCGCGCCACGGCGTCGGGCAGCAGCGGCATCGTGGCCACCGCGTACGGCACGGCGACGAGCGTCAGCGCGAGGACGGCCGCCGCCCAGCCGCGCCGCACCACGGCACCGAGCCCATAAGCGAGGACGCCGCACATCGCGAGCGCCGCCGCGACCCCGACGACGACCCGCACGGCGGTCAGCGCGGACACCGGCTGCACGGGGACGCCGTTATGCCGCAAGATCGCGACGCCGACCGGCAGGGCGATGCCGACGGCGGCGAGCCCGGTCACGAAGGTCGCGCCGCCGACCACGACCGCCCGGGCGATCACCACCGCGCGGCGGCGTCCAGGAGCGGCGTCCGGTCCGGTGCCGTCCCGGGTGCCGTCCTTGGCTCCGTAGCGGGCGGCCATCATCAGGACGATGATCAGCGCGATCACCAGGCCGGGGAGGGTTTTGTCGACGGTGGTGGCGCCCTCCTCCCCGCTCGGGCCGATGTCGCCCGTCCCGCTCACGGTGATGGCGCCGCCCTTCTCGATCGCGCCGGAGGCGTTGTGGTACTTCTCCCAGTCGGTCTGGTTCATCCCGCCGACGGCCTCGCTGCGCCACGCGCCGGCGGCCGCGCCCGCCGTCGTGACGTGGTCGAAGACCCCGGTGGCCTGCGTGAAGCGGATCTCCTCGACCGCTCCGCCGAGTCCGACCTTCCGCAGCGTGAGGTCGCCGGGGGAGGCGGCGAACAGCCCGACCTGCGCCGTGTCCGGGAGGTTCGGCAGCTCCACCGACCCCACGGTGCGCCAGTGCAGCCCGTCCGCGGACTCCGCGCCGGTGACGGTGGCACCGGACCGCGTCAGCCGCAGCCAGCGCGGGGAACGCGGCGACACCCCGTCCGGGCTCCCGGCGATGTCGTGCCGGTAGTCGTACTGCATCCGCACGCCGTGGTGTCCGGTCATCGCGAGCGCCGCGTAGGACGAGCCCGGCCGCACGCCGTCCTTGATGATGATCCCGGCCTTCGCCCACGGCACCAGCCCGGGGACGATCTTGTCGTGGTGGGGCGGCGGGTAGGTGATCGTCCCGGTCATCGCGGTCAGCCGGACGGTGATGGCGCCGTTCCGGCCGAGACCGCGGTGCAGGAACCAGAACCGGTCGCCGACGACCGAGCCGTCCGCGCTGGTCGGATCGTGGCGGCAGGGCCCGGCGCAGGACGCGTGGTTGCCGGACGCGTAGAGCAGCCCGGCGGCGATGACGGCGAGGGCCGCGGCCGCCAGGGCGATCAGCCGTCCGGGACGCCGGAAGGCGCCCCATTCCCGGCGAAGAAGTTCCTTGAGTGGCATGCCGCCGTTTCTATGGAAACGGACGTAACGTGACCCGAACCGTGCTCGTCATCCCGCTGTTAGGTCCGGCCGGGCATGCTGGAGGGATGATCAGGCTGCGCAGGGGGACCGTCGGGCTCCGGTTCACGGTGTTGTACGCCGCGGTGTTCCTGGTGTCCGGGATCGGGCTGTCGGCGCTCACCTTCCTGTTCTCCAACGACCGGGGGACGAGCGTCCCCGTGGGCGGGCAGGCCCCGCCCCAGAGCGGCGACCCGGCTGCGGCGCACCAGCACATCCGGCGACTTCAGGACCAGTTGGCCGAGACGAACGCGCAGCATTCCCGGCAACTGCTGGCGGGAATGCTGCTCGCGCTGGTCGTGATGGCGGTCCTTTCCCTGCTGGTCGGCCGGCTGCTCGCCCGCCGGGTGCTGCGCCCGCTCCGCCTGATCACCGCGGCGACCCGGCGGATCTCCGCCGACCACCTGGACCGGCGGCTGGCCGTCACCGGTCCGACGGACGAGGTGAAGGACCTTGCCGACACCATCGACGGGCTACTGGAACGGCTGGAGGCGTCGTTCGCCGCGCAGCGCCGGTTCGTCGCCAACGCCTCGCACGAACTGCGCACCCCGCTGGCGACCATGCGGGCGTCGCTGGACGTCGCGTCCGCCAAGCCGGGCGCGCAGCGGCAGGCGCTCGCCCTCGCCGACCGGCTGCGTCCCGAGCTGGACCGGGTGGACCGGCTGCTCGACGGGTTCCTCGTCCTGGCCCGGGCCCAGCACGGCGCCCTGGCCGGCGGCGCCGACGTCTCCGTCGACGACCTGGTCGCGCGGGCGGTGGCCGACCGCGCCACGGGAATCGCCGCGAAGCGGTTGGAGGTGACGACCGAACTGCGGGCCGGCGCGAGCATCCAGGGCGATTCCGCGCTGCTCGCCCGGATGGTCGAGAACGTCCTCGACAACGCCGTCACCCACAACGAGCCGGGCGGCTGGGTGCGCGTCGCGACCTTCCGGGAGGGCACCGGCGTGCGGCTCGTCGTGCGGACCGGCGGAGCCGTCCTCGACCAGCGGGACGTGGACCGGCTCGCGCAGCCCTTCGCGCGCCTCGGCGACGACCGCACGGGCTCGGAGAACGGCTCCGGCCTCGGCCTGTCGATCGTCGCGGCGATCGCCGCGGCGCACGGCGGACGGCTCGACCTGCTCGCCCCGCCCGAGGGCGGCCTGCGGGTCGGCATCACCTTGCCGCCCGCCCCTGCCCGCGCGCCCGCACCCGCGTCCCCGCTCGTCCAGGCCGGGGCGGCGGAGTGAGGGTCCTGGTGGTCGAGGACGCCCGGTCGCTCGCCGCCGTCGTCGCCGAGGGCCTTCGCGACCAGGGGATGGCCGTCGACCTCGCCCACGACGGGCTGGGGGCCGCCGCCAGGCTCGATACCACCGCCTACGAGGTCGTGGTCCTCGACCGCGACCTGCCCGGCCTGCACGGCGACACCCTCTGCCAGATGATCAGCGAACGGCGGGACCGTCCGATGGTGCTGATGCTGACCGCGGCCGGAACGCCGGACGACCGCGTCAGCGGCCTCACCCTCGGAGCCGACGACTACCTCGCCAAGCCGTTCCACTTCCCGGAGCTGGTCCTGCGCGTCCAGGCCCTGGCCCGTCGCAGGCCGGACGGCCGGCCGCGCGTCCTGCGCGCGGCCGGGATCGAGTTGGACCCGGTCCGCCGGACCGCCGTCCGCGACGGCCGGCACCTGAACCTGTCGGTGAAGGAGTTCGCCCTGCTGCACGCGCTGATGCGGGCCAGCCCCGGCTTCCTCAGCACCGAGGCGCTGCTGGAGCAGGTCTGGGACGAGAACGCCGACCCGTTCACCAACACCGTGACCGTGACGATCGGACGGCTGCGCCGCAAGCTCGGCGGACCACCCGTCATCACGACCACCCCCGGCATCGGCTACCGCCTCGCCTGATCTACACGCCCCATGGGGTCAGGCGGCCGCTTGGACGAGGTAGACGAGTGCCAGGGCGGTGGCCAAGGCGCCCAAGGTCAGGCGGAGGGCGGTCTCGGGCAGCCGGGGTTGCAGCCGCGCGCCCAGGTAGCCACCGGCCAGCCCGCCGAGGCCGCAGCTCAATCCGAGCGGCCAATCCGGCGCGATGTCGCCGTGCGTGGTGAACGAGAGCACGGCGTAGGTCAGGGCGCCGGTCACCGAGGTGAGGAAGGTGGAGGCGAGAGCGGCGGGCGCGACCTGCGCGACGGGCATGCCGCGGCCGACGAGGACGGGCCCGAGAATGGAGCCACCGCCGATGCCGTAGACGCCGCCGACCGTGCCGACCGCCAGCGAGAGCCCGACGACGAAGCGCTCGGACGGGGCGCTTGCACGGTCACCGCGCGGAGGGCGCAGGGTGCGGGCGCACAGCCACAGGCCCAACGGTGCCAGCAGCAGGCCCACCAGGGCGCGGAAGACGGTCGGACCGGGGACGGCGAAGACCCGGATGACCGCTCCGACGACGACGCCGGGCAGGGTCCCCAGGACCAGCAGCCGGGTCAACCCACCGCTCAACTGCCCGCGACGGTGATAGCGCGCCAGCGCACCAGGGCCGGCGACCACGTTGAACAAGAGGTTCGTCGGCGTGACCGCCGGACTGGGCACGTTCAGAACGCTGAGCTGGACCGGCAGCAGGAACACCGCTCCCGACACCCCGACCGGCGCCGTCACCGACGCGATGAGCGCCCCGGCCGCCAACCCGAGCAGTTCGGTCTGTCCTGTCATCGTCATCGGGGAGTCGCCGGCGCCGTCATCCGGCAAAGCATGCCTTATCGGCCGGACGGAGAAGGCTCGGGGCGGGTGCTCAGTTCCCCACACCGAGGGTGGACATGAACGCGGACGGGTACCGATCGCCGCGCGCCACGCCCGGCGGCACCGCCTTCTCGATCTCGGCGAGGTCGTCCGCGGTGAGGTCCAGCTCCATCGCGGGCAGCGCCTCGGCCAGCCGTTCGCGGGTTCGGGCGCCGACCAGCGGCACGATGTCCCGGCCTTGCGCGGCCACCCAGGCGATGGCCAGCTGGGCGACGGTGGCCCCCTTCGCGTCGGCGACCCGGCGCAGCGCCTCCACGAGGGCGAGGTTGTGCTCCACGTTCCCGGCCGCGAACCGCGGGCTGGAGCCGCGGCCGTCGCCGGGACCCGCGGTGCGGCCGGCCCTCCAGTGGCCGGAGATGAGGCCGCGGCCGAGCACGCCGTAGGCGGTCAGGCCGATGCCCAGCTCCCGCAGCGTGGGCAGGACCTCCGCCTCCACCGCACGGGAGATCAGCGAGTACTCGATCTGCAGGTCGGCGACCGGGTGCACGGCGTGCGCCCGGCGGATCGTCGCCGCGTCGACCTCCGAGAGCCCCAGGTACCGCACGTACCCGGCGTCGATCATGTCCTTGATCGCGCCCACCGTCTCCTCGATCGGCACCGCCGGATCCAGCCGCGCGGGGCGGTAGACGTCGATGTGGTCGGTGCCGAGCCGGGTCAGCGAGTAGGCCAGGAAGTTCTTCACCGCCTCGGGACGGCCGTCCTGCCCGCCGAACTCCGTGCCCGGGCCCCGCAGCATGCCGAACTTGACGCTCAGCTGGTAGCTCTCGCGGTCCCGGCCGCGCAGCGCCTCGGCGAGCAGCAGCTCGTTGTGGCCCATGGCGTAGAAGTCGCCGGTGTCGATCAGCGTGACGCCGCCGTCCAGCGCGGCGTGCACGGTGGCGATGCTCTCCGCGCGGTCGGCCGCGCCGTAAGCGCCCGACATGCCCATCGCGCCCAGGCCCAGCGCGGAGGTGGCCGGTCCGTTGTCGCCCAGTGTCCGTGTCTGCATCAGGTCTCCGTTCCCGAGGTCGTCCTCCAACCCTGCGCCCGAGCCGGGACGTGCGGGAGCGGAGCGTTCATCGTGGGAGAGCCGCTCCCTGGATACGCCCGCCCGCCGCGAGGGACGATGGGGTCGTGCAACGTGACCAGCTCGCCGACTTCCTGCGCCGCCGCCGCGAGGCGATCCGCCCGGCCGAGGTCGGCATCGCCGACGGGCCCCGGCGCCGCACCACCGGCCTGCGCCGGGAAGAGGTGGCCATGCTCGCCGGCATGTCGGTGGACTACGTCGTACGCCTCGAGCAAGGCCGCAGCAGCCAGCCCTCGCCTCAGCTGCTCGGCGCGCTGGCCCGGGCCCTGCGGCTGTCCGACGACGAACGCGACCACCTGTTCCACCTGGCCGGCCACCGGCCCCCGCCCGCCGACGGAACGGCCCGCCTGGCCCGCGCCGGCCTGATGCGCATGCTCGACCTGCTGGGCGAGACCCCGGCGCTGGTGCTGTCCGACCTGGGCGAGGTCCTCGCCCAGAACCGGACGGCCGTCCTGCTGACCGGCGACCACACGGGCTTCTCCGGCGACCGGCGCTACATCGTCCACCGCTGGTTCACCGACCCCGCCGCCCGCGCGGTCGCCCCGGTCGAGGAGCGGGAGCACTACGGCCGCCAGATCGTGGCCGACCTGCGCGCGGCCGCCGGCCGCCGCACCGGTGACCCCGCGGTCGCCGGACTCATCGAACGCTTGCAGGCCGCCAGCGCCGACTTCCGGCGGCTCTGGGCCGAGCACGAGGTGGCGGTCCGGCGCGCCGCCCGCAAGACCATGCTGCACCCGCGAGTGGGCCGCATGCTGCTGGACTGCGAGACGCTGGTCACTCCCGACCAGAGTCAGCAGCTGCTGGTGCTCACCCCGGCCGACGCCGAAACCCGCGAGCGGCTGGACCTGCTGCGAGTCCTCGGCATCGAAGACTTCCCCACCGAGGCCGACACGCCGCAATGACTCGTCACGGCCGGGACGGCGGGGGCGGATCGTTGCGCAATCTGCTGTACATCCAGCCGTCACGCCACCGGCCGGCGCGGAACTCCACCGCGCGCAGGACGCCCTCCAGAGTGAATCCGGCCTATCTCCCAGTACCGGGAGACCCCGAACCCCCGTGCCGACCAGCTCACGAAGCCTGCGGCCGTGCCGTCGGCCTCGACAATGAGCCTGCCCTCGTCCTCGCCCAGGTAGCCGTCGGAGGCGTAGCGCCGCGCCGGGGCCTGCGCGTCGCGAAACCCCGTCCAGTCCAGGCCGATCAATCCGGGCTCCGTCGCGAAACGCCGGAACATGGCGAGATCGTCCTCAGTGACCGGACGCAGGCGTATCTCAAGGGCACTCACCACGCCACCTCCGGTGTGATGCGCTCGTCCTGGACGAGCACGTCGAGACCTCCGCGAAGGCGCCGCCAGGAGCCACGGTCAGGGGCGGTGGGATGTGGTCCATTGGGGGTTGATGTGGCCTAACCAGGCGTCTTGGGCGTCTGCCAAGGGGTGGTCCAGGGGGAGCGGCAGGAAGCGGCAGGCGAACGTCAGGCCGGTGTCTTCTCCGGCGCCGCCGACCGTGTGCGTCCATGTGTCCGGTGTGGTCGCGGGTGCTCGGAGGTGGAAGTAGGTGGTTCTGCGCGGCCGGCGGGTGTCGGGGTGGGGCTTGTCCTCCACGACGAGTTGCTCGACCACGGAAGCGGTGCGCAGCCCGGTCTCTTCGAGCACCTCGCGTAGGACGGCCTGCTCCGGCTCCTCACCGGGGCGGACGCCGCCTGCCGGGATCTGGGTGCCGGCCTGGGGCATGCCGACGTGGTCGAAGACGAGGAGTTCGGGGACGGCGCGGAGCCGGATGACGTAGGCGGCGACGCGGATCCTGGGTCGGGTCACCCGAGCATTGTGGGGTCGCGTGACGGGGTGGTCACGCTGGTGGGGGCAGTTCTTACGGAGATCGAACGTGTGGGGGCGCGATCTGGTGCGGGGGTCGTCGAAGATCATTGACTGGGTCCATGAACGCATCGACTTCCGCTTTCTCCGTTCGGCGTGCCGCCGGCGTCGTGCTGCCCCTCGCGCTGGCCGCGGCGGTGTTCGCCCCGCTGCGGGCGTCGGCGGCCGAGGTCACGGTCGCGTCCACGACCGTGTCGCCGTCGAGGATCACCTCGGGGGAGGAGGCGATCCAGACGGTCACACTGGCCGAGCCGGCTCCCGCCGGCGGCGTCGTCGTCGACCTCCTGGACGGCAACGAGTACGAGGATCTGACCTACTGGCAGGCGACCAAGCACAGGGCGACGGTGCCCGCCGGGGAGCGCAGCGTCAGCTTCCCGATCCGGGTGCAGTCCGCGACCAGCCCGGGGACCGTGACGCGGCTGACCGCCGGTGTCGGCGGCTCCGTCGCGGAGACGTCCGTCACCGTCGACCCGATCGACGCGCGGGTGCAGGACGTCACCTCCTTCACCGTGGACAAGCGCATCGCGGTGGAGGGAAGCAAGATCACCGGAACGGTGAAGCTCAAGTCCCCGGCGCCGATCGGCGGGCTCGCCGTGGACCTGCGCAAGATCCCGTACGAGAGCGCGGCCGTGTCGTTCCCTTACTACGTGGAGGTGCCGGCCGGGGCGACCAGCGCCACGTTCGCCATGGACGTCACGGCCTACGACCGGCCGCGTTTCGCGACCGTCATGGCCGCTCTGAGCACCGCCACGCAGTTCGTCGGCGCCATCGGCGTGCCCAAGAAGTACTCCATCGGCGTCCTCGGGCCGGTGCGGCACCAGCCGGGCAACGTGGAGAACTTCGGCGTGGTCGGTCTCGGTGACATCTGGCACCCGTTCGGCGCCCGGATCAACCTGACGAGCGACAACCCCGGCGTCCGCGCCTACTTCAGCGATCTGCCCTCCGACGGCAGCATCCCGTCCGACCAGGCCGGCGCCCAGTTCAGGATCTCCGTCGACCCGTCGGTCCCGGCCGGCACCAAGGTGAAGCTCACCGCGTCCTGGGTGCTCGGCCCCTCTCCGGTCACCACGGAGTTCACCGTCGAGGACTAGCCGCAAGGCGCCTTTCGCCGGGCGGGCATCGCCCGTCCGGCGAGCGGCCGTCCTGCGACTGGCCTGCTCGGCGCGGCGGATCTAGATTGGGTCCACGTGCGGATCATCTCCCTGAACGCCTGGGGCGGCGCGATGTTCGACGACCTCGCCCCCTGGCTCGACGCGTGCGGCGCCGACGTCCTGTGCCTGCAAGAAGTCACCCACACGCCGGGCCTCGGCGGCTGGACGCGCTTCGACGACGCCGACCGGTCGCTGCCCCAGCGGGCGAACCTCCTGGCCGATGTCCGTGAGCGCCTCCCGCACCACCACGGGCTGTTCACCGCGAGCGACGCGGGTCCCGTCCAGGATCGGCAGCGGCGGTTCCACCGGCAGGACTTCGGGCCGGCCACCTTCGTCGCCGAGGCTTTTCCCCTGGTCGGCGTCCGGTCCGCGTTCGTGCACGGCGCCTACACCGAGCACCGCGACGGATGGCCGAACGACGGCCGGCCCCGCGCCGCGCTCGCCGTGCGCGTGCACGACCGCCGGGCGGAGCGGTTCGTCACCGTCGTGAACCTCCACGGCCTGCGCGATCCGCGCGGCAAGGCCGACACCCCGGCCCGCCAAGCGCAGGCCGAACGGCTCGCCGACCTCGTCGAGGGGGCGCGCGAGGACGGCGACCTGACCGTGGTGTGCGGCGACTTCAACCTGCTCCCCGACAGCACGACCTTCAAGACCCTCGCGGACCTCGGGCTGACCGACCTGGTCGGCGACGCCGACACCCGGACGTCCCGCTACCCGAAGCCGCTCCGGCACGCGAGCTACCTGCTGGTCTCCGACCCCGGCGCGGTGGCACGGTTCGAGATCGCGACCGCGCCCGAGGTGTCCGACCACCGGGCTCTGGTGCTCGACCTCTGACGGCGGGGAGCGCGGCAGGACAAGGGGGTCAGGAGCCGCTCTCGTCAGTGCGGGCGCCGGCGAGGACGGCGTCCAGCAGGCCCGGGTAGCGGGCGTCCAGGTCGTCGCGGCGCAGGGTCAGCAGGTTCTCCCGGCCGGACGGCTCCTGGAAGATCACGCCGCTGTCGCGGAGCACGCGCCAGTGGTGGGTCATCGTCGACTTGGACGTGATGCCCAGTTCGGCGAGCACGCTGCCGCAGTTGCGCTCGTCGGCGCCGTCCAGCACGCGGACGGCGGCCAGCCGCACCGGATGGCCGAGCGCCGACAGCACCCCGTCGACGCGGATCTGGTCGCGGTCCGGGTGGCGGTACCTCATGGTCCAACCGTAGCGCGACGGTCGAACGATCCGCCGGGTTCCCTTGCATATTTGTACGACCGTACGCGAGTATTCGTACAGTCGTACTCCGGATGGCGGCTCCGTCCGCCGCCCGTCCCCCTAGAGACCGCGAAGGGTGTCCTTGGCATGTCCGCTGTAACGAGGCAGCCCGCCGGGCGGCTGGGCTGGATCCTGGCCCTGCTGGCGCTCGCGCAACTGATCTACGCGCTGGACCTGAACATCGTGTTCGTGGCGCTCCCGGAGATAGGCGCCGAACTCGGCTTCCCCGGCCAGACGCAGCAGCTGGTGGTGAGCGCCTACGTCGTGTTCGCGGGCGGGTTCCTGCTGTTCGGCGGCCGCGCGGCCGACCTGCTCGGCCGCCGCCGCGTCTTCGTGCTCGCCCTGGCCCTGTACGCCGTGTCGTCCCTGGCGGGCGGCCTCGCGCCGTCCCCCGCCGCGATCGTCCTGGCGCGCGCGGTGCAGGGGATCGGCGGCGCGCTGCTGCTGCCGTCCACCCTGTCGCTGATCAACACGTTGTTCGCCGAGGGACCGCAGCGCAACCGGGCGCTGGCGGTCTGGGGCGGCGCGGGCGCCAGCGGCCTGACCATCGGGGCGCTGCTCGGCGGCGTGCTCACGGAGAACCTCGGCTGGCCCGCCGTCTTCTACGTCAACGTGCCGCTCGCCGGCCTCGTGGCCCTCGCCGCGCTGGCGGTCATCCCGCCCGACCCGGCCGGCGGGCCGCGGCGGCGCTTCGACCTGCCCGGCTCGCTGACCGTCACCACGGGCGCGACGCTGCTGGTGTTCGCCCTGGTGGAGGGGCCGGAGGAGGGCTGGGCGGACCCGCTGGTGATCGGCGCACTCGTGGCGGCCGCCGCGCTGCTGGCGGCGTTCGCGGTCATCGAACGGCGCAGCGCCGATCCGCTCATGCCGTTCCGGCTGTTCCGCAACCGGAGCCTGACCATCGGCCTGAGCGTCACCTTCATCTACATGGCGACCTTCGGCGTGCTGCCGTACTTCCTGACCGTGCTCATGCAGAGCGTGCACGGCTACAGCGCCCTGCAGACGGGGCTGGCCTTCCTGGTCCCGTCGCTGGCGATCGCCACCGGCACCCAGCTCGGCGAGCGGCTGACCACCCGGATCGGCCTGCGCGCCACGCTGCTCATCGGCTTCGCGATCGGGGCCGCCGGCACGGCCGCCATGGCGGTCGGGTTCGACGCCGGCGCCGGCTACGGGCTGCTCGTGCCCGGGCTCATCGTCTCCGGCGTCGGCCAGGGCATCGTCTGGACGGCCATGTGGATCGCCGCCGCCACCGGCACCGCCGCCCACGAGCAGGGCGTCGCCAACGGCATCGCCTCCACGACCCTCAACATCGGCAACGCCATCGGCCTGGCCGTGTTCACCGCGCTCGCCGAGATCGGCACCGGCGGCAAGACAGGGGGCGCCCTGCGCGCGGCCACCGCCCACGGCGAGCTCGTCGTGGTGCTTCTCACCGCGGCCGGGATGGTCGCCGGACTGCTGGCCTGCCTCGTGCTGCCGCGTGCCGGCGCGTCCGCCCCGACCGCTGCCGGCACCACCGACCCCGAACACCTCGTCGCGGGCTGACCGCGCCGCACGCCCCCGTCCGGGACCCGGACGGGGGCCGGCGGCGGCCGGGGTCCGGCACCGGCGGACGTCGGATACCGTGACGCCTGTGATCTTGAGTCCGCGCTGGTCCCCGACGCGCGAGGGGATCCGGGCGTGGTGCGGTTCGCCGGTGAGGGCCGCCACCTGGCTGGCCACGGCGCAGGTCGCGGCGGGCGGTGCGGTGGGGCTGGCAGGCCTGGCCGCCGTCGCCTTCCCGATCGCGGTCGGCATCGAGCTCGCGCGGTCGGTCGTCGCCCCCCTCGTGGTGCTGGCCGTCGTCCTGGCCGTGGTGCGCGGCTGCACCGCGTTGCAGCGTTCCAGGATCACCGCCTTCACCGGCGCCGATCCCGCCGGGGACCGTCCGAGGCCGTCCTGGCAGCGGTGGCCCTTCACCGCCGGAGCCTGGCGCCAGGTCGCCTACCACTTCGTGGCCGGACCGCTCGCGGTCGCCATGGCGGCGCTGGTCGGCGCGGTCTGGAGCGGCGGGCTGCTGCTCGCCACCGCGCCCGTCCACGCCTGGACGCTGCCGCCGGACGGGCCGCTCGGCTGGAACCCCCGCGCGCCTCTCGCCGTCGCCGCGATGACCGTCGCCGGGGTGCTCCTCCTCCTGCTCGGCCCCGCGCTGGCCGCCGCGCTGGCGCGCGCCGATCTCGCGGTGGCGCGCGCGTTCCTCGGGCCGACCCGGCGCCAGGAGCGCGCGGCGCTGGCCCGCCGGATGTCCGGGCTGGCGGCGAGCCGGGCCGCGACGGTCGAGGCCGCCGACGCCGAGCGCCGCCGGATCGAGCGCGACCTGCACGACGGCGCCCAGCAGCGGCTCGTGTCGCTGGCGATGAACCTCGGCATCGCCCGCGCGACGCTCAAGGACCTGCCCGAGCCCGCCCGGGACGTCGTCGCCCGCTCCCATGAGGAGGCGAAACTGGCGCTGACCGAGCTGCGCGACTTCATCCGCGGGCTGCATCCCGCCGTGCTCGACGAGCTGGGCCTCGACGCGGCGCTGTCCGGGCTCGCGGGACGGACCCCGATCCCCGTGGACGTCCGGGTGGACCTGCCCGAACGGCCCGCCCCCGCGCTGGAGTCGGTGGCGTACTTCGTCGTCTCCGAGGCGCTCACCAACGTCGTCAAGCACGCGGGCGCGTCCCGGGCCGAGGTGGCCCTCGCGCGCCGGGACGACCGGATCGTGCTGACCGTCGTCGACGACGGCCGCGGCGGCGCGAGCACGGCGGGCGGCAGCGGCCTGGCCGGGCTGTCCCGCCGCGTCGCGTCCGTAGACGGCACCCTGTCCCTGTCCAGTCCGACCGGCGGCCCGACCCGCCTGACCGTGGAACTGCCATGCGCATTGTGATCGCCGAAGACTCGTTCCTGCTGCGGGAGGGCCTCGTCCGGCTGCTGGAGCTCGGCGGCATGACCGTCGCCGCTGCGGTGGGCGACGCCGACGCCCTGCTGGAGGCGGTGGACGGGCACGACCCCGACCTGGTGGTCGTGGACGTGCGGATGCCGCCCACCCACACCGACGAGGGACTGCGCGCCGCGCTGAAGCTGCGGGAGAACGGGCCGCGGCCGGGCGTCCTGGTGCTGTCGCAGTACGTCGAGGAGCGGCACGCCGCGCAGCTGCTGCGGGGCGACACCACCGGCTTCGGCTACCTGCTGAAGGACCGGGTCGCGGACATGGAGGAGTTCCTGGCGACGGTCCGGCGGGTCGCCCAGGGCGGGACCGCGATCGACCCGGAGGTCGTGTCGCAGCTGCTGAGCCGCAGCGACGGCCCGCTCGACCGGCTGACGCCCCGCGAGCACGAGGTGCTGCGGCTCATGGCCGAGGGCCGGTCCAACGGCGGGATCGCCGAGGAGCTGGTGGTCAGCGAGAGCGCCGTCGCCAAGCACGTCGCGGGGATCTTCGCCAAGTTCGACCTGCCCGGAACGCCGCAGGAGCACCGCCGGGTCCTGGCCGTGCTGAGGTTCCTCAGCGGTGAGTGAGCGATGAGGGGCCTGCGGACGGCCTGGATCGCGCTCGGGGGAGCCGCCACGGTCGCGCTGCTGGGCGCCGGGACCGTCGGCGGGAGGGTGTGGCTGAGCGGTTCGGACGATCCTTCGCAGCCGACCGTCCGCTACTCGCGGATCCACGCGGTGACCAAGGTCGTCGTGGAGTTCGACAGCGGTGACGTGCTGGTCGCGGCGGGCGGGAGCGGGCGCGTCGACGTCGAGCGGCGGTCGCGTGACGGGCGCTTCCTCGACCTCAAGGAGGTCTGGGACGGGAACCTGCTCCGGCTGGCGGGCGGCTGCCGCGACGGGAACGGCGAGCGCGCCGCGCACTGCAAGGCCGGGTACGTCCTCCGGGTACCGGCGGCCACCGAGGTCGAGGTGCGCGCCGACACGGGCGACGTCACCGTGGCCGGGCTCACCGGCGCGGTGTCCTGGACGTCCGGCAGCGGCGATCTCGAACTCCGGGACGTGGCCGGGCGCGTCCGCGCGACGACCGACTCGGGCGAGGTGACGGCCACGGAGCTGCGCTCGTCCGCCGTGGAGGCGCGGACCAACACCGGTGACGTCGGGCTGGCGTTCGCCGCCGCGCCGCAGCGGGCGGCCGTGACGACCAACACCGGTGACATCCGGCTGGCGGTCCCCCCGGGCCGGTACCGGACCAGCGCCGACACGATCTCCGGCCGGCGGGACGTCGCCGTCCCGGGGGACGGCGCGTCCCCGTCCGTGCTGGAGGCCCGCAGCAACAGCGGTGACGTGCGGCTGCGGGCCGGCTGACGGCTCGGTCACGGGATCGGCGGACGGATCACTCGCCGCGCGGGGCGGGCCCGCCGGCGAGAAGGCGGGTGGCGACCACGGACGTGCAGACGGCCACCACGGCGCACATCCCGGTGACCGTGAGCACGGAGGTCCACGGGACGGTCAGCGGGAAGTCGCCCACCAGCCCGGTCAGCGCCGCCCGCTGGCCCGCCACGACGGCGACCGCCGCCGCGCCGGCGAGGATCGCGCCGGCGACGGTCGCCACCACGGTCTCGGCGGCCACGAACGTCAGCGTCTCGCGCCGCGTGGCGCCGGCCAGGGTGAGGGCCGACAGCTCGCGGCGGCGGTCCGGGGCCGCCATCACCAGGGTGTTCGCGATCGCGATCAGGGCGAACGCCAGCGCGATCCCGAACACGTTCCCGGTGGCGAGCCTGCTCTTGCGCTGCTGCTCGGCCTGCTCCGCGTCGAGCAGGGACGACCGGGCGGACAGCCGCACGGGCCGGTCGCGCACGGCCGAGCGCAGCGCCGCCGCCACGGCGGAGGCGTCGCCGCCCGCCGCGACCTTCACCTCGATCTGAGCCGGGCGGCCACCGCCGGTGGAGGCGGCCGGGATGTAGCCGATCTCGCCGGTGACCGTGGTGCGGGTCAGGGCGGCCACGCGCAGCGCCGCGGACGTGCCGTCCGGCAGCCAGGCCCGCACCCGGTCCCCGGTGCGGACGCCGAACTCCCGCGCGCTGTCGCGGTCCAGGACGAGGGAGTCGTCGCCGAGCCTTTCGAGGGACCCGTCCACGACGTCCGGATGCCGCGTCGCGGTCAGCGCCCGCGGGTCGACGGCGAAGGCCGACAGCGTGCCCAGATAGCGGTCGCAGTCCCCGCTCAGCCGCACTTCGGCGGGGGTGTAGACCGCGACCGCGGCGCCCGGGACGGCGCGCACCCGGTCGACGACGGCCGAGCCGATCCCGCCGTCGCCCTCGGCCGTCAGGACGTAGTCGGCGCTGCTCCCGGCGCGCAACCCCGCCACGTTCGCGGCGTTCGCCGCGTCCTGCGCGGTGAAAAGCGCCGCGCCGAGGCCGACGGCCAGCACCACCGGAGTGGCGACGGCGGCGGTGCGCCGTCCGGCGAACAGCGCGCCCTCGCGGACCACCATCGCGCCCGCGCCGAGCCGGCGCAGCGGCCAGGCCAGCGCAGCCAGCACGGGGCGGATCAGCAGCGGGGTCAGCAGCGCGCACCCGCCCACCAGCAGGACGGGAACGAACAGGTAGTTCTGCATGCTGAGCGCCACGACCTGGTTGGACTGGACGGCGCCCGCGCTCTTGTAGACGCCGAGGGCGAGCAGGACGCCGCCGAGCACCAGCCGCACCGGCGTGGCCGCCCGGCGCCTGCCGGTGGCCTCCCGCAGCGCCTCCGCCGGGCGGACGCGCCCGGCCCGCCACGACACCACGACCGTGCCGGCCATCGCCGACAGCAGACCCAGCAGGAACGAGATCACCAACGGGGCGGGACGGGTGTCGACCGCGAGCCACGGCGGCGCGACGCGATGGTCCACCATCCAGGCGCGCAGGACCCCGGTCGACCGGGCGCCGATCGCGCAGCCGAGGGCCGACGCGAGGACGGCCAGCACGAACGCCTCGGCGAGCACCATCCGCCGCACCTGCCTCGGCGTCGCGCCCACCGTCCGCAGCAGCGCCATCTCCCGGCGCCGCTGCTCGACCACGAAGGCGAAGGTGGCGATGACGACGAAGACCACGACGAAGACGACCAGCATCATCGACGTGCCCGCCATCCCCTCGGCGTCGCGGAGCTGGTCGCGGCCGCCGGCCTGGTCGCGTTCGGCCAGCAGCCGGTCGTCGCCCGTGAGCACTTGTGCGCCCGTTCCCTGGACCGCCGCGCGCACCGCCGCCGCGTCGCCGTACGCGACGACGGCGTCGACCTCGGGCGACAGCCGCGCCGCCTCCCCGTCGGCGAAGAACACGGCGTGCTCGAACCACACCGGAGCGGTGACGCCCGCGACCGTGTAGTCCCCGAAGCCGGAGCCGGTCGCGACCCGGACGGTCCCGCCGACCAGCGACGGGTCGCCGCCGCCGACCACGATCTCGCGCGACGACTCCGGCGCGTGCCCCTTCACCAGCCGGTACGGGGTGAACGCGGCGGTGCTCCAGGGATGGCCCACCTGCGCGTCCGGGCCGCCGGGAAGCCGCGCGGCGAACGACCGGTCCGCGACCGTCCGGCCGGTGCCGGACAGGGCCCGGACGGTTTGCGGGGTCAGCGGGCTCGGGCGGCTCAGCGGGAACGCGCGCGGGTCGCCGTCGTCGTCCTTCAGCTCCACCGTCACCGGCGCGGTCACCACCGCCGGGGCCTGCGCGTACCGCTGCGGGCCGTGGAACTCGGTGGACGTCACCGCCCGCAGGGTGATCGCCATCATCGCGATGATGCTCGTGCCCAGGGCCAGCGCCAGGAAGGCCCCGGCGTAACTCGCCGCCCGGCTGCGCAGGGTGGCCAGCGCGATCCGGATCACTGCGCCGCCTCCAGACCGGTGATCCGCGCCGCGACCAGCTCCGGCGTCGGGGCCTCCAGGCTCCCGGCGATCCGGCCGTCAGCGAGGAAGAGCACCTCGTCGGCGACCGATGCCGCGACGGGGTCGTGGGTGACCATCACGATCGTCTGCCCCTCGCGGTCCACCAGGTCCCGGAGCAGCGTCATGACCTCGCGGGACGAGCGGGAGTCCAGCGCGCCGGTGGGCTCGTCGGCGAACAGCACCTGCGGGCGCGTCACCAGCGCGCGGGCGATCGCGACCCGCTGCTGCTGGCCGCCCGACATCTCGCCGGGCCGGTGCCGCCGCCGCTCCGCCAGGCCGAGCCGGTCCAGCGCGGCGTCCACGTCCCGGCGCTTCGGCCGCTTCCCCGCCAGCATGAGCGGCAGCGCGACGTTCTGCCGGGCCGTCAGCGACGGCACGAGGTTGAACGCCTGGAAGACGAACCCGATGCGGTCGCGGCGCAGCCGGGTCAGCGCCCCCTCGCTCAGCCCGCTCAGCGAAGTCCCTGCCAGTTCCACGTCGCCGGCGTCGACACGGTCGATTCCCGCGGCGCACTGGAGAAGGGTGGACTTTCCCGATCCGGACGGTCCCATGACGGCGGTGAACCGCCCGCCGGGAAAGGCGACGGAGACGTCGTCCAGCGCCGCCACCCTGTTGTCGCGGCGGCCGTAGGTCTTGCTGACCCGGCTGATCCGCACCATGACTTCGCTGCTCATGGCCTCGACGGTAGAAGCCGGAGCCCTGCCGGGACCATGACGCGGAGACCCGACTCGACCCTGTACCCAGCACCAGGTGACACCCGGCCCGAGCAGCGAGCGCTACCTCAGCCTGGTCGGCGCGCTCGCCCAAGAGGGCTTGCCGGTGGAGAGGTCACCGTGCGGGACCTCGTGGCCCTCGCCGCGGTCGATGACGTCGTCGAGGGCGGCGCGGGCCTCCAGGAGACCCCCGATGGCCTGGTCGAGCCTCGCGCGTTCGGCGCGCAGGCGCCCGATGACCCCCGCGCACGCGGGAGTCGGCAGGGAGTCGTCGCGCAGGCACGAGCTGACCTGGGCGATGGTGGCGGTGGACAGCCCGGCGGCCAGCAGGGCGCGGATCTTCCGCACCGCGCCCACGTCGGCCTCGGCGTAGTCGCGGTAGCCGTTGGGAGACCGCTCGGGCGTGAGCAGGCCCTGCTTCTCGTAGTAGCGGAGGAGCTGCTCGTCGACCCCCGTGCGCCTGGCGAGTTCCCCGATGCGCATGTGAACCGCCTTCGCCGCTTGACCTTGTAACTGGTTTCAGAGTTTACCTTCGTGATCGCCCACCCGAGGCGAGCTCGCCTTGCGGGGGCGGTACGGCATGACTACGCAAGGAGATCAAGGACGATGGCAGCACAGGCAGACGTTTTCGTCGTGGGTGCGACCGGGTTGCTCGGCGGCCGGATCGTGTCGGCCTTCCTGGACCGGGAGGTGACCGTGCGCGCGCTGGTGCGCCCCGGCGCCGCCGGTGAGAAGAAGCGAGCGCTCGACGCCCTGCGGGCCAGGGGAGTCGAGCTGGTCGAGGGCGACATCACCGACCCGGCCGACCGGCTGGCCGCCGCCATCGGCGGGGCGCGGACCGTCGTCTCCGCCGTCCAGGGCGGCCCGGAGCTCATCATCGACGGTCAGGCGAACCTCTTGGCGGCCGCCGAGCAGGCCGGCGCGGCCCGGTTCGTCCCCTCCGACTTCGCCATCGACATTACCAAGCTCGACGACGCCGACAACGTCATGATCGGTTGGCGGCGGCGGGCGGCGGCCCTGTTCGCGGGCTCGCGGCTGGGCGTGCTGTCGGTGCTGAACGGCGCGTTCGTCGAGGTGATGACCGGCTTCATGGACCTCATCGACTGGGAGAAGGGCACCTTGTCGCACTGGGGCGACCCCGACCAGCCGATGGACCTGACCACCGTCCAGGACACGGCCCTCTACACCGTCGCCGCAGCTCTCGACCCGGCGCTGGCGGGCGGCGGGACGGCACGCTTCGCCGGTGAGGTCGTCTCGATGCGCGAATTCCGCGAGGCCGTCGAGCGCGGCACCGGCCGGAAGCTCACCTTGCAGACGCTGGGCACGGCCGATGAACTGCGGGCCGAGATCGAGCGCCGCGCCAAGGCGACGCAGAACCCCTTCGACTACGTGGCCTTGCAGTACCAGTGGTGCATGGTCACCGGAAAGGGCAAGTTCGACGCCTTGGACAACGACCGCTACCCGGAGGTCAAGCCGACCTCCGTCGAGGACTTCGTCCGCAGCGCCGACCTGCCGGCCTGACCTGACGCCTCCGGCGGGGTTCCGCGAGAGGACGCGCTCGTCGTCGCGGGCCGTCCGGCGCCGGCTCGGTTAAGGGGTCGCGTCAGGGCGGGCCGGCGTTCGATGATGCGAGCATGTTGGATACATCCCTTTATGTGGCTTTTCTCGTCGCCGCGCTCGCCCTGTGCCTCACGCCCGGACCCGACATGATGTTCATCGTGGCCATGGGGGGACGGGGCGGGCCCGGCACCGGCGTGATGGCCGCCGTGGGAGTGGCGACCGGCGCGCTCACCCACGCGATCGCGGCGATGCTCGGCCTGTCGGCGCTGTTCACCACCCTGCCGACGCTCTACCACGTGCTGCGCTGGGCGGGCGCCGCCTACCTGCTCTACCTCGCGGTGAGGTCGTTCCTGGACCGCGGTGAGACCGGCGAGGAGGCCGCCCCCGCGGGACCGGGACGGCTCCGCGCGTTCTGGCAGGGCGTCGTCACCAACCTGCTGAACCCCAAGGTCATCCTGTTCAACATCGCGTTCCTGCCGCAGTTCGTGAATCCGTCACTCGGGCACCCGATGGTCCAGTTCCTCGTCCTCGGGCTGACGCTCGTGCTCATCGGCCTCGCCGTGGACGGGACGGTCGGGCTGCTGTCCGGCCGCCTCGCCCGGCTGCTGCGGCGGAGCCGCCGTGTCGCGCGCGGTCTCAACATCTTCAGCGGCACCGTCTTCACCGGCCTCGCCGTGCGCCTCGTGGCCGTCGCGAAATAGAGGCGCCTCCTCAGCGCCTTCTCAGCGCCGCGCACCGCCGGCGGACGCGGCGGCGGTGTAGCGGCGGGCCAGGCGGGCGCAGGCGTCCTTGAGCTCGGCGGGGCCGACGATCTCGAAGTCGGCGTCGAAGCGCCCGACGGCGGCGGCCAGTCCGCGCCAGGACCACGAGCCCAGCACGAGCCGGCAGCGGTCCGGGCCGAGCTCCTCGACGAGCCCGTCCCGGGAGTAGCGGGACACCGCCGCGGCGGGCAGGTGAAGGATCACCTCGCCGCGGCAGGGCCAGTCGGCCGAGCCGCCGGAGCCGCGGAAACGGCCCGCCACGAACGCGGCCACGTCCCCACCGGGGACGGCGCGGCGGGCGAAGCGAGGCCCCGTCGGGGTGCGCGGGGTGATCCGGTCGGCGCGGAACGTGCGCCAGTCCTCGCGGTCGAGGTCCCAGGCGACGAGGTACCAGCGGCCGCCCCAGGTGACGAGGTGGTGCGGCTCGGCCCGGCGCGGCGGGGCCGGGGCGCCGCCGCCCGCCTCCGGAGGCGAGGCGGACGCGTAGTCGAACCGCACGACCTCGCGGGCGTGGACGGCGGCGCCGAGCGCCATGAGCACGCCGCCGTCCACCTGCGGTTCCGGCCGGGGCACCGGCCGCTCGACGGCGGTGACCTGCAAAGTGTCGATCCGGTGGCGCAGCCGGGACGGCATGACCTGCCTGATCGTCGCCAGCGCGCGCGCCGCGCCCTCCTCGATTCCCGCGCCGGAGGCGGCGGCGATCTGGAGGGCGACGGCGAGGGCGACGGCCTGCTCGTCGTCGAACAGCAGCGGCGGCAGCTCCGTGCCGGCCGCGAGCCGGTACCCGCCGTCCGGCCCCTTGATCGCGGCGATGGGGTAGCCGAGCTCGCGCAGGCGGTCGACATCGCGGCGCACCGTGCGCGGGCTGACGTCCAGGCGCTCGGCCAGCAGCGCGCCCGGCCAGTCCCGGCGCGCCTGGAGCAGCGAGAGCAGCTCCAGCAGCCGTGCTGAGGTCTTCTGCATGCTCCCGATTCTCGCGGAAGAAGCGGCCACACCCTGTCCGCTACCCCTGCGACGGTGGACACCGGGTCCGAGGAAACGGGCACGACCGAACCGAGCGATGAAGGAGTCCGACTATGGCCGTCGACACCGTGACGCACCTGAACTTCCGAGGCGATGCGCGCGAGGCGCTGTCCTTCTACCGGTCCGTGTTCGGCGGGGACATGGCCGTGATCACCTACAAGGACGCAGGGAACGTCCAGGACCCGGCCGAGGCGGACCAGGTGATGTGGGGCCAGGTGGCCGCCGGCAACGGGTTCCGGGTGATGGCGTACGACGTGCCGTCGAACCTGCCGTGGAACCGGGGCGAGAACGCGTTCTTCGTCTCGGTGCGCGGCGAGACGGCCGAGGAGATCACCGGCTACTGGGAGAAGCTCTCCGAGGGGGCGAGTGTCCGGCAACCTCTGGGCTCCGCCCAGTGGGCGCCTCTCTACGGGATGCTCGAGGACCGGTTCGGCGTCATCTGGGTCCTGGACGTCGCCAGCGGCTACGACGCGTCCTGACCCGATGGCCGTCCTCGACACCCGGGCGCTGGGCCGCGCGACGCTCGCTCGGCAGCTGCTGCTCGACCGCGCCGACCTCACGGCTCACGACGCGATCGGGCACCTCTGCGGCCTGCAGGCGCAGGAACCGCAGGAGCCGTTCGTCGGGCTCTGGTCGCGGCTGCGCGCGTTCGACCCGGCGGAGCTCTCCGACCTGCTGACCGGAAGGCGCGTGGTGCGGACGCACCTCATGCGCCGCACCGTCCACCTCGTCACCGCCGAGGACGCCCTGTCCTGGCGGGCCCGGCACGAGCCGATGCTGCGCCAGCGGGTCCTCGGGGTCTACCGCCGCGAGTTCGCCGGGGTGGACCTCGACGAGCTCGCGGCGGCGGGGCGGGCGGCGACGGCCGACGGCGAGCCGCGCACCATGGCGGAGCTGGCGCGCGCGGTCGCCGGACGGTGGCCGGACCCGTCGCCGCGCGCCCTGGGCGAGATGCTCGTCTCCGCGCTCGTCCCGAATGCGCAGATCCCGCCGCGCGGGCTGTGGCGGACCAGGGCGGGGGTGCGCAACGTCCCGCTGTCCTCCTGGCTCGGCCGCGAGGCCGACCCTCCGTCCGCGGACGCCTCCGACCCGGTGGGGCAGGTGCTGGTGCGGCGCTACCTGGCCGCGTTCGGGCCCGCCGCCTCGGCCGACGTGCGCGCCTGGTGCGGGCTCGCGGGACTGCCCGCCGCGATCGCCGCGATGCGCGACGAGCTGGTCGCCTTCCGGGACGAGCGAGGCCGCGAACTGCTCGACCTCCCCGGCGCGCCGCGCCCCGACCCCGACACGCCCGCTCCCGTGCGGTTCCTGCCCGCCTACGACAACGCGATCCTCGGCTACCACGACCGCAGCAGGATCATCGACGACGACCACCGCGGCCTGTCCGTCACGGGCGCTCGCGTGGTGCTGGTCGACGGTCGGGCCGCCGCGACCTGGAGCGCCGACGCCGGCACCGTGGTCGTCGCCCCGCTGCGCCGCTTCTCCCGCGCCGAGCGCACCGCCGTCGCCGAGGAGGGGCGGTCGCTGGCGTCGTTCCTCTCCGACGGCGACGCCGACGGCGTCCGGATCACCGATCCGGCGTAGGCCGGGCGTGCCGCGCGGAGGGCGCCGCGTCAGGCCCAGCCGTGGACGCTGAACGCCTCACCGCGCATGATCGCGGCGAGCGCCAGCGCGCAGTGCGGGATCACGTCGCCGGGCGGCCGGACCGGGTCGATCCACACCGCCTCGGACGCCTTGTCCGGCTCGGCGGCGCGCGGTTCGCCCTCCCAGCGGTCGAAGCGGAACCAGAAGTCGCTGACCGCGTGGCACGGGCCCGGCAGCGTATCGGCGGTGCGGTGCATGACATGGGCGAAACGGGCGTCCTCGCGGCGCAGCCGGACCCCCGTCTCCTCGCGGGCCTCGCGGATCGCTGCCGCCAGCACGTCCTCGCCCGGCTCGATCCGCCCGGCGGGAGGGCAGAGCCACCCGTCGGCGTACCCGGTGTTGTAGCGCCGCAGCATCAGGACCTGACCGTCGTGGCGCCGCAGGACGACCTGGGGCGCCACGAAGGACCCGTACCAGCCGCCGCTCCCGTCCCCTTCCGGCGGCGCTGCGACCTCGCGCGCGGAGACGATCCCGAGACGCCCGGCCATGTGCGCTTCGGCCTGGGCCGCGCCGCCCGCCAGGTCGACCATGGGGACCGCTGCGGACAGCATGACGTCGGCGAGCTCGTCCAGCACATCGGACCTGCTCTTGTGGACGCCCTTGCGGGGATTGCCGCCGGTCATCCCGATGTAGGCCTCGGCGACCTCGCCGACCTCTTCGGCGAGCTTCAGCACCAGCGTCTGGGTCGGCACCTCGGACAGGTAGCCGGTCCTGATGCGGACGGTGTCGGCCCAGAAACCGCGGCAGGGCTCGGTGGTCTCGGAGGAGGTCACGGCGTCGAGCCTAGGAGCCGGAGGGGCGCCCGTCCCGGTTTCTCGAACATCCGATCGAATTTTTGCCCGGCCCCGTTCGCGGTTCCCGACTCCGCCGGAGGGTGCTTCTAACTACACTTGTAGCAGCTACCGCGCGACCGGGGGCCGGGCTGCGATGCTTCACCGTGGCCGGGTGCCTCGGGACGGCTCCGGCGTACAAGAGAAGAGGGGATGGAAGGCATGGTCTTCAAGCAGTTGCTGGGCGCCTTCGGGGTGGGCGGCCCTTCGGTCGAGACGGTGCTGGCCGGCCCGCACGGACGTCCGGGCGAGTACCTGTCCGGCGAGGTCCGCGTGCAGGGCGGAGACCGTGACGTCCACATCCACCAGGTCGTGCTGAGCCTCGTCACCCGTGCCGAGTACGAGCACGGCGACCACGAGGGAAGCGGCGGCCTGGAGTTCTATCGCGGGGCGATCACCGGGGCCTTCCACCTGGGCGCCGGGCAGTACCACGCGATCCCGTTCCAGATGCCGCTGCCGTGGGAGCTCCCCGTCACCGAGGTCTACGGGCAGCACCTGCACGGCATGGCCATGGGCGTGCGGACGGAACTGGAGGTCGCCGGGGCGGTGGACGCCGGCGACCTGGACCCGGTCTCGGTGCTGCCCCTGCCGTCCCAGCAGCGCGTCCTGGACGCGTTCGGGGCGCTGGGGTTCGCCTTCAAGGGCGCCGACGTCGAGCAGGGGCACATCGCCGGCCTGCACCAGGAGCTGCCGTTCTACCAGGAGATCGAGTTCCACGCGCCGCCGCAGTACGCGGGACGGATCAGCGAGGTCGAGCTCACCTTCGTCGCCGACCCGCACGGCCTGGCGGTCGTGCTGGAGGCCGACCAGCGCGACACCTTCCTCTCCGAGGGCGACGACGTCTTCGGGCGCTTCCACGTCTCCCATGAGGAAGCCCTTCACATGGCGTGGGAGCACGAGCTGGAGTCGTGGCTGCAGGCCGTGGCCGGGCACGCGGGCGGGCACGGCTTCGGCGGACACGGCTACGGCGGCCACGGGGGCGGGCACGGCTTCGGCGGACACGAGTACGGGCACGAGGGGTTCGGCCACGGCGCCCATCAAGGCGAGCACCACGGCGGCCACGGGCCTGGCTGGGGCGGCGTGGCCGCGGGCGCGGCCGGCGGTCTCGCGGCCGGGTTCGTCGCCGGTGCCGTCGTCAACGAGATGCTCGATGACGACGACAACGGCGGAGACGACGACGGCGGGGACGACGACTCGTTCGACACCGGCTTCGCCCAGCAGGCCGTCCAGAGCGCCTACCAGGAAGCCGCCTACGAGCAGGCGTACGAGGACGCCTACGAAGACGCGTACGAGGACGCGATGGACACGTACGAAGGCGACGACTGACCCG
Organism: Actinomadura sp. RB99; assembly: GCF_014706005.1. NCBI lineage: Bacteria > Bacillati > Actinomycetota > Actinomycetes > Streptosporangiales > Thermomonosporaceae > Actinomadura > Actinomadura sp. RB99. The sequence continues at coordinate 47,823 of NZ_JABMCA010000001.1, read as the reverse complement.
AGGCGCCCCCGCGCGGCCCGGCGCCCGCCTCGGGCATCACGCCTCCCGCACGCTGATCGCGGCACGCGGGTGGCGGGGCTTCTCGATCTCGTCGAGCAGCGCGATCGCGAAGTCCGCGTAGGTGATGCGGCTGGCCGGATCGCCGTGCTCCGCGACGGCGTACCGGCCGGTCGGGGCGCCGTCGTGGTCGAAGTCGCCCGCGGGCGCCACGTACGTCCAGTCGAGGTCGGAGGCCCGGAGCTCATCCAGGCCCGCCGCGTGGCCGAGGTAGAAGGACCGGTACTCGTTCGGGTAGCCGGGCTCGTCCATCAGCGGAGCGCCGGACGGCCCGGGCATGATCGACGCGAGCCCGACCACGAGCAGGCGGCGCACGCCGGCCCCGGCCAGCCCGGCGGCCAGCGCGCGGGACGAGGCGGTGAAGAAGTCGTGCGGCGGCGCCGCCAGGTCCGCGGCGGCGCTGACGGCGGCGTCCTGCCCGGCGGCGGCCCGCCCGACGGCGGCCGCGTCGGTGACGTCGCCCGCCACGACCCGCGCGCCGGCCAGGTCGCCGTGGCGGGCCGGGTCGCGCACCACGGCGGTCACGCTGTGGCCGCGCCGGTGCGCCTCGGCGACGGCCTGCCGCCCGGCCCGGCCGCCCGCGCCGAAGACCACGATGTTCATGGGGAACCGCCTTTCACCAGGGCCGGGAATCGGTGCGCCCGGCCGGTGCGCCGACGTTAACGGGGGCCGTGGTTTCCATCGGGATACCGGTTATCGTGAGGGCATGAGGGAGCCTTTGCCCGCCGACATGTTCGACGAGCTGTGCCCGTCCGCCCTCAATCCGATCCGGTTCGGCGACAAATGGGCGGGGCTCGTCATCCGCTGCCTGGAACACGGACCGCGCCGGTTCTCCGAACTGCGCGTTCCGCTGAGCCGCGTCACGCCCAAGGTCCTCACCCGGTCGTTGCGGTCTCTCGAACGGGACGGGCTCGTCGAGCGCACCGTCCACGCCGGGGCGACGCCGCATGTCGAGTACGAGCTGACCCCGCTCGGCCGCAGCATGCTCCAGCCGATGGCCGCGGCGTGCGCCTGGGCCGAGGAGCACTGGGACGAACTCCTCGACGCCCGCGAGTCCTACGACAGCGCCACCCGTCTGGACCGCACCGGATGATGACGTTCCGATGTCGGGGCGGCGGCTTTCCATGAGTGAATGGGCGGACGGTGATCGCTTCCACCCCGAGGTCCGCTCATGAGGCTCATTTGCGACTACTTCCGGGCGCCCGACAGGACGACGGCCCTGTTCCTGCACTTCCCCGAGTATTGGACGGACACCGCCCTGCCCGACGCGGAGGCGGTGCGGCTGAAGAGCATCGATCCGTACGTCATGCTCGGCAGGCTCGTCAGCCTCCTGCTGTCCCGGGCGACCTTCGAGGACGTGCTGTTCTCCGGTTTCCCCGAACGGGACGTCCCGGAGCCGGAACTGCTGACTCCGGAGGACGACGACCCCATCATCGTCGAACTGGACGTCATGGTGCGGGACACCCTGGCCAAGGCCACGCAGGCGGAAATGGACGCGGCGGCGCCGTTATGGGCGCAGACCGAGGAGTTCGTCGGCAACGAGTTCTTCGACCTGCCGGAGGTGCGGAGATCGGTCGCCGACCTGGCGGGCCTGGCGGGCCGCGCCCGGGAGGCGGGCCAGATGATGTACTGCCTCATCTGCCCGTTCCCGCGAATAGTCGAATGGCTGCCCCCCGAAACGGATTGACGCGACGGCCTGCGGTGATGGTCCGGGGCGATGCGAGCGACCTTCCGCGCGGTCCGTCAACGGGCGCCGGCCGGGCGGTGGCGGATCCGGCGGGTCTCCAGGGCCAGGTAGCCGGCGAGGGTCAGGACGGCGGCCGATTCGAGGCCGAGCGCCAGCCACACGGTGGTCCGGTATCCGTACTCGTGGAAGCCGAAGAGCGTGGCCTGCTCGCTGATGAGCAAGCCGATGATCGTGCCCAGCAGGAACACGATCCCGCCGAGCGCGACGAGCGCGTGCGGAGCGCGGCCGATCAGCGGCAGGGACCGGACGAGCGGGATGGACGCGAGCGGTACGAGCAGGGAGATGCCCAGCACCACCGCGCTGGCGAAGTTGGCCGCGAACAGCGGCCCGATGATCGGGATGACGCGGTAGTAGTCGGCCATGTACTCGTACAGGTGCACCGCGCCGACGCCGAACAGCAGCAGCGCCGACAGGTGGCGCAGCAGGGCCGGGGACAGGGCCCCCGTGCCGGTGAGGTCAGGGCTGGTAGCCACCATGGGCACTCCCGGTGGTCTGGATCTGTCCTTGCGGGGTGAGGGCGAACCAGGGGGAGCCGAACTGCGTGATGCCCTGGCCCTGGGCGTCGCCGCGTCCGGTGTCGGCCTGGTAGTAGTACAGCGGGTGCCCGGCGTAGACGATCTGGCGCGGCCCGTCGGAACGGGCGATCGTGGTCAGCATGTCCGGCTGGGCCCCGCCGGACGTCCCGGGCCGTCCCTGGGACGTGGCCGGGGGCCAGATGCTCGCGCACGCGCCGGAGCAGGTGGACCGGTTCGGCGGGTCGGCGGCGAACACGTACAGCGTGCGGCCCTTGCCGTCGACCAGGACCGGTCCGAGCTTCGGCACGGCGGCCGACGTGACCTGCTGGCGGCCGGGGTCCTGGGAGTTCGTCGCGAACGCGCAGCCGGCGGCCAGCAGGCCCGCCGCCGCGACGGCGGACCACCGCGGAGACGCGGTCCGCGCGCGCGACGTGTCAGGAGCCACCTTTCTCGACCTTCTGGCCGGCCGAGGACACCACGTACCACCCGGCGCCGAACTGGGTGAGCCCCTGCCCCTTGGCGCTGCCCTTCACGCCGCCGTCGGGCGTGTAGTAGTAGAGCGGGTGCCCACCGTAGGTGACCTGCTTCTTCCCGTCGCTTCTGGTGGTCGTGCCGAGCTTGGACGCCTTGGCGTCGGAGCCGGCATGCGGCGTGCCCGTGGTCGTGACGGGCGGCCACACCGCCGCGCAGGCCCCGGCGCAGGACGACTTGCCGCCCTGGTCCTTCTCGAACAGGTAGACCGTGCGGCCTTCGCCGTCCACCAGGATCTGCCCGAGGTTGCCGACCTTCGCCGTCGCGATCGTTCCGCCCTCGTTCGAGGTGTTCGGCGCGGACGTGGCGGCCAACGGCACGGCGGGACGGTGCGCGTGGGCGCCGCCCGAGCCGCCGCACGCGGTGGCCGCGGCCGCGAGCGCCGCGACGGGCACCGCCATGCGCACGCCTCGGCTCCGCCACGGCCGGGTCGTCGAGTGCGAGGTGCTGCGCAGAGTCGTCCGGGACATCGCAGGACGTCCTTTCCTGGAGAGCTCGGTACCGGTCGAGCCGATGCCTTCCTTTCCGGCTCGGCACGTACCCGCGGAAGCGGCGGGCGAACTGACTTGCCGAGACGCTGACCTGCCCTTTCTCGGTCGCCGGAGAGTCCATGGCGAAGCCTTGAGGGACGGCCCTGCGCCTCCGCTCAGCCGCGCGGGTCGGGACCGTCGGTGAGGCCCCGCATCTCGGCGAACCGGCCGCCCCGGACGCGAAAGATCCCGATCCAAAAAGGGGGCTTGGCGGGGTGGGTGGTGGCGGCCTCCGGTCCCCGTCAAGCCCCGGTGCCGGCGGACGGCGCTGTCCGCCGACGGGTGTGCGGCGGGCGGTCAGTACCCGCCGGGCTTGCTCGTGGTGGGCGCCGGCGACGTCGGCGACGGGCTGCCCGGCGCGCCGCCGCCGCCACCCGCGCCGGCGACGGTCAGCTGGGTGTGCATGCCGAGCGCCCGGTGATTGTCGACGGGGCACCACATTTGGTAGGTCCCGGACTTGAGGGCGACCTTCAGCGTCCCGGTGGAGCCGGGCTTGACACCTGTGATCATCTTCGTACCGCTGATGCCCGGCCCGGAGATGGCCAGCCCGTGCACCATCGTGCCGGTGTTCTTGGCGACGAAGGTGTGGGCGCCCGGCTTGAGGTTGGTCATGGACGGCGTCAGCGTGTACTCCTTCTCGGTCACGGTGACGGTCGTGGTCTTCGCGTTCGGGCTCGGGCTCGTGGTCGCGTGGGCGGCCCCGGCGGGGACGAGCGCGCCGGCCGCGAGGAGGGCGGCCCCGACTGTGGTGGAAATGGTGGATTTGTTCATAATTGCCGGGCTCCCCGCAGCCCCTCCCGGCCAAACCGTGCGGGTGTCGCCGAAACCGCAGGTCAACGCCCGGTTCGGCGGAGGTCGACCAGCGGGCGCGAGCCCCTGCGCGCGACGGCGTGCCGCCCCCTCGGACCCCGGCCGTGTCACAGGCGGCCGGGGCTGTCTCGTCTCGGGTCCGAAAGTCGGGGCCCGAAGCGGGAAGGTGAAGGTCATGCGCGTGTTCGTGGCAGGCGGGAGCGGGGTGCTGGGGCGGCGGCTGGTGCCGCAGCTCGTGGCGCGGGGCCACCAGGTGACGGCGACGACGACGAGCGCCGCCAAGCTCGACGTGCTGGAGCGGCTCGGCGCCGAGCCCGTCGTGATGGACGGGCTGGACGCGGCGTCCGTCGGCGAGGCGGTCGCGGCCGCCCGGCCGGACGCGGTCGTCCACCAGATGACGGCGATCTCGATGGCGCACGCCGGCAAGCCGGACATCAAGCACCCGGACCGCTGGTTCGCGCTCACCAACCGGCTGCGCACCGAGGGGACCGACCACCTGCTGGCCGCCGTCGAGGCGACCGGCGTGCCGCATGTCGTCGCGCAGGGCTACGCGAGCTGGAACGGCATCCGCGAGGGCGGCTGGGTGAAGACCGAGGACGACCCGCTCGACCTGCTCGAGGGGACGGCGGCGCAGGTCGGGATGGAGGCGATGCGGCACGTCGAGGAGTCGGTCCTCAAGGCGGGCGGCGCGGTGCTGCGGTACGGGGCGTTCTACGGGCCGGGCGCCATCGACGACCAGGTGGAACTGGTGCGCAAGCGGCAGTACCCGCTCGTCGGGCGCGGCACCGGGTACAGCTCGTGGATCCATCTCGACGACGCGGCGAGCGCCACCGTCCTGGCCGTGGAGCGCAAGGCGCGCGGCGTGTTCAACATCGTGGACGACGAGCCCGCCCCGGCGAGCGAATGGCTGCCCCACCTGGCCGCGTGCGCGGGGGCGAAGCGGCCGATCCGGGTCCCGGTGTGGCTGGCCCGGCTGCTCGCCGGTGACCAGGCCGTCATCATGATGACGGAGGGGCGGGGGTTCTCCAACGCCAAGGCCAAGCGCGAGCTGGGCTGGGAGTTGCGCCACCCGTCGTGGCGGCAGGGCTTCGAGGAGGAGCTGGCGTGAGCAGGGCCGAGGAGTTCCAGGAGCTGCGTCCGCTGCTGTTCTCGATCGCGTACCGGATCCTCGGCAGCGTGAGCGAGGCCGAGGACGCGGTGCAGGAGACGTGGCTGCGGTACGAGGGTTCCGCGGCGCGGCCCGTCTCGGCGAAGGCGTACCTGTCGGCCGTGGTGACGCGGATCTCGATCGACGTGCTGCGCTCGGCCCGCGTCCGGCGGGAGCAGTACGTCGGGCTGTGGTTCCCCGAGCCGCTCCTGGCGGACCCCTACGAGGACCCGCAGCGGTCGGCGGAGCTGGCCGACTCGCTGTCGATGGCGGCCCTGCTGCTCCTCGAGCGGCTCAGCCCGCTGGAGCGGGCGGTGTTCGTGCTGCGGGAGGTGTTCGGGTTCGGTTTCCCGGACGTCGCGTCGGCGGTGGGGAGGTCGGAGGCGGCGTGCCGCCAGCTCGCCGTGCGCGCGCGCCGGCACATGGACGCGGGACGTCCGCGGTTCGAGGCGGACCGGCGCGAGCGCGAGGAGCTCGCCGGGCGCTTCTTCGACGCCTTCACCGAGGGGGACGTCGACGGCCTGCGGGAGCTGCTCGCCGCCGACGCGCAGCTGGTCAGCGACAGTGGCGGCAAGGCGCCGCGATGGGGCGAGGGCGTCGCCGGGGCCGCGAAGGTGGCGCGCGCGCTGGCCACGCTGGTGCGGCCGTTCCTGGAGATCGGCGGCGCGGTGGAGCCGTGCGAGGTGAACGGCCAGCCGGGCGCGGTGTTCCGCGACCGGGACGGCAGGGTCGTCAACACGTGGTCGCTGGACATCCTCGACGGGCGGATCCAGATGATCCGCACGGTGCTCAACCCGGACAAGCTCGGGCATGTGGGGCCCGTCGCGGACGCCTGGGCGGTCGTCCGGGAGACGGCGCGGGTGCACCGGACGCCCGGCTGACGGCCCGCCTCGCGCCCTCACCGGCGGAACCCGCGGGCTGGACGGACCGTCTGATCTCGGGCGTCGGCGAGCACATGGGGGATACCGGATGAGGGTTCGGAAGATGCCGTTCCGGCGCGGCCGCCTCCCCTGGGTGATCGCCGCGGTCCTGATCGTCGTCGCGGGGGCGGTGGTGACGGTGGTGGCGGTCCTGGACGAGCCCGCCCGGACCCACATCTGCGGCTGCAAGCCGCCGCCGGACACCAGCGGGCTCGAACGCGTGCCCCGCGACTGGCAGGAAGCAGCGGCGCACCGCGACGCCCAAGCGGCGTGGCGGCTGCTCACGCCCGAGGCGCAGCGGCGGTACGGGTCGCCGCGCGGCCTGCGGACGAAGCTGGGCCGCCTCGCGCCGGACCCGCACGGCTCCGCGAAATGGACGCTCGTCGACGAGATCACGCAGGGCCGCGGCACCCCCAGCGCGTTCCTGTACCTGCTCGTCGAGAAGCGGACCCTGCGGCCCGCCGGAGCCGTCGTCGTCCACTCGCGGGCCGACGGCTCCGCCGACGGGCGGATCGATCCCGTGACCGGCGCGACCGTCCGCATCCTCGAACCGGCGGCGCGCGCCAAGCTGGACGCCCGGCCGGCGATGCGCGTCGCGACCGGCCGGCCACTGGCGTACGTCGCCGTGCAGCCGGGCGGGCTCACGCACGGGACCGTGGGGGCGATCCGCGGCCCCGACGGCCGCGACGAGGCGTTCCACGAGCCGCTGCGTCCCGGCCCGGCCCTGATCGTCGCGGTCCAGGCCGACGCGGACGGCCGCTTCGCGTACGGGAGCGTCCGCGTCACGATCCGGTGACCGACCCGGCCGGCTCGATGACGCAGGCGGGCGCGGCCGAATAACCTCACCCGGACGGTCATGTCACGCTCGCGCTCCACTTGGCTACTCTCTGTGCCCAGAGGTGAACGGGTGGACACTGGGGCCGGTGTGGCGCCCCGGTGGCCCGGCCCGGCCGCCTCCGCGCTGCGGATCAGGTAATCCGGCCGACCCTGGAGGGCTCCCATGCCCGGCTACCGCGACTTCGTCCCCCGCCAAGGCTTCCAGCCGACCCTGGCGCTGTCTCCCGACGCGGGCACCGTGGCCTACTCGAGCAACGCCGCCGGGCGGTTCGACCTCTGGACGGTCCCCGTCGCGGGCGGCGTGCCCCGGCGGCTGACCCGGCTGCCCGACCGGGCCGTCCGGCGGATCGCGTGGGCCCCGGACGGCAAGAGCCTGGTCTTCACCGCCGACCGCGACGGCGACGAGCAGTACCGGCTGTACCGCCTCGACCTGGACGGCGACGGCGGCCGGCCGGGCGCGGGCGGCCCCGCCGAGATCGGCGCGGGCCCGCGGTGCCAGCGGGTCCTGCCCGCCGCGCCGTTCGACGCCGAGGGGCGCCGCCTGGTCTACGCGGCGAACGACCGCGACGAGACCGTCCAGGACGTGCTCGTCCGCGACCTCGCCGAGGAGACCGAGCGGCGGATCGTGCCGCCGCCGGGCGTGGTCTTCCAGCCGGTCGGGATCTCCCCGGACGGGCGGTGGCTGCTGACCGGCGGCTTCCGGTCCCACACCAGGGTCGCCGCGTACCTGACCGACCTCGGGAACGCGTCCGCCGCGCCGGTGTGCGTCACCGCCGACCACGGCGACGGGCTGTTCGAGCCGGGCCCGTGGGCCGCCGACTCCACGGGCTTCTACCTGCGCACCGACCTGTGGGGGGAGTTCGTCGCCGGGGCGTTCTACCGGCTGGCCACCGGGACCCTCGAACCGGTCGCCCAGCACGACTGGGACGTGGAGCGCATCGAGGTCGCGGGCGAGACGCTCGTCTGGTCGGTCAACGAGGACGGGCGCTCCGTCCTGTACGCGCGCCATGCCGACCGGCCGCTGCCGCTCCCCGCCGTCCCGCCGGGCGTCGTGTCCGCGCTGGCGCTCGCGCCGTGCGCCGAGCCGCTGGTCGTCCTGCTCGACACCGCCACCCGGCCCGCCGAGGTCGCCGTCCTCGATCCGTCGGACGGCGTCCGCTACCTCACCGACGCCCGGCCGCCCGCGTTCAAGGCGGGGACGGCGGAGCCGGTCGAGCCGGAGCCGGTCGTCTACCCGTCGTCGGCGGGACGGTACGTCCACGCGCTGTACTACCGGCCGCGCACGCCGGAACCGCACCCCGTCCTGCTGTCGATCCACGGCGGCCCGGAGGCGCAGGAACGGCCCCAGTACCTCCGTTCGGGCCTCTACCAGCACCTTCTCGCGCAGGGCATCGCGATCTTCGCGCCGAACATCGCGGGGTCCACCGGCTACGGCGCCCGGCACCAGAAGCTCGTGCACCGCAACTGGGGCGGGTTCGACCTGGACGACCTCGACCACGCGGTCTGCCACCTGCGGTCGGAGCCCGGCGTCGACGCCGCGCGCATCGCGGTGATGGGCGGCTCCTACGGCGGGTTCGCCGCGCTGTCGTGCCTGGCGAGGCTGCCCTACCGGTGGGCGGCCGGGGTGTCGCTGTGCGGGCCCGCGAACCTCGTCGCGCTCGCCCGCGCCTGCCCGCCGACCTGGAAGCACTTCGTCGCGGCCGTCCTCGGCGACCCGGAGACCGACGCCGGGTACCTCGTGCAGCGGTCGCCGATCACCTACGCCGACACGATCACCGCGCCGCTGCTGGTGCTGCAGGGCGCCCGCGACCCGCGGGTCCCCCGCGCGGAGTCCGACCGGCTCGTCGACCGGCTGCGGAGCCGCGGCGTCGACGTCCGGTACCGGGTCTTCGACGACGAGGGCCACGGGTTCACCGACCGCGAGAACGAGCTGCTCGCCTACGAGGAGATCGCGCGGTTCCTCTGCGACCACCTCATCGGCTGACCGGCGGCCCCGTCGCGCCGTCCGCGGGGCTGTCGATCACCGCCGAGATCCCGCCACTCGTCAGAGCGGGGGTTCCAGGTGGGACCAGGGGCGCTCGGCCTCTAGCTGGGCCGCCAGCGCGAGCAGCACGCCCTCCCCGCCGAGGGGGCCGACGAACTGGACACCGAGCGGCAGGCCGCCGGGCGTCCGGTAGGTCGGGACGCTCATCGCCGGGCGCCCGGTGATGTTGGCGAGCTGCGTGTAAGGGACCGGGGCGAGGTTGGCGATGACGGCGTCGCGCCACTGCTTCGTCCGCGTCAGCGGACCGGCGAGGCCGAGCGCGAGCGCCGCCCGGCCGATGGCGCGCAGCGGGGCGGGCGTGTCGAGTTCGCCGATGCGGATCGGCGGCCTGGCGAGGGTCGGGGTGAGCAGCAGGTCGTAGCGGGAGTGGAACGCCGCGAGCCGCCGGCTGTAGGCGTTCCAGCGCTCGTGGGCGGCGAAGTAGGCGGGCGCGGACTGGACGCGTCCGGCCGCCGCGACGAGATGGGTGTCCAGCTCGAACGCCGCGCGGGACGCGCCGGTCGCGCGGCGGATCTCGTCGACGGTGTACGCGAGCTGCGTCGACCACATCGCCAGGAAGTCGAACGCGAGGCGCCGCTCGTCGATGCCGGTCTGCGCGGGCTCGACGTCGTGGCCGAGGCCCTCCAGGAGCTTCGCCGCGTCCTCGACGGCGGCGACGGCCTGCGGGTCGACGCCGGTGCCGAGCGGCGACTCGGTGGCGAAGCCGATGCGCAGCCGCTCGGGCGCGCGCCGCGCCAGCTCGGCGTAGGGCAGGTCGGGCTTGGCGGGCAGGTAGGGGCCGCCGGGGTCGGGGGTCGCGGTGAGCACGTCGAGCATCGCGGCGCTGTCGCGGACGGTCCGGGAGACGACGCCGTCGACGGCCGCGCCGTGCAGGTGCTCGGCGTACGACGGCCCGGCGGGGACGAGGCCCCGGCCGGGCTTGAGGCCGAACAGCCCGCAGCAGGCCGCGGGGATGCGGATCGAGCCGCCGCCGTCGTTGGCGCCCGCGACCGGGACGATCCCGGCGGCGACCGCGGCGGCCGACCCGCCGGATGATCCGCCGGGCGTGCGGGCGAGGTCCCACGGGTTGCGGGTGGGGCCGTTCACCTCGGGCTCGGTGATCCCCTTGGCGCCGAACTCGGGGGTGTTGGTCTTGCCGAACACGACGAGTCCCGCGTCCAGCCACCGGCGGACGACCTCGGCGTGCTCGGCGGCGGGGACGTCGCGCAGCGCCCGGTTGCCGCTGCCGGTGGGCAGCCCGGCGTAATCCTGCGACAGGTCCTTGACCAGGAACGGCACGCCGGCGAACGGCCCGGTCAGCGGCTCGGCGGCGCGGGCGCGCGCGAGGTCGTGCATGGGCCGGACGATCGCGTTGATCTTCGGGTCGACGGCCTCGGCGCGCGCGATGGCGGCGTCCAGGAGCTCGGCCGGGGTGGTCTCGCCGGCGGTGACGAGCGCGGCCAGCCCGACCGCGTCGCGGGCGCGGTACTCGGCGTACTCCACGGCACCCCTCCATAAAACTAGAAGTCGTAGTTTTAGCGTCGGGGGGACACTACACTGGCCGCCGTCCGCCGTCGAGGGGCGGATTCGGGGCGGACCGGGGGAGGGGCGCATGGGCAGGCCGCCGCGCCGGCTGGTGACCCGCGAGGCGATCATGCGGGCCGCCCTCGCGCTGGTCGACGAGCACGGCGCCGACGCGCTGTCGGTCAACCGCGTCGCCGCCGAGCTGGGCGTCAAGGGCCCGTCGCTCTACAACCACATCTCCGGCCGGGACGAGGTCGTCGACGGCATCCGCGAACTGATCGTCGGCGAGATGACCCTCGACCCGTCCATCACGCCGTGGACGGCGGCGGTGGACGGCTGGGCCCGCTCCTACCGCGCCGCCTTCGCCGCGCACCCGCGCGCCGTCCCGCTGCTGGCCGCGCGGCCCGTCCGGTCGCGGGCCGCGCTGCACGCCTACGCCGACGCGTTCACCGTCCTGCGCCGCGCGGGCTGGCCCGAGGACCGGCTGCTGCCGCTGGTGCACGCGGTCGAGTACTTCCTGCTCGGCTCCGTCCTCGTCCTCGACGACCCGCCCGGCGGCCCCCTCCCCGGCGAGGACGTCCCGCCCGGTCTCGAACCGATGCTGCACGCTCCGCCCGGCCACCGCGACCTGGCCTTCGAGGCCGGTCTCGCCGCCCTCATCCGGGGCTTCGCCGCCGAACTGGCCGCCCTCCGCCCCTGACCCGCGGGTCAGCCGGCCCGGCGCGGGCGGTAGGTGAGGTGGGTGACCATGTCGGTGTGCCGCACGCGGACGGGCTCCAGGTCGAAGGAGCCGACGCCGGTGAACAGCCGCTCGCCGGCGCCGAGGACGACCGGGGCGACGTGCAGGCGCAGCTCGTCGATCAGCCCGGCGGCGAGGTACTGGTTCACGGTCGAGGCGCCGCCGGCGACCGCCACGTCCGCGTCGCCCGCGGCCTCCCGCGCCCGCGTCAGCGCCGACTCAACACCGTCGGTGACGAAGTGGAACGTCGTGCCGCCCTGCATGGTGACGGACGCGCGCGGGCGGTGCGCGAGGACGTACACCGGCGCGTGGTACGGCGGCTCGTCGCCCCACCAGCCGGTCCAGTCGAGGTCCCAGTCGCCGCGGTCCGGGCCGAACATGTTGCGGCCCATGATGAACGCGCCCGCCGCGGTGATCGCCTCCAGCTCCTCGGCGTTGGCCTCGGGCTGCTCGAACATCCAGCGGTGCAGCCGGTCCTCGGCGCCCTCGCCGATCGGGTTCTCCAGGCTCTGGTTCGGGCCGGCGACGTAGCCGTCCACCGACATCGCGATGTCGCAGGTGACCATGCTCATGGGACCGTCTCCCTCGGGTGCTCGACGCCCCTTGCGGCGCCTCTCACCCGTTGGTCGGTGCCCGCGCGGCCTTCTCGACATGCCCCCCGGAAACTTTTCCGGCGGATCGCGCGACTACGCGGTGAGAGGCGCTCCTACTGCGCGCCTACCGCGCTGCGAGGGGCTTCGCGGGCCCCTGCGCGGTGAGGGGCTTCGCGATGTCCTCCAGGCCCTTGCGCTCGGCCTTGACGCCCAGGACCGCCTCCACCAGCCCTGCCGCGATCATCAGGACGGCGCCGACGACGAACGCGATCGCGGTGTCGCGGGGCGCACCCGTCCCGACGAGCTTGGCGAACAGGAGCGGCCCGGAGATCCCGCCCGCCGCGGTGCCGATCGCGTAGAAGAACGCGATGGCCAGCGCGCGCGTCTCCATCGGGAACACCTCGCTGACCGTCAGGTACGCCGAGCTGGCGCCGGCGGACGCGAAGAACAGGACGACGCACCAGCAGGCGGTCAGCGTCGTCGCGGTCAGGTGCCCCTCGTTGAACAGCCACGCGGTGAGCAGCAGCAGCACACCGGACAGCACGTACGTTCCGGCGATCATCGGCTTGCGGCCCCAGGTGTCGAACAGCGGCGCCAGCAGCAGCGGGCCGAGGAAGTTGCCCACCGCGATGACCGCGTAGTAGTAGCCGGTGCCGGTGTCGATGTGGAAGAACGTCTTGAGGATGTCGGCGTACCCGAACGTGATCGCGTTGTAGAGGAACGCCTGCCCGATGAACAGCGCGAAGCCGAGGAGGGAGCGCTTGGGGTAGCTCCGCACCAGCGTCCCGGCGATCGCCCCGAACCCGATGCTCGTGCGCTGGTGGATGCGGATGCTCCCGCCCGGCTCCGGCAGCCGCCCGCCGGTCTCCGCGTGGACGGTCCCCTCCGCCTCGCCGACCAGCCGCTCGGCCTCGTCCGTCCGGCCGTGGATGATCAGCCAGCGCGGGCTCTCCGGGACGTGCCGCCGCACCAGCAGCACGACCAGGCCGAGGACGACGCCGAGCGCGAACGCCAGCCGCCAGCCGACGTCCACCGGGAACTCGCCGAGGATCGGGACCGTCAGCAGCGCGCCCGCCGCCGCGCCGATCCAGAAGCTGCCGTTGATGACGATGTCGATCCGGCCGCGGTGCTTGCTCGGGATCAGCTCGTCGATCGCCGAGTTGATCGCCGCGTACTCGCCGCCGATGCCGAACCCGGTGATGAACCGGCACAGGAAGAACCACCACGCCGTCCACGACAGCGCGGTCAGCGCGGTGCCCGCCAGGTACACCAGCAGCGTGATCATGAAGAGCTTCTTGCGCCCGAACCGGTCGGTCAGCCAGCCGAAGAACAGCGCGCCGAGGCACGCGCCGGTCACGTAGATCGCGGCGCCGAACCCCGACACCTGGCCGGCGGTGATGGCCACGCCGCTGCCGTGCTTCGCCAGCTGCGGCGCGAGGTTGCCGACGATCGTGACCTCGAGGCCGTCCAGGATCCAGACGGTGCCGAGCCCGATGACGATCATCCAGTGCCAGCGCGCCCACGGCAGCCGGTCCAGCCGCGCGGGGATCTCCGTGTCGACGACGCCCTTTTCCGTGCGTAGCTCTGTCACGGAGACTCCGATTGCCGAACGGCCGCCGATCAAACTTCGAGTTGACGGAGTCATGGGAATCGGCAGGTCATCGGCTTCCCTTCGCCGTACCCGCGCCGCGCGCGGTGTGCGGCGGCAGCCTCCGGCGGCCCTCCCGCTGGGCGCCCGCGCAATGGCGGGGAGGCCGGTGGTTTCGCCGATGGCGGGACGCGAAGGCGGCCGTACGGTCGGGCCGCACGCAATTCCGGGTGGAATTCGCGCCGAGCCCAGAATGGGGAGATCGAAGTGCGCCGAAGACTCCGAACGACGATCGTGGCGATGGTCGCCTTCCTGGCGGCCCTCGCCGGGACGGGACACGCGCTGGCCGCCGCCCCGGCCACGCAGACGGTGACGGTGAGGTACGGCCCGTGGACGATCCCGGGCGGCACCATGGACCGTCCCGGCGAGCTGCCGAACGTGGTGTCGGCGGCGCCGAAACCCTGCTCCAACTGCGACATCGTCGGCGAGAAACCGGACCTGGTGTACGCCGACGGCAGCACCGCCGACATGAACAGCGGCCCGATGCTGCACCACTTCGTCATCTCGAACCTGGCCGCGCACGACACCGTCTGCCCGTTCAGCCCGCTCGGCGACCGCATCTGGGCGTCCGGCGACGAGCGCACCGAAAAGACCATGCCGGACGGATACGGGCTGCCGGTGAAAAGCTATGACCGCTGGGCGATGCTGACCGATCTGATGAATTACTCGGCGGAACCGAAGACGGTCTACATTTCCATCACGTACACCATTGCGGCCGCCGGGGCGACCACGCCGGTGCGGTCGCTGTGGCTGGACGCGGGCGGCTGCCTCACCTCCGACTACAGCGTCCCGGCCGGGCCGAGCACGCACACCTGGAGCTGGACGTCCACGGTCTCCGGCCGCATCGTGTTCGCCAACGGCCACCAGCACGCCGGCGGCGTCCACGTGAAGGCCGCCGACGACACGACGGGCACGCTGATCTGCGACTCCCCCGCCACCTACGACACGATGGGCGGGATGCGGACCATCGTGAAGATGGGCACCTGCTCCGGCGACCCGCTCGCGACCGTCGCGCGCGGCGACCGGCTGACCGTCACCAGCTACTACGATTCGCCCGCCGCGAGGAACGACGTGATGGGCATCGTCCACGCCTACATCGCGGAGGGCTGAGCGATGGTCCGTGCACGCATCCGCGGCAGGGCCCTGGCCGGTGCCGCCGCCCTCGCCGCCGCGCTGCTCGCGCTCCCGTCCGCGTCGGCGGCGCCGTCCGGCGCGGTCCCGTACGTCGCCGGCTGGACGGTCGCGGGCCAGAACGCGGCCAACACCCGGTACGCCGCGACCGAGACGGTCATCTCGCCCGGCAACGCCTCGCGGCTCAAGCCGCGCTGGACCGCGACGCTGGCCGGCAACGTGGCCGCGACGCCGACGGTGTCGCTCGGCACCGTCTACGTCCCCGACTACGGCGGCAAGCTGTCGGCGGTGGACGCGCTCACCGGCGCCGTCCGCTGGCAGCGCCCGGTGTCCGACTACAGCGGCGTGTCCGGCGACGTGTCCCGGACGAGCCCGGCCGTCGCCGGGACGGAGATCGTCTTCGGCGACGGCGTGTCCAGCGTGCCGTCCGACGCCGGCGCCCGCGTCATGGCCGCCGACCGGCTCACCGGCGCGAAGCGCTGGAGCACGCTGATCGACGCCGACCCCGCCGCGATGGTGACGACGTCGCCGGTCGTGAACGGCGACACCGTCTACGTCGGGACGGCGAGCCGCGTCGAGTTCGGCGACGGCCACCCCGTGCGGTTCCGCGGCAGCGTCGTGGCGCTCGACGCGGTGACCGGCGCCGTCCGGTGGCGGCGGTACATGGCGCCCGACGGGTACACCGGCAACTCGGTGTGGGGCGGCTCGTTCGCCGTCGACAACACCACCGGTCGGCTGTTCGTGACGACCGGCAACAACTACACGGTGCCGGACGGCGTCTGCACCCGCCCCGGCCAGCAGGACTGCCAGCAGGGCCCGGACGACAACTACACCGACTCCGTCGTCGCCCTCGACCTGCGGACCGGCGCCGTCGACTGGTCGTTCAAGACGCTCACCGCCGACGTCGGGACCGAGGACTGCGACACCTGCGGCCCCGACTTCGACTTCGGGTCCGCGCCGAACCTGTACCAGGTCGCCGACGGCGGGCACCTGCGCAGCATCCTCGGCGTCGGCCAGAAGAGCGGCATCTACTGGGCGCTCGACCCCGCCACGGGAAAGGAGATCTGGCACACCCAGGTCGGCCCCGGCAGCGACCTCGGCGGCATGGAGTGGGGATCGGCGACCGACGGCAAGCGGATCTACGTCGGCATCGGCAACGCCGAGCACGAGGAGTACGACATCGTCGGCGCGGACGGCACGAAGACCACCGTCGACGGCGGCTCGTGGGCGGCGCTCGACGCCGCCACCGGCAAGATCCTCTGGCAGGTCGGCGACCCGTACGGGACGCTCGACATCGGGTTCATCAGCGCCGCGAACGGCGTCGTGTACGCCGGCGGCATCAACGGCGCGGCCGACACCATGTTCGCGCTGAACGCCGCGAACGGCGGCGTCCTGTGGCGGTTCAACAGCGGGGGCGCCGTGATCGGCGGCGCGGCCGTCGTCGCGGGGACCGTCTACTGGGGCTCCGGATACTGGTTCGGGCTCTGCTCCGACGGCACCTACGACTGCGCGCAGAACAACAAGCTGTACGCGTTCTCCCCGTCCTGACCCCGCCGCGTCCCGTCCTAGCATGATGTCCGGAAGGACTTCGGAGACGGGGAGACGGTGGGACCACGGCAGCGGGCACGGCGGCGCCTCCATCGGGGGACGCCGCTGTGCCTGCTGCTGCTCTTCTCCGGGCTGATGGCCATGCACGGCCTCCAGGCGTCCCCCGGCCCGATGGAGATGGCCGCCGCCCCGCTGGCGAGCGCCGGCGCCTCCGAGCACCACCACGTGGTGGTCGGCGACCCGCCGGGCGACCACCACCCGGACCATCCGAGCGGGCAGATGTGCCTGGGGATGCTGCTCGTGTCCCTGCTGTTCGCGCTGCCGTTCGGCCTTCTCCGGGTGACGCGGGCCGCGGTCGCGGCGCGTCCGGTGGTCCGGACGCCCGGTCCGCGCGGCGGGCGCTCCCCACCCGCCCCGTCCCTTCACCGGTTGAGCGTGCTCCGGCTGTGACAGACCGTCCGGCGCGCCGCTTCGGCGTGCCGCGAAGACCTGTCATGTACCGGCACACGAAAGGTTCGACCAGTGAAACGCGCAATCGCGCTCGTCGCCGTCCCCGCTCTGGCCTTCGCCCTCGCGGCGTGCGGCGACTCCGGCGACAAGGGCGGCTCCAAGCCGTCCGCGACCCCGTCCATGTCCATGTCCATGTCCGCTGCGCAGGCGTCGCACAACGAGCAGGACGTGATGTTCGCGCAGATGATGATCCCGCACCACCGGCAGGCCGTGGAGATGGCCGGGCTCGCCCCGTCCCGCGCCGCGTCCACGCAGGTCAAG
Source organism: Actinomadura sp. RB99 (assembly GCF_014706005.1). Taxonomy (NCBI): domain Bacteria; kingdom Bacillati; phylum Actinomycetota; class Actinomycetes; order Streptosporangiales; family Thermomonosporaceae; genus Actinomadura; species Actinomadura sp. RB99. Next base: position 30,752 of record NZ_JABMCA010000001.1, on the reverse strand, counting down.
GCGCTCGCCGCGGGCATCGAGAAGGCGCAGGCGCCGGAGATCGCGACGATGACCGGCTGGCTGAAGGACTGGGGCGCGCCCGCCGCGATGACCGGCATGCACCACGACATGCCCGGCATCATGGGCGAGAAGGACATGACCTCGCTCAAGGGCCTCAAGGGCGCCGCGTTCGACAAGGCGTTCCTGCGGATGATGATCGAGCATCACCAGGGCGCCGTGACGATGGCGCGGGCCGAGGGCCGCTCCGGTCAGAACGCCGACGCCAAGGCGATGGCCGCGAGCATCGTCCGCACGCAGACCGCCGAGATCGCCAAGATGCGCGGCCTGCTGAAGTAGCGGAACGGCGGCCGGACGGGCATCCCGTCCGGCCGCCCCTTCCGCTGCTTAGCGGCCCTGGAGGCCGCGGACGTTGTCGCCGAACGTCCAGCCCTTCGAGCCGTCCCAGTTGACGGACCAGGTCATCAGGCCCTTCAGGGCGCCGCCGAACTGGTTCCATGCCTGGCCGACCAGGCTCGGCGCCATGTAGCCGCCCCCGGCGCCCGGCTGCGCGGGCAGCCCGGGGACCTGCTTGTCGTAGGGCACCTTCACGGTCGTCCCCTGGATGGTCAGGCCGTTGTCGAGGCACTGGGTCTGCTTGACGAAGCCCTCGACGGTGCCGGCGGAGTACGAGTCACCGGAGCAGCCGTACATGCTGCCGTTGTAGTACTGCATGTTCAGCCACCACAGGCGCCCGTTGTCCGCGTACTTCTTGATGATCGGCAGGTAGGCGCCCCAGATCGAGCCGTAGGTGACGCTGCCGCCGGTGACGTACGCGGTCTCGGGGGCCATCGTCAGCCCGAAGTTCGACGGCATCTGCCCGAGCACCCCGTCGATGATCCGGATCAGGTTGGCCTGCGACGTCGACAACTGGGTGATGCTGCCGCTGCCCGACAGCCCCGTCTCGATGTCGATGTCGATCCCGTCGAAGTCGTACTTCTTCAGGATCGGCACGATCGTCTGGACGAACCGGTCCGCGACGCTGCTGGAGCTCAGGTCGATGCCCGCGGCGGCGCCGCCGATGGACATCAGGATCGTCGCGCCCGCCGCCTTCGCCGCGCACATCTGGGCCGGGGTGGCGACCTTGACGGTCGAGTCCATGCCGTCCTCCCACAGGACGGTGCCGTCCGACCGGATCACGGGGAACGCCGCGTTGATCACGTTGTAGCCGTGCTGCCTGATCGCCGGGTCGTCGATCGGCGTCCAGCCGTACGGCGGGTGCACGCCGTTGGACGCGCCGTCCCAGTTCTCCCAGTAGCCCTGGAGGACCTTTCCGGCGGGCCGCGACTTCACCGCGCACGTCCCGTCCCCGGGCGGCGGGGACGTCGGCGGAGTGGTCGGCGGTGTCGTCGGCGGGGTGGTCGGGGGCGTCGAGGCGTCGCACGCGCCCAGGTCGCGCCAGAGCGTGGGCGTGGACGCGGGGTTCCAGTTCGCGCCCGGGTAGGCGGTGTGGGCGACGAGCGCCTCGTAACCGTCGCCCTTGTAGGTGACCTTGTCGCCGACCTTGTAGGTGGTGCCCTCCGCCCACGCCGCGTAGGTGCAGGCGATCGACGGGGCGGACCGCGCCGACGACGGCGCCGACAGCGCGACCAGCGCGCCGAGCGACAGGACGACCGCCGCGGCGGCCGAGGCCAGCGCGGCGGCGGCCGCGGACCATCGCTTGTGCTTGAACTGCATCGGGACGACTCCTCGGTAAAGCGGGACACAGAGGAGCCGGTGTCAGAGCCGAACCGTCCCGCGGACGGGACCCTCCCAAGTCGAGGCGCAAACGACCGGCACGGACGCCATGCGAAGGGTAACCCGGCCGGGCCTGCCCGGAAAGGGCCCTAAGCGCCCGTTTCGGGGCCGAGGGCGCGCTGCATCAGGATCGTGCTGATCCACCGACCCTGCTTGTGCCCGACGTCGCTCAGCCGTCCCGCCTCGACGAACCCGAAGCGCCGGTGCAGCGCCACCGACCCGTCGCCGGCGGCGTCGGCGATCACCGCGATCATCTGCCGCATCCCCGCCTTGGCCGCCCGCTCCACGAGCTCGCCGAGCAGCGCCGTCCCGAGGCCCTTGCCGAGATGCCGCGGGTCGAGGTAGATCGTGTCCTCGACGGTGTACCGGTACGCCGGCTTCGGCCGCCACGGACCCGCGTACACGTATCCGGCCACCTCGCCGTCCACCTCGGCGACGAGGAACGGCAGGCCGCGCGCCTCCAGGTCGTCGAGCCGCTCCCGCCACTCCGCGACCGTCTGCGGCGTCTCCGCGAACGTCGCCAGGCTGTTCAGCACGTAATGCGCCGCGATCGCCGCCACGCCCTCCAGATCGTCCGCGCGCGCGGCCCGCACCAGCGTCATGAGCGTCCTCCTCAAGCCCGGTCCGAGAATGCCACCCGGCGCCGCTCGACGTCGATCTCCCCGACGACGACGCCGATCGGTTCGCCCACCTGGACGTCCTCGCCCGTCACGTCGCGGAGCAGGCCCTCTCACGGGATGGAACGGGCGTTCGGTGGAAGCATGGAAGGAGAGGACGAGGCCGCCGGGTGGGAGGAGCGACGGAGATGAAGCTGGCGAAGTTCAAGGCGCTGGTCTCGCTGGACGAGCAGGCGATCGGGACCGACCTCCCCGCCGAGGGCTGCCCGTTCACGCTGCGCGAGAAGGGCGCGGAGCACAAGCCGAACGCGTTCCACAAGGTCGTCATGACGACCGACGACGGGGAGCCGCTGCGGCCGGGCGACGTCGACCACATCGTGACGATGGAGCTGGTGACGGAGACGGCCGGGCCCGACGCGTTCAAGGCCGGGTGCCGGTTCGACCTGTGGCACGGCGAGAAGGTGGGGCACGGGCTGGTGTCCCGGCGCCTGGTGTTCTGAGGTCGCTCGCCGGCCCGGGGGTGCGCGCTGTTCCGGGGCGCGCGCCGGTCCGGGGTCACGCGGCGGTGAAACGCCGTTCGGACTCCATGGCGGACGCGACGTCCGCCGGGTAGCTGCGCCGCGCCCGCAGCAGGATCATGCCGTTGACCAGGAGCGGGATCAGCGCGAGCAGGAACACCCGGTCCAGGCCGGTGCCGGAGTGGTCGCCGGGCGCGAACACCCCGGACAGCCAGCCGAACAGGACGGGCGCGGCCGCCTCGCCGGCCATCCGCAGGATCGTCCGGATGCTCTCGGCGCGGCCCCACAGCCCGAAGTGGACGACGTCGAGGCGGACGGCGTCCAGCGGCGGGTTCGCGCCGGCCAGCGCGGCGGCGGCGAGGAAGAACAGCGGTATCGCCGCCCAGGCCGAGGTGGTCAGCAGGCCGGGCAGGAACAGCAGCGCGGACGCGGTGTAGGCGACGCTCGGCACCACAACGCGGGCGGCGATCCGGCCCTGCCGGACGAGGCGGTCGGCGAGGCGGCCGGCGGTGAGGACGCCCGCGAGCGCGCCGAGGCCGATGACGGGGACGAGCAGGCTCAGCCCGGCGCGCCCGATCCCGTACCGGTGCTGGACGAAGACGATCGCGAAGGTGCGCAGGCCGGCGAAGAAGAAGTAGCCGATGGCGGACGCGACGATGATGAGCGCGTTGGTGCGGATGCGCAGGACGTGTCCGGCGGCCTGGAGGAGCGTCATCCGGGACGGGTCGGTGGTCAGCACGTTCTCCGGGCGGGGCCGCACGTCCGATTCCTCCACCGCCTGCTGGGCGGCCTCGCCGCCGGCGCGCGCGCTGGAACGGGCGGGGCCCTGCGCGCCGCGCCCGGGCTCGGGCAGCAGCCGCCAGACGGCCGCGGCGAGCGCGACGCCGAGGACCGCGACGAACCAGAACGACGCGCGCCAGCTCAGCACGGCGGCGACGTTCCCGCCGACGACCAGGCCGAACCCGGCGCCGATCAGCTCGCCGGCGAGGATCCGCCCGTAGATCCCGGCCCGCTCCCGGTGCGGGAACAGGTCGCCGGTCAGGGACGCGACGGTGGGCCCGGCGGTCGCGGTGACGGCGCCGAGCGCGACCCGGGACGTCAGCAGCCAGTCGTAGGACGTGGCGAGGCCGCCGACGACCATCGCGGCGCTCCACAGCAGGATGCTGCCGGCGAGCAGCGGCACGCGCGGGACGCGGTCGGTGAGCATGCCGACCGGGACGGTGGCGACGGCGCCGACCAGGGCCGGCGCGGCGGTCAGCACGCCGACCTGCGTGTTGTCGATGTGCAGGGAGGCGCGCAGCTGCTCGACGATCGCGCCGATGACGCCGGAGTCGGCGGTGTTCAGGGCGAGGACGCAGGCGAGCAGCAGCACGACGCGGGCCTGGCGGGGGCCGCCGAGCCGCCGTGTGAGGGCGTCGACCGCCCGTCCCCACACCCGTGGGGCCCGCGCCTGGATCATGATGAGACGTCGTGCCCGATCACGGGGCAGGTATGTGACCTGGCCCGGAGGCCCCCGGGCTAGGTGCCGGGCTTGGACATCAGCGCGTGCATCTTCGCCTTGACCGGCTCGGGCATCGCCCGGGACGCCGTCGTCTGCACCTTGGTGCGCGCGGACCCGGTGACGACGTGGTCCTTGCCCGCCATGAGCGCCTCGTAGGCCTGCCGCGCCACGTCCGCCGGGTCGTCCTTGCCGGACTTGCCGAGCCTGGTGTCGAGCACCCCGGCGCGCTCGAAGAAGTTCGTGCGCGTCGGGCCCGGCAGCAGCGCGGTCACGGTGACGCCGGTGCCCTGCAGCTCGTGGCGCAGCGCCTCGGCGAAGGAGTACAGGAACGCCTTGGACGCCGCGTAGGTGGCGAGGTACGGGCCGGGGGACGTCGCGGCGATCGACGAGGTGAACAGCAGCCGCCCCGAACCCCGGCGCACCATGTCGCGCAGCACCAGCTTCGCCAGGTGGACGGCCGACCGGACGTTCAGGTCGACCAGGTTCAGCTCGTCGGCGAGGGCGTTGTCGCGGGCGAAGTCGCCGCCGACCCCGACGCCCGCGTTGATCGCGACGGCGTCCAGCGGGCGCGTCCCCACCGCCCCGTACAGTTCCTCGACCCCGTTGGGCCGCGCCAGGTCCACCCGGACGGGCACCGCGTTCCCGACGGCCTCCGCCGCCGCGGTGATCTCCGCGTTCTCCGCCGCCATGATCACGTGGAAGCCGTGCCGGGCGAACTCGTCCGCCAGCGCGCGCCCGATGCCGCTGGAGGCGCCGGTGACCAGCGCCAGCCGCGTCGAGTCGGCCATGGCCGCTCCTCCCTCGGTCGATCCCCCGGTCAGGTCCGGCCGCGGCCGGTGATCTTGTCGCGGAGCCGGTCGGCGGCCGCGACGGCCGGGCCGGCGGTCTTCAGGACGCCGGGCTTCGGCGGGGTGTGCGGGTGCGGGCGGGTCGGCGCCAGCCTCTTGGCCCGCTCGAGCCGCTCGCCGAGCCGCTCCGCCCGCTCGTCGCCGATGACCCGGCGCAGCGCCGGCCACACCATCGTCTCCTCGTAGGCGATGTGCGCGCGCCCGTCGGTGATGAGGTTCGCGAGCAGCTCCTCGAACCGCCGGTCGCCGGCCTCCAGCCGCATCAGCTCGTCGAGCGCCTCCTTCGCCGACCGCTCCTGCTCGACGGCATGGTCGGCGAGCCGGTCGCCGTCCTCCACCAGCTCGCGGACGGCGGGCCAGAAGTACTCCTCCTCGACGGCCTCGTGCTTGGACTCCTCGATGATGAGCCGCTCCACCATCGCCGCGCGCCGCCGGCGGCCCTCCTCGCCCTGGACGGACGCCTCCGACGCGTCGGCCGAGCCGGCCTCCAGCTCGGTGAGCATCCGCTTGACCTCGGCGTGGTCGTTCGCCAGCACCGTGAAGACGTCTGCCATCGGTTCCTCCTCGAACGTGCGTCGGCTGGTCCCCTGCCCCCATGACCCGGCCCAAACGCGGTGGTACGTTCCGTTTTGTGGGGCTCTCGTATGTCGTCACCGGCGGCGGGCGCGGCATCGGCCGCGCGATCGCCGCACGTCTCATCGCCGACGGCGGGCACGTCGTGGTGGTCGAGCTGGACCCGGCCGCCGTCGACTGGGCGACCGGACCGGGCGTCTCGGCGGTCGTCGGCGACGTGCGGGACGAGTCCGTCGCGGCCGAGGCGGCGGACGCGGCGGAGGCGGCGGGCACCCTCAAGGGCTGGGTCAACAACGCCGCCGTGTTCCGCGACGCCGCCGTGGACGTCCCGGGGGCGCGCGAGGTCATCGACGCGGTGGCGCTGAACTTCGACCCCGCCGTGGTGGGGTCGCTGACCGCGATCCGCCGGTTCCTGGACGCGGGCACGGGCGGCGCGGTCGTGAACGTCTCGTCGCACCAGGCGGCGCGCCCGGTCCGCGGATCGCTCACCTACGCGACGGCGAAGGCGGCCGTCGAGGGCTTCAGCCGCGCCCTCGCGGTGGACTACGGGCCGCGCGGGGTCCGCGTGAACGTCGTCGCGCTGGGCTCGATCACCACCGCCCGCTACGAGGCGTTCCTCGCCGGCCAGGACCCGGCGTCCGCCGCGCGGATCGAGGCCGAGATGCGCGCCCTGCACCCGGTCGGGCGGGTCGGCCGCCCGGACGAGGTCGCCGCGGCCGTCCGGTACCTGCTGTCGGACGAGGCGAGCTTCGTCAACGGCGCCGTCGTCCCCGTGGACGGCGGCCGCGCGGTGCAGGGCCGCGACCCCGAAGAAGCCTGACGCCGCCCGTCCCGGACGGGGTGGTCCACCGCGTCGCGACCCGCCGGAGGCGCGTCAGCACGAGGCGAGCCGCCGGAGGCGGGTCAGCACGAGGCGACGGCCGCCTGGAGGTCGCGGAGCGTCCGCCGCGCCAGGTCGCCGAAATCGTCGTCGTTGGCCGTGTCGCTCCAGCGCTCGAAGGCGATCTTCATGGCGAGCGCGCCCAGTTGCGCGGCCGCGCACGCGGTCAGGTCGGGAACGCCGCGCCGCCGGAGCGCCCCGGTCATCGCGCCGATGAGGGCGAGTCCCTTCAGCGCCTCGCGCTCCTGCAGCTCAGGATGGGTGTCGATCACGGCCCGCCGGCGGGCGGTGAACTCGCGGCGAGCGGGCGTGAACGCTTCGCGGCCGACCGCGTCCAGGGCGTTCGCCACCGCTTCGAGCGGGGCGGCACCGGCCGGCGCCGCGGCGATCCCCTCGGCGAGGAGCGCGGTCATCGTGTCCCTGCCGAAGAGGACTTCCCGCTTGTCCGGGAAGTGCCGGAAGAAGGTGCTCTTCGTCAGGCCGGCGCGCTGCGCGATGTCGATCACCGTCGTGTTCTCGTAGCCGCGCTCCGCGAAGAGGTCGAGGGCGGCGGCGACGAGGCGCTGCGACGCGTTGGGCTGCCAGCGGGCCATGCGGAGCAGTCTACGGCACTTGGTCCCATCACTCGTGTACGGTGATAGGACCAAGTCCCATCACTCTGCCGCAGGAGGTCCGCCATGAGCCGAGCCGTCATCTACGAGACGTTCGGAGGCCCGGAGGTACTGGAGGTGCGCGACGTCCCCGAGCCGCACGCGGGGCCGGGCGAGGTCCGCGTCCGCGTGACCGCCGTCGGGCTGAACCCGATGGACTGGCTCCTCGCCGCGCGGCCCGAGGCGGCGGAGCGGTTCGGCATCGCCCTGCCGTCCGGCTTCGGGTCCGACTTCGCGGGCGTCGTCGACGAGGTCGGCGACGGCGCCGCGGGCTTCGCCGTCGGCGACCGCGTCCACGGCGGCACGGTGGGCCGGGCCGCCGCCGACTTCCTGGTGGTCACGGTGCCGACGAGGACGCCCGAGATGCTGTCCCGCACGCCGGACGGCATCACCGACGAGGTGGCGAGCACCCTCCCGGTGGCCGGGCTGAGCGCCTCCGCGGCGCTGGCGGCGATCGGCCTGCGGTCCGGCGACACCGTCCTGATCGGCGGTGCCGCCGGCGGCGTGGGCGTGTTCGCCGTCCAGCTCGCGCGGCTCGCCGGCGCCACCGTGATCGGGACCGCGTCGGAGGGCACCTTCGGGTTCCTGCGGGAACTGGGCGCCGAGCCCGTCGCGTACGGTCCCGGGCTGGCCGACCGGGTACGGGCGCTGGCCCCCGGCGGCGTGACCGCCGCGACCGACCTGTTCGGCACCGAGACGGCCGAGACCGCGCTCGCGCTCGGCGTGCCGCCCGAGCGGATCTCCACGATCGCCGCGGGCCCCAACCCGCCCGGCGGCGTGCGCCCGACCGGCGGCTTCGACGCGCGCCCGGACGCCCTGGACCGCGTCACCGGCGCCCTCCTCGCCGGGGAGATGACCGTGCCGATCGCCGCGACCTTCCCGCTCGAGAAGATCCGCGACGCCGTGGCGCTCCAGGCCGGGCGCCACGTCCACGGCAAGATCGTGGTCACGCTGTGAACTTCCGCCCGCGACTTCGGGCTTCATCAGGGAAAACACGGGGTGGCCGGGACGCCTGAGAGGGCCCTGCGGTTGCCATGAGACCCACACATGGCCACGCGCCACCATGTGTCCGTGAATGCCGGTACAAATAGGCATTCGCTGGTGAACGAGAGGGGTTCTCGGGGTGAAGAGGCTTCTTGTTTCGGGGGCCGTGGCCATCGCCGGAGCGGTGGCGGCGGGACTGCTGGCGGCGGCGCCCGCCGAGGCCGCCAGTCCGGTGCAGATCTACCGCGTCTACTACGACTCGCCCGGCAAGGACACGCGGTCGAACGCGTCGCTGAACGCCGAGTGGGTGCAGCTCTACAACCGGACCACGACGGCGCGGCAGCTCAAGGGGGTCACGCTGCGCGACAAGTCCGGCCACACCTACACGTTCGGCTCGTTCACCCTCAAGGGGCACAAGTCGGTCTACGTGCACACCGGGCGGGGGACGAACACCGCGACGAACCGGTACTGGGGCTCGAAGGCGTACATCTGGAACAACACCGGTGACGCCGCCTACCTCCGCTATCCGAGCGGCTCCCTGGCGGACTCCTGCTCGTGGGGGAGCGGCGGCTCGTCGAAGTACTGCTGACGATCGGGCGCCCCGCCTGCCCAGGGGCCGGGCGGGGCGCCCGCCGGTCAGATGGTGCCGGCCGACTCCAGTGACGTGATCTCGTCGGCGGACAGGCCGAGCAGCTCGCCGTAGACCTCGGCGTTGTGCTGGCCGAGGGACGGGCCGAGCGTCCGCACCTCGCCCGGGGTGTCGGACAGCTTCGGGAACACGTTGTGCATCGGGAAGTCGCCGAAGTCCGGGTGCGCCATCCGGATGATCGCCTCCCGGGCCTTGTAGTGCGGGTCCGCCAGCATGTCCTTCGCGCGGTAGGTGAGCCCGGCCGGGATGCCGTTCTCGTGCAGCAGCTCCAGCAGCGCGTCGGAGCTCTGGCCCGCCGTCCACGCGCCGATCAGCTCGTCCAGCTCCTCGGCGTTGGTGCCGCGCGCGCCGTGCGTCGCGTACCGCTCGTCGTCGGCCAGCTCGGGACGGCCCATCAGCGCGGCGAGCCGCCGCCAGATCGTGTCGCGGTTCGCGGCGATGAGGACGGGCCCGTCCAGCGTGGGGTAGACGTTGGACGGCGCGATGTTCGGCAGCACGGACCCGGTGCGCTCCCGCTGGTAGCCCGCGATCTCCCATTCCGGGACGAGCGACTCCATCAGCGCGAGCACCGCCTCGTAGAGGGCCGAGTCGACGATCTGGCCGCGGCCCGTCCGGTGCCGGGCGTGCAGCGCGACGAGGGTGCCGAGCGCGGCGAACGTGCCGGCCAGCTCGTCGCCCAGCGAGATGCCCGCCCGGGACGGCGGCTTGTCGGGGTCGCCGGTGACGTACCGGATGCCGCCCATCGCCTCGCCGATCGAGCCGAACCCGGCGCGCGGCGCGTACGGGCCGTCCTGCCCGTAGCCGGTGACCCGGGTGATGATCAGCCGCGGGTTCTCCCTCTGCAGGTCGGCGGGCGCGAGCCCCCAGCGCTCCAGGGTGCCGGGACGGAAGTTCTCCACCAGCACGTCGGCCTGCGCGATGATCTTCCGGGCGAGGGCCTGGCCCTCCGGCGTGCGCAGGTTCAGCGTGACGGACTTCTTGTTGCGGGCGAGGATCGGCCACCACAGCGACATCCCGTGCGGCTTCTCCCGGCCCCACTCGCGCATCGGGTCCCCGGCCCCCGGTGGCTCGATCTTGACGACCTCGGCGCCGAAGTCGCCGAGCAGCTGCCCGCAGAAGGGGCCGGCGAGCAGCTGGCCCATCTCCACGACCCGGAGGTCTCCCAGCGCACCTGTCATCGTTCTTCCTCCGCCTCGTTCGCGTCGTGGGTCAGGTTGGCCGCGGCGGCGCGGATGTGGGCGCGCATCACCGATTCGGCCCAGTCGGGGTCGCCGGCGGCCATCGCGGCGACCAGCTCGCGGTGGTGGTTCATGCTGCGGGCCATCTCGCCGGCGTCGTAGCGGCGGAACGTCCCGACGATCAGGGGCGCGTGCATGACCGACGTCAGCATCGCCGGGAGCCGCCGGTTGCGGGAGGCGTCGATGACGGCGGCGTGGAACAGCGAGTTCAGCTGCGCGACGCGGGGGAGGTCGCCGGCCGCGACCGCCGCCTCCATCGCGTCGCACTGGCCGAGCAGGTCCGCCAGGACGTCCTCGCCGGGCGCCAGCCGGGCCGCGCGCGCCGCCGCGTAGGGCTCCAGCAGCGACCGGAGCTCGAAGATCTCCTCCAGGTCCCGCCGCGTCCACTGGACGACCCGCGCCCCGCGGTGCGGCAGCACCTCGACGAGCCCGTCCGCGCCGAGCCGCTGCAGCGCCTCCCGGACGGGCGTGCGGGACAGCCCGAGCGTCTCGGCGAGCTCCGCCTCGCCGAGCCTGCTGCCGGCGGCCGCCTCGCCGGAGAGGATCATCCGGCGGACCGCGTCGTAGGCCGTGTCGGTCGCCCGTGCCATCGCCCCTCCTCCATGCCGATTGCATGCAATATAGTCATATCAGGGTCGAAACTCGCAAGCTGGAGGCGGAGTTGCATACAACAGTCCTCGAAGTGGGCCCCCGCGACGGGCTGCAGAACGAAGCCCGCGTGCTCGCCCCGGACGACCGGATCGCCTTCATCGCCCGCTGCGTGGACGCGGGCGCCCGCCGCATCGAGGCCGTCTCGTTCGTCAACCCCAAGCGCGTCCCGCAGATGGCGGGCGCCGAGGAGGTCATGGCGGGCGTCCCGCGCCGCGACGGCGTCTCCTACAGCGGCCTCGTGCTCAACCGGCGCGGCCTCGACCGGGCCCTCGACGCGGGCGCGGACGAGGTGAACGTCGTGCTCGTCGCGTCCGACACGTTCTCCGTGCGCAACCAGGGCAGCACCATGGCCGAGATGCTGGACGCCTGGGACGGCATCGCCGCAGCCGCGCACGACGCGGGCGTCCCCGCGGGCGTCACCATCGCGGTGGCGTTCGGCTGCCCCTTCGAGGGCGAGACGCCCCCGGAGCGCGTCGCCGAGATCGCCCGCCGCGCGCACGCCGCCGGCGCCTTCGAGATCGCGATCGCCGACACGATCGGCGTCGGCGTCCCCGCGCAGGTCCGCGACCTGACCGCCCGCGTCCGCGCGGCCGCGCCCGGCACGCCGCTGCGCTTCCACTTCCACAACACCCGCAACACCGGCTACGCCAACGCGCTCACGGCCGTCGACCTCGGCGTCACCACCCTCGACGCCAGTACCGGTGGCTTCGGGGGCTGCCCGTTCGCGCCCGCCGCCACCGGCAACATCGCCACCGAGGACCTGCTCTACGCCCTCCACCGCTCCGGCGTCGAGACCGGCATCGACATGGACGCCGTCGCCGAGACCGGCACCTGGCTCGCGGACCTGCTCGGCACGCCCGCCCCCGCCCTCCTCGGCCGCGCCGGCGGCTACCCCTGACGCACTCCCGCGACCGCCCGCGCGGGCCTGCGATGTCCGGATATGCCAGAACCTGGTCATGGCGGTCATGGCGACCGCCCGTGACAATGGAACCATGTCCGCTCCGCACCGTGTCGTCATCGCCGTGTTCCCCGACGTCGACCTCCTCGACGTCACCGGGCCCGCGGAGGTGTTCGCGGTCGCGAACCGGGAGATGTCCGGCGGCACGCCCTACGAGGTGCTGCTCGCCGGGCCGGACGGCGGCCAGGTGCGCACCAGCGCCGGCGTCCGGCTCGCCACCGACCTGACGTTCGACCAGGTCGGCGACCAGGTCGGCACGCTCGTGGTGCCCGGCGCCGTGGACCGCGCCGGCGCGCCGGTGATCGATCCCGACCTGGTCGACTGGATCGCCGGCACCGCCCGGCACGCCCGCCGCGTCGCGTCCGTCTGCGTCGGCGCGCACCTGCTCGCGGCGGCGGGCCTGCTCGCGGGCCGGACGGCGACGACGCACTGGGCCACCGCTGACCGGCTCGCCGCCGACCACCCCGACGTCGTCGTGGACCCCGACCCGATCTACGTCCGGTCGGGGAACGTCTGGACGGGCGCCGGGATCAGCGCGTGCATGGACCTCGCGCTCGCCCTGGTCGCCGAGGACCACGGCGAACGCCTCGCGCTGAAGGTCGCCCGGCAGCTCGTCATGTACCTCAAGCGGCAGGGCGGGCAGAGCCAGTTCAGCGTCCCGCTGTGGCAGGCGCCCGCCGAGCGCCGCGACATCGACGAGCTGCGCGCGTGGATCACCGCCAACCCGGCCGAGGACCTGTCGGCGGCGGCGCTCGCCGACCGGATGTGCCTCAGCGAGCGGCACTTCACCCGCGTCTTCCGCAGGGAGACCGGCGCCACCCCGGCGGCCTACGTCGAGGCCACGCGGGTGGAGGCGGCGCGGCGGCTGCTGGAGGGCACCGACGAGCCGCTCGACCGGGTCGCCGCCGCGTGCGGCCTCGGCTCGGTGGAGACGCTGCACCGGGCGTTCCGGCGGCGGCTCGGCACGACCCCGGCGGCCTACCGGAGGCGGTTCCGCACCGCCGCCTGACCTGTCTGTTCCCCCTTACCCGTTCACCACGTCCCGGCCGGTGAGGCCGGTGCTCGGCCCTGCCCGATTTCCGCATTCCCTTTTATCCGCATCCCCGCATCCCCGCATCCCGCATTCCAGGAGGACGAGATGACCGTTTCGACGACCCTGCGCGACGTGATCGGCCTGGACGGCGCGCTGCCCGCGCTGCCCACCGCCACCCTGATCATGATCGACTTCCAGAACACCTATCGGACCGGCGTCATGGCGCTGCCCGGCGCCGACCGCGCGCTGGACGCCGCGTCCCGGCTGCTCGCCCGCGCCCGTGCCGCCGGTACCCCGGTGGTGCACGTCGTCAACGACGGCGGCGAGGGCACCCCCTACGACGTCCGCGCCGAGATCGGGCAGGTCGCCGAGCCCGTCGCGCCCCGGGACGGCGAGCCGGTCGTGGTGAAGCGGTTCCCGAACTCCTTCCACGACACCGACCTGCTCGACGTGCTGCGCCGCCTCGACGCGGGACCCGACCTGGTGCTGGCGGGGTTCATGACCCACATGTGCGTCCAGTTCACCGCCGAGGGCGCCTTCAACCTCGGCTACCGTCCCACCGTCGTGGCGGAGGCGTGCGCGACGCGTCCGCTGGCGGGTCCGGACGGCGCGCCGATCGCGGCGGACGCCCTGCACGCCGCCGCGCTCACCACGATCGGCGACCTGTTCGGCCTGGTCGCCGCTTGCGAGGCCGACCTGCCCGGCTGACCGGTCGCGCCGGACGGCGCCGCTCCCTGCCCCGTCGAGCGGCCCCGCCTTGCCGGGGCGGGCCGGCGGGGCGGGGCGGTCGTCCGGGCGGAGCGGTCGCCCGGACGAGGGGGCGCGGAGGCCGGGACGGCCGTCAGGCGCGGGAGGGACGGGCGATCGTGAAGCGGTCGATCTCGGTGCCGTTCTCGGCCAGCGCCCGGACGGACAGTGTCGAGGTCCGGCCGCGCGGCGCCGGCGTCACGTCCACCCGGATGAACGAGTAGCCGGTGAACCGCACACGCGACCAGTGCACCGTCTCCGGCACCTTGTTGCCGCCCTTGTCCCACACGTAGGTGGCCACGGAGTCGAGCGGCTTCTCGTTGCCCTCGTAGGAGTCCGGCACCGGGAAGCTGTACAGGCTCCTGCCCGCGCCTCCCGCCGTCACGTACACCACGCCGTCGCTCTCCGGACGGGCCGTGCCGCCGATCGGCACCTGCCGGCCGACCGCGTTGCCCTTGATGGCGTCCGTGCGCTCGTAGACGTGGTTGTGCCCGTTCACGACCAGGTCGACCTGGTACTTCTCGAACAGCGGCACCCACGCGTCGCGCGCGCCGCCCTCCGAGGCGTGCTGGTTGGTGGTGGAGAACGCGCAGTGGTGGAAGAACACCACGATGAAGTCGATGCCGCGCCGGGCCCGCAGCGACTTGAGCTGCGCCTCCAGCCACGCCGTCTGCTTCCCCTTGGACAGGCCCTGGTTGGCGGGGATCTCGTAGGAGACGTCGTTGGCGTCCAGCGAGACGACCGCGGTGTTGCCGTAGACGAACGTGTACACGCCCGGCAGGTTCTTCGGGTCTGGACCGTTCCCGGGGAGCTGGAAGCGGGCCTCCTCGCCGCCGTACCCGTTGGGCGAGAACCAGGCCTCCATGTCGTGGTTGCCGTACCCGACCATCCACGGCACCTGCTTGGCGACCGTCTCCGTCTGGGCGAGGAACTGGTCCCACACCCGGACGTCGAAGGTGTCGCTCGTCTGGCCCGACCCGGACGGGTCGGCGTAGCAGATGTCGCCCGCGTGCAGGTGGAACGCCGGGTTCTGGCCGAGGATCAGGCTGTCGTTGGCGAGCGCGTGGTAGCTGACGCCCTGGTCGCCGAACGCGGTGAAGGTGAACTTCGACGACCGCGCCGGGGCCGTGGTGAACGTCCCGATCGTCCCGGCGAGGTGCGAGCTGGCAGGGTCGAAGCCGTCGTGCCCCACGCCGTAGTAGTAGGTCGTGCCGGGGTGCAGCCGGTCGAGCTGGACGTGCAGGTAGTACTGGGTGAAGTCGGGGCTCGACCCGACGCCGGCCGGCGTGTGCAGGCTGCGGACCTCCGCCGCGATGCGCTGCGAGAGGTTCCACGGGTGCGTGCCGATGCGCAGGAACGGCTTCTTCACCGGGACGGGGACCTGCCACGACACGGTCATCTGCGTCCGCGGGTCGGCGCCGAACGCGAGGTGCCGGCCGATCGGCGCGACGAGCGAGCCGTCGACGTGCTCGGGGGAGGGGGCGAGGAGGGGAGGCGCGGCCGGGGCCGACGCGCTCGCGGTGCCGGTGAGCAGGCCGCCGGCGGCGAGGGAGCCGGCGGCGACCGCGCCGCCGCGCAGCAGGCCCCGGCGGGAGAACTTGGACTGCAGGTACTCGTGCTGCTCCGCCATGCTCATGCGCTCGGCGAGCCGCTGGGGGATGCCCATTCGAGGAGTGTTCACGTTCGTGAGGGTGGCGAACGATTCGTGCGCCCGGGCGTCCACGACATGAACGCCGGGCGTACGGTCTCCGGCGAAAGGATCACCGTTGGGCGAGGCCCCGCAGGTCGCGGCGCCCGCACGGCCCTGAGCGGCCGCTACGAGGCGATGGCGTAGAGCCAGAAGAGGATCTGGAGCGTCAGGATGGCGGCGCCGAGGATGGTGATCCCGTCCGGCATGCGGTGGGCGGGGCGGGGGTCAGCTCGCTTCGGGTACCAGCGAGAGGCCCGCCTTGCGGGCTTGTTCGACGCTGTCATGGAGGGCCTCCTCGATCCGCCGTGCCCGCTCGGTCAGGTCGTCGATCTCGGCGATGGCCAGGTCGTCGCGGACCGTGCGGGCGAGCAGGTCGCGGTAGGCGTCGTTGCCTTCGGCCAGGTTCTGGAGGGCGCGCAGTTCGAGCAGCGCCTGGTCGGCGGCCCGTGCGCGCGCGGCGTAGCGTTCGAGCGCCTCGACGCGCTTGATGACGGACTCGGTCGCCAGGTTCAGGGCCTTGCGCTGGGGGCGCAGCGCCTCGACGACGCGCGGCGTGGTGAGCCCCATCGTCTTCTGCTCCTGCTCGGCGTGCAGGTGGCTCAGCTCGGCGAGCGTCCGGGCGACGTCCCAGAGCTGCCGGGGAAGGGTCACCGTGTTCCGCACCTCGTCCAGGAGGCCCTGCCGGTTGACCTCGGACCGGATCACGGTGTCGACGGCCGCCTGCGCGCGGCCGAGAAGGGCGGGCGCGGGGCCGTTGAGATCCTCGGGGCGGACGTAGCGGTCCTTGTGGCGGCGGATCAGTTTCGGCAGTTCGGGTTCGCCGGAGAGGACGAGGACGGCGATGAAGGCGATGATCTGGAGCGGTAGGCCGAGAAGGATGTTGACGGCCATCCCGTAGAAGCCGGCCACGGCGATCGGGGCGATGACCACGGCTTCGGCGACGATGCCGGCGATCTTCGCGCGCTTCCCGTACTGCCAGCAGGCGAGGACGGGCAGGTAGACCCAGATCGGCGCCTGGAACGCGGCCAGCGCGACCGTGCCGGCGCCCCGCCCGCCGAGACGCGGGCGGGGCGGCGGCACGGACGGATGCGGCAGCAGGCGCGCGTTGGCCGCGAGCACCGCGCGGGCCTTCTCGGGAATGTCGGGATCGAGCACCACTCGTGGCGTCACGTGGAAAATCCTCCACGAGCCGCTCGGCCGTCCACAAGGGGTTATCCGAATGTGGATAACTTTCCGGTGTCAGCCGGGAAGCGCGAGGTGGCGCGGATTGGACACGGTGAGCTTGTCGACGATCGAGGCGCGGATCGCGGCGACCACCTCTTCCCGGCGGTCGTCCAGCGTGCCTTCGCGGATGGCGGCCGCCAGGTCGGCGTCGGACGCGCAGCCGAGTTTCGCCAGGCGGGCGGCGTGCGCGGCCCCGTGGGCCTCGCCCAGCAGCAGCTCGCGGCGCGCGATGCGCAGGGCGGACGCGGCGACGCGGGCGTGGAAGCGCAGCCGCTCGTCGGGCTGCTCGGCCTCCAGGAGGAAGGCGCCGACGGCGTCGATCAGCGCGGACGCGCCGGGCCGGTCGTGCGGCGCCGAACCCGCTGCCGTCCCCGCTGCCGCCGCGAGCGGGTCCTCGACGGTGACGGGCGACGTCAGGCCGAGCGCGAGCAGCATGTCGTGCTCCTGCTCGCAGACCTTCCGGCCCAGCACGGCGTACTCGATGGACGTGTCGGAGCCGCTGAGGAAGCGTTCGGCCTGGTGGCGGCAGAGGATCGTCCAGCGGAGCGTGCCGTAGACCTCCCACCAGCGCAGTTCCTCCGGGGCGGGCGGGGTGCCGCCCGCGTCGGCGTACCCGGCGAGGAGGTCCTCGCGGGAGCCGAACCCCCCGGCGGGGTGCGGGGAGCCGAACCGCCACGCCTTCACGCAGAGCCAGCCGAGGTCCTCGGCGGGGTCGCCGACGTGGGCGAGCTCCCAGTCCAGGACGCCGGTGACGCCGTCCGGAGCGATCATCAGGTTGCCGTTGCGGAAGTCGCCGTGCACGACCGCGCGGCGGCCGGACGCGGCGGGCCGGTTCTCGCGCAGCCAGCGCAGCGCCAGCTCGACGGCGGGGCGCGGCTCGTCGAACGCCTCGTAGTAGGCGGTGATCGCGGTGAGCGGGTCGTCGTCCGGCAGGCCGGGGACGGGTTCCATCGTGTGCAGGCGTGCGAGGACGCCGCCGAGGTCGCGGGCCAGCCGGGGCCGGACGGCGGCGAACGCGTCGTCGCGCAGCAGCCGGCGCGGGATCGTCTCGCCGGACAGCCGCTCCATGATCAGGAACGGGGTGCCGGCGAGGTCGTCGCCGTGGTCGACCAGCGACGGGACGGGGACGCCGGCGCGGGCGGCGGACGCCAGCAGCGCGGCCTCGCGCGCCATCGCGTCCGGGTCGGGCGACGACGGGGGGTCGCGGCGCAGGATCAGGGCACGCCCGCCCGCGTCGAACGACCAGGTCTCGCGGCTCGCGCCGCCGGACAGCCGGTGCAGGCCGGTGACGTCCGCGCCGAGCCGGGCGGCGAGCGCGGACTCCAGCGCGGTCACGCGCGGGCCGCGCGCTGGGCGGCGGCGAGGTCGCGCAGCGGGTCGCTGCCGCGGGTGTCGGCGTACTCCTCGATGCGCGCGATGCGCCCGGAGCCGTCCACGGTCACGAACAGGCACGCGGCCATCTCCAGGGGCGTCCCGTCGGGGAGCGTCCCGCGCAGGACGTGCCGCTGGACGTACCCGCCGGGCAGCGCGTCGCGGCGGATCTCCTCGTAGCGGAAGTCGCGGAGGTTGCGCGACAGCCAGCGCAGCGTGCGGAGGTTGTCGTCCACGCTCTGCTCGGAGCCGCCGCCGGCGCCGGGCCCGTTGTGCCAGATCAGCGCGCCGGGCGCGTAGAGGGAGCGGAGCGTGTCGACGTCGCCGCCGGTGATGGCGGCGATGAAGCGGTCGGCGAGTTCCTCGTGCACGCGGGTCTCCTTCGGGGGGAGTTCTCAGGGGGTGGGACGCAGGCCGAGGGCCCGGACGTTGAGGGCGTCGAGGGTGTCCAGGAGCCGCTCGGTGTCGGACGTGTCGTCGCCTTGGACGAGCCATAGGTACAGCGAGTGGTCGACCATCGCGGCGAGCGCGCGCGCCGTCATCTCCGGGTCGAGGTCGGGGTCGACGAGCCCGGCGCGCTGCCAGCGCTCGATCGCCCGCGCGGACCGCCTGACGGACTCGGCGCGGTGCTTGCGCCGCATCTCCTGGAACTCCTCGTTGAACGTGGAGACCTGCTCGATGATCGCCATCATCTTCGCGTTGCGCCGGTACGCCTCGTAGTAGGCGCGGTTGGCGCGGCGGACGCGCGCGGCGGGCTCGGTGGAGTCGGTGCCGGGCGCGGAGTCGGCGCCGGGGGTGAAGGAGTGCCGCGTCATGTCCTCGAAGAGCCGGTCGGCGACCTCCAGGAAGACGGCCTCCTTGGACGGGAAGTACGTGTAGAAGGAGCCGTAGGCCACCTTGGCGTGCCGGGCGATGTGCGCGACCCGGGTGTCGAGGAAGCCGCGCTCCTCGAAGACCTCGCGGGCCGCCGCGATGAGGCGCTCCCTGGTGCGGGCGCCGCGCTCGGTCAGCGGCGCCTGCGGGCTCTCGCCGGCACCCGTGTCCGCCATCCGTGGTTCCTTTCGCCGAGGGCCGCCGCCCCGCCGGGGGGTTGACAAGCCGATGTTCGCAGGAACAGTATCCGAGCATCGAGCAACTTGATATGACTGTCAAGTCAACTTCGGGGAGGCGTCGTGCCGGAGCGTCCATGCTGATCAGCGACATCGTCGAGTACGCGGCCCGCAAGCACCCGGACCGCACCGCCCTCCGGTTCGAGGACCGGGCGATCGGGTACGCGGAGCTGCGCGACCGGGTCCGCCGGGCCGCCAACGCGCTGCGGACCGTCGCCGAGCCCGGCGACCGGATCGCCGTGCTGTCGGGCAACCGGCCCGAGTACGTCGACCTGTACTACGCCGTCCCCGCCGCCGGGATGGCGCTGACGTTCCTCAACCACCGGCTCCACCCGTCCGAGATCACCGCGCTCGTCGAGCACGCCCAGGCGTCCGTGCTGATCGTCAGTGGCGAGCACCTCGCCGCCATGACCGAGCACCGGCACGAGATGCCCGGCGTGAAGGTCGTCGTCGGGCTGGACGGCGGCGGCGACCGGGGCTACGCCGACCTCGTCGCCGGGGCGGACGCGACCGAGCCGCCCCGCCCCGACGAGGACTCCATCGCCTGGCTCGTCTACACCAGCGGGACGACCGGCGCGCCCAAGGGCGTCATGCTCAGCCACCGCAACCTGATCACCGGCGTGATCAGCTCGGCGTCGCAGTGGGAGATCCCCGACGAGAGCGTCTTCCTGTTCTGCTTCCCGCTCTGCCACGTCGGCGGGTACGCGGTCCTCGTCAACCACCTGCGCTCGGCCACCGTCGGGATCGTCCGCTCCTACGACAACGAGACATTCCTGCGGCTCGTCGCCGACTGGAAGGTCACCCAGACCGGCCTCGCCCCGACCATGATCGCGTTCCTGCTGGGCCACCCCGGCATCGAGGACCACGACCTCGGCACGCTGGAGGCGATCGGGTACGGCGCGTCCGCGATCCCCGCCGAGGTGCTGCGGCGCGGCATGGACGTCCTCGGCTGCGACTTCTACCAGGGCTTCGGCATGAGCGAGCTCGGCGGCAACATCCTGTACTTCGGGACCGCCGAGCACCGCCGCGCCGCCGCCGGCGAGACCCACCTGCTCGCCGCCGCCGGACGCGTCATGGACCTCGCCGACATCCGGATCGTCGACGCGGAGTTCACCGATGTCCCGCCCGGCGAGCCCGGCGAGATGGTCGTCCGCTGCGACCAGGTGATGCGCGGCTACTGGCGCGAGCCCGAGCTGACCGCCGAGGCGTTCCGGGACGGCTGGTTCCGCACCGGCGACGTTGTCCGGCGCGACGCCGAGGGCATGGTCTACATCGTGGACCGGATCAAGGACATGATCATCACGGGCGGCGAGAACGTCGCCTCCCGCGAGGTCGAGCAGGTCCTGTACCGGCACCCCGACGTCGCCGACGCGGCCGTCTTCGGCGTCCCCGACCCGCGCTGGGGCGAGGCCGTCTGCGCCGCCGTCGTGCTGCGGCCCGGCGCGTCCGCCGCGCCCGGCGACGTCATCGCCTTCGCCCGCGAGCATCTCGGCGGCTACAAGGTCCCCCGCCGCGTCGAGGTGGTCGACGAGCTCCCGCGCAACGTCGCGGGGAAGGTCCTCAAGCGCGACCTGCGCGCCCGCTACGCCGCTCCCCTCTGAAGGAGGCACCCCGAATGCCCGCGAACAAAGAGTTCGAACTCGGTGGGATCAACCACCTCGCGCTCGTCTCGTCCGACATGCAGCGCACGATCGACTTCTACTCCGGCGTCCTCGGGATGCCGCTGATCAAGACCCTCGACCTGCCCGCCGGGATGGGGCAGCACTTCTTCTTCGACTGCGGCGGCGGCGACTGCGTCGCGTTCTTCTGGTTCCCGGACGCGCCGGACGGCGTCCCCGGCATCTCAGCGCCGAAGACCCGCCCCGAGCAGGGCGAGCTGCTCAGCGCCGTCGGGTCGATGAACCACGTCGCGTTCCACGTGCCGGTCGAGAAGTTCGAGGAGTACCGGACGCGGCTGCAGGAGAAGGGCGTCGAGGTCAGCCCCATCCTCAACCACGACGACAGCAAATGGGGCGTCGCGCCCACGTTCGACGAGGGCGTGTTCGTCCGCTCGTTCTACTTCCAGGACCCCGACGGGATCCTCCTGGAGTTCGCCTGCTGGACCCGCGCCTTCGACGAGTCCGACGTCTCGCACGCGCCGAAGACCGCCGCCGACCGCACCGCCCCCAAGGAGAAGAGCAATGCCGCGCCTGCGTGAGATCCCCCGCGCCGAGGTCACCGACGAACGCATCCTGTTCTTCTACGACCACCTGTTCGCCCCCGACCGCGACCCGGCCGTCGACCACGGCACCGCGACCGGCTCGCCCGGCGACTGGTGGACGGTGTTCGCGCAGGACCCCGACGTGTTCCGGCACGCCGTCCGCGGCTTCGCCCTCTACCGCAACGCCTCCCTCGACCCCGTCCTGCGCGAGCTCGGCCAGTGCCGGGCCGGGTGGGCGCGCGGCAGCCAGTTCGTGTTCTCGCAGCACTGCAAGCAGATGCGGGCGCTCGGCATGTCGGAGGACAAGATCGAGTCGATCCCGCACTGGCAGACCGCCGACTGCTACTCGGAGCTGGAGCGGGCCGTCCTCGCCTACACCGACGGGCTCGTCCTCGACGGCGGCCGCGTCCCGGACCGGGTGTTCGAGATCCTGCAGAAGCACCTGTCCGACAAGGAGATCCTGCAGCTGACCTACATCACCTGCATGTACGAGATGCACGCGACGATGTCCCGCGCGCTGCGGCTGGAGTTCGACGACCGTCCCGAGCCGATCGTCGAGGTCGCCGCGCCCGAGGGCTACGGCGACCGCGACATCTCCGCCGACCTCACCGGGGGCAGCTGATGCTGTTCCCCGTCCCGGACCGGGTGCGGGGCGTCCGCGACGCCGTCCACGGCTTCATGACCGAGCGCGTGGAGCCCGCGGAGCCCGCCCTCAACGCCGGCGACCGCGACACCCTCCTCCGCCTCCGCGACGAGGCGAAGAAGGAGGGCCTGTGGGCGCTCGGCCACCCGAAGGAGCTGGGCGGCGGCGGCCTGCCGTTCCTCGACTACGTGTACGTCAACGAGGTGCAGGGGCGCAGCGAGTGGGGGCAGCTCGCCCTCGGCACGTTCACGCTCCAGGACTCGCTGATGCTGCACAAGTACGCGAGCCCCCGCTGGCGCGACCGCTACCTCGCCCCGATGGTCGCGGGCGAGGTGTCGCCGAGCTTCGCGATGACCGAGCCCGACCACGCGGGCTCCGACCCGACGCAGCTCCAGACCAAGGCCGTCCTGGACGGCGACGAGTGGATCATCACCGGCCGCAAGTGGTTCACCACGGGCGCCGCGCAGGCCGCCTACACCACCGTCATGTGCCGCACCGAGCCCGAGGGGACGGCGCCGCACCGCGCGTTCAGCATGATCATCGTGCCGACGGACACGCCGGGGTACCGGATCGTGCGGGAGACGCCCGTCCTCGGCCTCAACGGCGGGCACTACGAGGTCGCCTACGAGGACGTCCGCGTCCCGGCCGACCACCTGCTCGGCCCGCGCGGGCACGGGTTCGTCATCGCCCAGGACCGGCTCGGCCCCGGCCGCATCTTCCATTGCATGCGCTGGCTCGGCCAGGCGCAGCGCGCGTTCGAGCTGATGTGCGCGCGGCTCGGCACCCGCGTCGCGTTCGGCGAGCCGCTGTCGGCGAAGCAGCTGATGCAGCAGCACGTGTTCGACTCCTACACCGAGATCCAGGCGTCCCGGCTGCTCACGCTCCAGGCCGCCGAGCGGATCGACGCCGGCGAACAGGCGCGCATCGAGATCGGCGCGATCAAGGTCGTCGGGGCGCGGATGCTGCACAACGTCATCGACCGGGCCGTCCAGGTGCACGGCGCCGCCGGCCTCACCGACGACCTGCCGCTGTCGCGCATGTACCGGCACGCCCGCGAGGCCCGCCTGTACGACGGCCCCGACGAGGTCCACATCCAGAGCACAGCCCGCCGCGTACTCAAGAGCTTGAGCGAAGCGAACCGGGGGGCGCGGGGGGTCGTCCCCCCTCGCGACGAACAGGCGATGGCGTGAGGATCACCCGCCGGGCGCTCCTCGCGGGCGCCGGCGCGGCAGCCGTCCTCGGCACCACAGGGACGGCGGCCGCCGCCGGCCGTCCGCGAAAGGGGAAGAAGATGAAGATCACCAAGCTGGCGAGCGGGCTGCTGTTCCCGGAGGGCCCGACGGTCCTGCCGGACGGCGACGTGCTGGTCGTCGAGATCCACCGCGGCACCCTCACCCGCGTGAAGCCGGACGGCACCACCTCGATCGCCGCGACGACCGGCGGCGGCCCGAACGGCTCGGCGCTCGGCCCGGACGGCCGCGTCTACATCGCCAACTCCGGCGGCCTCCGCCGCTTCGAGGTCGGCGGGTTCGTCTTCGCGGGCGGCATCCCCGACGACTACACCAGCGGCAGCATCCAGGCCGTCGACCTGTCCGACGGGTCCGTCGAGACGCTCTACACCGAGGCGGCCGGCGTCCCGCTGCGCGGCCCGAACGACCTGGTGATCGACGCCCACGGCGGCATCTACTTCACCGACTACGGCAAGAGCGACGGCGTCACCGGCGACAAGGGCCGCCTCTACTACGCCAAGGCGGACGGCTCGTCCATCAAGCAGATCGCCGGCGGCATGGAGGGCCCGAACGGCATCGGCCTGTCGCCGGACGGCACCCGCCTGTACGTCAGCGAGACCTACACGGCCCGCGTCTGGTGGTGGGAGGTCACCGGCCCCGGCGAGATCAAGGGCGGCCGCTCCCTCGGCGGCTCCGGCGGCGGCAACTTCCTCTACACCGCCCCGGACTACGTCAACTTCGACTCGCTCGGCGTCGACGGGCACGGCAACGTCTGCGTCGCGTCGATGGTCCACGCGGGCATCTCGATCGTCAGCCCGAAGGGCGACCTCGTCCGGTTCGTCGACATCGACGTGGACGGCGACCCGGGCATCACCAACATCACCTGGGGCGGCCCCGACATGCGCACCGCGTACGTCACGGCCTCCAGCACCGGCCACCTCCTCAAGATCGAGAACTGGCCCCACCCCGGCCTCCGCCTCAACCACCCCGCCTGACCCTCGCCCCTCCCCTCGCGGCGAGTCGCCGTTGTGCCCGCCCCGCAACGACGACTCGCCGCAAACCAACGAAGGTCGTGGCAGTCGGGCAGCGGTTACCTCTTGAGCCGGTAGTCCGCCCAGCGTGCGGTGAGGTCGGCGTGCCGGGCGATCCAGGCGTCCTGGCGCCGTTGGCTGGCCGTTCGCCATTGCCGGGCGAACCCGGTGGTGAACATGTCGATGTCGGTGGGCTCGGCCTCCGTCCAGGCCGGGAACTGAGCGACCCATTCCTCGACTGCCCGGGGTTGATGGCCTGCTTTGAGCAGCCACGGGATGAGCAGGATCAGTTCCAGCCAGGGTGCGCCGCGTGTGACGAAGGCCCAGTCGACGACGTAGGCGGAGCCGTCGGTGGTGATGATGAAGTTGTCCTGGTTGAGGTCGGTGTGCAGCAGGACGCCGCCGGATGCGAGCGGGGCGGGGTCGTCGACGTAGCGCTGCCAGCGTCGTTCGGCGGCCATCGCCGCGTCGGGGCAGGGTGCTTGGTGGACGGCGTGGATGGTCTTGGCGAGGGTCTCCAGGTCCGGTGATCCGGCGGAGAAGTCGGCGGGACGTCCTTGCACGTGCTCGAATCCGAGTGCGAGCCACTCCCCGGTCTCGATCTGCCAGTGGAGCCGGGGAGCGAACTCGGGCACGGCGGGGTTGACGGCGGCCTCGCGTCGCAGCGACGTCACCTCGGGGCCGTCCCTGTCGTCCAGCTTGCGGGCGGCCTTGACGAAGACCCGCCCGGCTGCGGTGTGCAGGGTGGACGCGATGTCGGCATGGTTGCCCGTGGGCGCGGGCTCGATGCGGTCGATCGGGCCCGTCTCGACCTCGATCTGGTGCAGCAGGTCTTCGGGCAGGTCGGTCCAGTCGGTGCGCACGCGCAGCCCTTTCTGGCTGTGTTCGGTCAGAGGCGGATGGCGAGCGGTGTGTCCAGTGGCAGGAAGCCGCTCCAGTCGACCAGGGATCGCCAGTCACGGCCGCCCTGGTCGTTGCACTCGGGCGGGCAGCAGCTGGTGCCGGCTTCGCCGTCCCAGAACTCGGGGTCCACGTAGTAGCCGGTGGCGTGGAGCCGGGGAATGGTGCGGGCCAGTGCGGCGCCCGAGCGGATGTCGTCGTCCATGACGGGGCGGTGGTGGATGAACGATTCGGCGAAGGTGACGCTCATCGGAACGTACACCTCGGTCCGCTGCAGGCTCAGGTGCCACGCCTGGTCGACGGGCGGGGTCGGGACGATGCGGACGTAGTCGCGGGGGTCCCGCCGCTCAGCGCGGCGGATGTCCCCGACGGCCTTGAGGAACACCAGGTTCTGCCCGACGGCGCGGGTGCAGTAGTCGTGGCCGGCGTGGGTGGCGTTGCGGAAGTCGTCCACCAGGAGCGCGAACGCTTCGGCGGGGATCAGCTCCCGCGGGTCCTTCCCGGCGTGGGTGACGCGGTCCAGCGTGGTGGTCATGTTCACCTCCGGCGCGCCTTTGAGGTTTGGGGTGCGGCCCCGGCGCGCGCCTGTTGACCGGAGCCACGAGGTTCGAGGGGGACGTGTCAGCTGTTGCTTTGGGGGCGGACGGGCTGCACCGCAGCAACAGGCGGGATGCCGTCCATCGTCACCGCCCTGGAAAAGATCACCGAGTCGGATACCGTTCTCACAGCCGGACCTCGTTTCCGGTCAGGCCCCGGAACCACTGGCGTTCGCCCGCCAGCCCTGGCCGTTTCCTGTGTCCGGGGGACACCTTTCGCACTCCAAAACAGCGCATCCGCCGTTAGCGTGAAAGGCGGTGTCCGCTGTCCACCTCGACGGACAGCGCCAGACAGCACCGCATCCCGGGGCGAAACGGGTACTAATGGCAGCGATGACCTTCGGCGAGAAACTGCGGCAGCTCATGAACGAGCGGCACATCAGCCAGCGCAAGCTGGCGGCCCTGGTTCCGTGCGACAACGGACATCTGTCGAAGGTCGCCAACGGGCACAAGCGCCCATCGCCCGGACTCGTCGATCGGCTGGACGAGCTGCTCGACGCGGGCGGACAACTCCGAGCCCTGCGTCCCGAGAAACGGAACGCCACGATCGTGATCCGCCGCCGTCAAGTCCTGGAGATGGGCATCGCAGGCGTCGCGGCGGGCGCCCTTGCGCGCATCGGCCAGAGCGGGCCCGTCGATCCCGAACTGGTGGGGTACTTCCGCCAGCAACTCCCCGGCCACTACCGCGCCGACATGTCGCTCGGCCCGCACATGCTCATCCCGACCGTCACCGCGCAGACCGACCTGATCCGCCACCTTCTCCACGCCGCCGACACCTCCGTCCGGCACGGACTGCTGGAAATGGGCGTCGCCTACGCAGAACTACTCGGCTGGCTCTACCAGGACGCCGCCGCACTGGAGCAATCCGGATACTGGCGGACCGCCGCCCTGGAAATGGCGCACCGCTCCGGCAACCCCCAACTCGTCAGCTACGCCCTCACCAACAAGGCGATGCACGCGATCGACGAAGACGACCCCGGCGCCGTCATCGACTACGCCAGCGCCGCCCTCGCCGACGAGTCCCGCCTGTGCGCGAAAGTCCGCGTCCTGGCCCTGGTCCACCTCGGCCACGGACACGCGATGACCGGCGACCGCGCGAGCGCCGACCGCGCCTTCGACCGCGCGGAAGCCCTGATCCTCCGCATCGACGACGACTACCCCTGGGCCAACGCCTGCCGCCGCACACCGCACTACACCGACGCCCAACGCGCCACCGCCTACGGCCGCGCCGGCGACCACGACAACGCCGCGACCGCATGGGACCGCGTCCTCGGCGACCAGCCCACCGACTACCGGCGAGACTCCGGCGTGTTCCGCGCCCGCCAGGCCAACTCCCTCGCCGCAGCCGCCTCACCCGACCCCGAACGAGTCGTCGCGATCGCCCAAGCCGCCGCCACCGCCTGCGGCAAAACAGGCTCGGCCCGGCTGAGCGCCGAGCTGATCGCCCTGCCCGCGCACGCCGCACGCTGGCACCACAGTGCCCAGGGCCGCGAACTGGTCGAGATCATCGGCGCCATCACCTGACGAGGAGACGCCCATGACCCCCGAACCGCTGACCGACGACGAGATCGCCGCCCGCCTGGCCGACCTCCCCGGCTGGCAACGCACCGGCAACGCCATCACCCGGACCTACCGGCACAGCTACCACGAGACCGTCCACCTGGCCATGTACGTCGCGGCCAAAGCCCGCGAAATCGGCCACCACCCCGACATCCACATCACCTGGCAACGCATCCGCTTCGACATCACCACCCACGACGCCGGACACCGCCTCACCGCCAAAGACTTCGAACTCGCCCACCACATCGACGCCATCGCCGCCGGCCACGGAGCCGAACCCGTCTGATCGCCCAATAGAGGCGTCAGGGGGGCTTGACGTCAGGGTGGGTTGACGTCAGGGTGGGGTGCATGATCACTCCTGACGGGATCGAGAAAGAGTTCACGCTGCTGACGGCGGCCGGGCGGCATGACGAGCTGTGGGTGCGCGACACGATGGGCGACGTGCCGCTCCTGCGCGAGGAGGCGCTGGAGCGGCTCGCGCTCGGCGAGGTCATCGCCCGCAAGGCGGTGTACGGGCGGCAGCTCGCGGTGCGGTCGGCGCGCGAGGCGGGCGCGTCGTGGTCGCAGATCGGCGCCGCGCTCGGCATCAGCAAGCAGGCCGCCTGGGAAGCGCACGCCCGGTGGATCGACGACCAGGAGGAGCGGCACCGCGACTGCGACTACAAGGGGATGGACGAGGCGCAGGTCGCGCGGGCCCGCGAGCTGGCCGGACGGGTCGAGGAGGGCTGAGCCCCGCCGCCCCGCGCGGCGATCATGATCGCGGGCGGGCGGGCGTCCTAGGATGCGGCGTGAATCTGCCGACGGGGGGACGCGGATGGGGATGGACGAGGTCGTCCGGCAGCTGCGGATGACGATTCACGACGCGCAGGTCGCCTTCGACTGCATCGGGCTCGGAGAGATCGAGCGGGCCGGGAACTGCATGATCACCGCGCGGGCCGCGCTGGAGGCGGCGGAGACCGTGCTGCGGCACGATCTGGCCCGGTTCCCGCTGGACGAGCTGGCCGGCGAGGGCGCGAAGGTGATGGCCGCGATGGGCGACTAGCGACTCTTGCCGGATGGCCGGAGTTTCCGGAGTGCGGTACTGGGAATTCTTGCCACTAGCGAGGGAACGGAGGCGCATGGTATGGAGGTCGTCCTCGAGATGACCCTGCCGAGGAACGCCGAGAGCGCTCCATTGGTCAGGCATACGCTCGACGCCTCTCTGCGCGGTCTCGGCGTCCCGCCGGAGGTGCGCGCCGATATCGCGCTGGCGCTCGGCGAGGCGTGCGCGAACGTCATCCAGCATGCCACCGCGGGCAAGGAGTACGAGGTCAGGGCCCGGAT
Source organism: Actinomadura sp. RB99 (assembly GCF_014706005.1). NCBI lineage: Bacteria > Bacillati > Actinomycetota > Actinomycetes > Streptosporangiales > Thermomonosporaceae > Actinomadura > Actinomadura sp. RB99. The sequence goes on along the minus strand of NZ_JABMCA010000001.1, from coordinate 2,256 downwards.
GGACGGCACGAAGTGCGTCGTGGAGGTGATCGACGGCGGGGCCGTCGTGAGCACCGCCGCGAGCACCGCGGACACCGGTGACACCGGATGGCGGGACGGTGCGACGCGCGCCGTCTGGGACGCGCCGCCGGCGCCGCCGAGCGCCGAGCACGGCCGCGGGCTGCAGTTGATGCGGGCGTGCACGGAGGAGGTCCGCATTCTCGACCGCGTCCAGCGCAACGGGGCCATCGTGCATTTCGAGAAATCGTTCGCGGGCTGACGCGGAATTTTCGCGCCATTCGCACGGCCGGGTCGCTTCGGCCGGTGCGGCGCGTCTGGTAGGCAAATACGGTGGACTTCAATGTGCACCGGCGCCGTTACGGCGACCAGACGATCGTGGCCGTGTCGGGCGATGTCGACGTGGGCAGCAGTCCGGGGCTGCGGGTGTTGCTGCTCGGGCTCGTCGAGGACGGCGCGCGGCGGCTGGTGATCGATCTCGACGGGGCGACGTTCCTGGACTCGACCGGCCTCGGCGTCTTCATCGGGGTGTCGCGCCGGCTGGGCGCGCTGAACGGGGAGCTGGTGTTCGCGGGCGGCCCGCCGGGGGTGCGGGAGGTCTTCGACGTCACTCACCTGGCGAGGGTGTTCGACATGTACGGGACCGTGGAGCAGGCGGTCGCGCGACGGCCCGGCGGTGTCCGCACCGCCGGGCCGTCGCCGTTCTAGGCCGTCGCCAGGGGCCGTCAGCCGGTGACCGGCAGGTCGTGGTGCTTGACCGGCTTCGGCGCGGGCGCCTCGGCGGGACGCTGCGCGGGGACGCGGCCGCAGGTGGCGGACGCGACCCGGACGGCGCCCTTGCCGCCGGGCAGGTTCAGCTGCATGGCGGTGACGGCGAGCCGCCCGTTCGGCATGCGCTGCTGCTTGTTGAGGACGAGCGAGGTGCGGCCGACGCCCTCGACGTCCACCGGGACGGTGGTGTTGGGCGGCGGCGTCGCGTCCAGCCGCTTGCCCGCGACGGTGGCCCGCGTCAGGTGCGCGCCGCCCTGGCCGTTGTGGCAGGTCGCGGTGACCGCGTTCGCCATCAGCTTCGCGGTGGGGACGGCGAGGTCCGTGACGTTGGAGCGGGCGTTCGAGGGCGTCGCGTCGACGTTCAGCGCGGACGCGCGGACGGCCTTGAGGCGGTCCTCGCTGAGCACGCTCTTGTGCGCGGGGCCGCCGTCGGACGAGACGGCGGGCACCGGCGGGACGGCGCCGAGCGGCCCGGTGGCGGCGAGCCCGAAGGCCGACCCGGACCCGGACGGATCGGGCGGCGCGGCGAGGGCGGGTCCGGTGGCCGCGGCGGCCGCGGCGGTGAGGCCGGCGGCGAGCAGGCCGGCGGCGGTCAGGCGGGTGAAGGCGTGCATGGATCGTCTCCGATCGGTGTGTATCCGGATGAAGGGACGGCCGTGGCCGTCGAGCGGGGTTCGCGGGGTCCCGCCGGCGCGCCGGGCGCCGGCGGACGGCGTGCCGGGTGTACCGGCCGCCGGGCTCAGGCGTCGATGAACACGAGGCTTCCGAGCGGGACCTTGGAGAGGGACTGGAGCGCGTCCTGGGGCACGCGCACGCAGCCGTGGGTGACCGCCTTGCCGAACACGGACCGGTCGGGCCAGCCGTGCAGGGCGACGGTTCCGGGGCCGCCGCCGAAGCTGTCCAGGGTGGCCGAGTGCGTGCCGAGCGGCAGCACCAGCGGGCTGGGCGTCTTCTTGGCGGGGGCGAGGGTGGCCAGCATGAAGGTGCGGCCGGTGGGCGTCGGGGTCTTGGCGGCGCCGACCGCGACCGCCCAGGAGCCGGCGGGCTTGCCGGACTTGAGCAGGGTGAGCCGGCGCCGCGACAGGTCGACCTTGACGGTGTAGGGCGTGTGCGCGGTGAGCAGGCCGTCGGCGGCGCCGGAGATCCAGCCGGTCGATCCGTTGGGGCGGCTCGGCAGCAGCACGCGCCGCCAGTCCCCGGAGCTCTGCACGACGGGCACCCAGGTGGGGCCGCCCAGTTCCGTGGCGGGGAGCGTGGCGACGGTCCGTCCGCCGGGCTTGTCGAGGACCGGGACGGGCTTGGCGGGGTGCACGACGAGCCCGCCGGTGGCGCCGTCCGGTGCGTCGTCGTGCGGGACGCCCTTGAGGCGGGCGAACGTGGTGGCCTCGGGGGCGCCGGCCGCGCGGCCCGCGCCGCCCGGGGCCTGCGCGGGGGTCGCCCGGTCGCCGCCGCGGGCGGAGGCGGTGTTGGCGGGCGAGTGCCCGCAGC